>NZ_AP022613.1:623713-935570 GCF_010730195.1 Mycobacterium conspicuum
GGCCACGGTCAGCAACGACAGCGTCGCGGGCATCACCAGCGCCGCACCCACACCGGCCAATGACCGGCCCGCGATGATCTGTACCGGGCTGTGCAGCAACGCCGGGGCGATCGACCCGAGCGCGAAGATCACCAGACCGGCCAGCAGCGCACCCCGGCGCCCGTAGCGGTCGCCGATGGCCCCGGCGGGCAGCAGCAGGCATGCCAGCGCGACGGTGTAGCCGTCGACGACCCATGTCAGCTGTGCCTGCGTCGCCGAGGTGGCCACCGCGAGATCCGGCAGCGCCGTGTTCAGGGCCGTCATGGACGCGACCACGAGCCCGACGCCCATGCAGGCCACCGCCAGGGTCCACGCTCGCGCGCGGGGGCTACCGCCGATGCTGACCGCATCAGTACGCTGGTCGGGCGGAACAATGGTTTGCACCATGGCCGATGCGCCTCCTCCCCCTGGGGGCGTATTGACTTTCGAGACTAATAGTCTTGTACATAGACGCCTGGTCTTGTTTCCAAACAGGGAGGTAGCTCACAATTACCGACGAGAGCACCGATCCCCGTCCGGCGCGGTCTAAGGCTCGTTTGCTGGAAGCCGCCGCCGGGTTGCTGAGCGCCGGTGGGCCGAGCGCGGTGACCGTGGACGCGGTCATCCGCACGGCCAACGTGGCCCGAG
The DNA here is from genome assembly GCF_010730195.1 of Mycobacterium conspicuum. NCBI lineage: Bacteria > Bacillati > Actinomycetota > Actinomycetes > Mycobacteriales > Mycobacteriaceae > Mycobacterium > Mycobacterium conspicuum. The sequence goes on from NZ_AP022613.1 coordinate 624,380, forward strand.
CCACCCTGTATCGCCACTTCCCGAGCGGGAACGATTTGCTGGCGGCCGCATTCAACAGCCTGCTACCGGTCTCGCCGACGCCTCCGGCCGAGGGCTCGCTGCGCGACCGGCTGGTGGCCGTCGTGCTGGCCCAGGCCGAGTCCATCGCTGAGGCGCCGGTGATGATGACCGCGATGGCTTGGTTGGCGCTGGGCCGCGACCTGGACGAGATGCCGGAGCCCCGCCACGCCGGTGCCGGCGACAGTCCGATCAGCACACTGCGTGAACGCATCGCCCAGCAGTACGCGGCGCCGTTCGATGTCATCTTCGACAGCCCGCAGGCCGCCGAATTGGGCGAGGTCGACCGATCCCGGGCGATCGCGATGTTGATTGGCCCGCTGGTGCTGGGCCGGCTATCCACCCTGCCGGATTTCGACTACCGCGAATGTGCGCGCGCGGCCGTCGACGGTTTCTTACACGTCCAGCGCGCCCAACACGCGGACCCGGGCCGAATGCCCAACGTGGGGTAGCAGCGATCCAAGGGGCGGCCGGATTGGCGATCGTCGTCGCCGGGCTCGTGGCGGCGGGGTGTTCGAAAGCACCGATCAAGGACGCTGCGGCGCCTAGGGTCCGATAACGCTTCGCCGACGCCCGTCGTGCGTCGTCTAGCGCCCCGTTTCTAGCCGCATTTCGGCGCCCGACCTGCACCCCAAGGGTTTTTCAAGGATCCCTGCAGGGCCGGCTCAGAACCTTTTCTCGACGCACCAGACCGCCGAGAAAAGGGAAATTCATGCCCCGCACTGCCAACGCCAAGACCGCCTTCATGACCCGCGTCGTCGGCTTCCTGGCCGTGGTGGCGGGCCTGTTGGTCGCAGCCGCGTTGCTGGTCCTATTCGCCGCGGCGGCCCACGCCGCCCTGGCTTCCTCGCCCGGGACCGACCGCGCCGTCGGGATGCACCGCCCGGGCGCCGCTCCCCATGTCCGCCACGCGCACTCTGGCCTGCGCAAGGACGGTGGCCGCCACCGCCGACCCGCTCACCAGTCGCGCCAGGCGTCAGGCTGCCGCCCCTGCCAGCATCGACCCCCGCACGGCAGCGCTCGGACCTACTTGGCGTCGATGGGGTGGACGCACAAGACCGTGCACCGGGTCCAGGGTGGGCACCATCACGCGCAAGGGCACGCGCAACCCGGTTGGCTAGTCTGACCGCACCGCGAGTTTCGGTGATTGCGCCGCCATCGGTCACCTCGTCGCCGGAGTTGCCAGAACCATCGCCAGGAATTTGGCCGTCACGGCGATCTAGGGCATACTATTCGGGTTGCCCTGCGCCAGGTTTACGCCTGGTCGGGCATACGACCAGCGTCCACACGGGCGCGTCCGGTCTCATCCTTGGAGCGCGACTAATTTGGCCTTGTGCTAAGCGCGCCGAGGCCGCGTGCGGGTGACACACCCGAGCGCGGGGGCCGGTTGGACCACGACAGGTAAACAGCGGCGCAGTATTCGGCGCGACGCTCGATCGGCCCAGAGTTGGGCGGGCCGATCAGCGCGCCGAGGGCACTGAGACATGGATCAAGCCCGGGTACCGGGCTTCAAGAAGAGTGAGGGTAGGGAAAAAGCGTGGCGGGACAGAAGATCCGCATCAGGCTTAAGGCCTACGACCATGAGGCTATCGACGCCTCGGCGCGCAAGATCGTCGAGACCGTCGTCCGCACCGGTGCCAGCGTCGTAGGACCGGTGCCGCTGCCGACCGAAAAGAACGTGTATTGCGTCATCCGCTCCCCGCACAAGTACAAGGACTCGCGGGAGCACTTCGAAATGCGCACACACAAGCGGTTGATCGACATCCTCGATCCCACGCCGAAGACCGTTGACGCCCTGATGCGCATCGATCTGCCGGCCAGCGTCGACGTCAACATCCAGTAGGAGACTTCCCGAGCAATGGCGAGAAAAGGCATTCTGGGCACCAAACTGGGCATGACGCAGGTGTTCGACGAAAACAACCGAGTCGTTCCGGTGACTGTGGTCAAGGCCGGGCCCAATGTGGTGACCCGCATCCGCACCCCGGAGCGCGACGGCTACTCCGCCGTGCAATTGGCCTACGGCGAAATCAGCCCACGCAAGGTCAATAAGCCGGTCACCGGTCAGTTCACCGCCGCCGGGGTCAACCCGCGCCGCCACGTGGCCGAGCTGCGCCTGGAAACCCCGGACGCCGCAGCCGAATACGAGGTCGGCCAGGAGCTGACCGCCGAGATCTTCGCCGACGGCAGCTACGTCGACGTGACCGGCACCTCCAAGGGCAAGGGCTTCGCCGGCGGGATGAAGCGGCACGGCTTCCGCGGGCAGGGCGCCGCCCACGGTGCCCAGGCGGTCCACCGCCGTCCCGGGTCGATCGGTGGATGTTCCACCCCCGCACGCGTATTCAAGGGAACCCGGATGGCCGGCCGGATGGGCAACGACCGGGTGACCGCGCAGAACTTGTTGGTACACAAGGTCGATGCCGAGAACGGCGTGCTGTTGATCAAGGGCGCGGTTCCCGGGCGCACCGGTGGACTCGTCATGGTCCGCAGCGCGATCAAACGAGGTGAGAGCTGATGGCACTCAAGATTGACGTTAAGACGCCGGGCGGCAAGGTCGACGGCTCCATCGAGCTGCCGGCCGAATTGTTCGACGCCCCGGCCAACATCGCGCTGATGCACCAGGTGGTCACCGCGCAGCGCGCCGCGGCCCGTCAGGGCACGCACTCGACCAAGACCCGCGGCGAGGTCAGCGGCGGCGGGCGGAAGCCCTACCGGCAGAAGGGGACTGGTCGTGCCCGGCAGGGCTCGACGCGGGCCCCGCAGTTCACCGGCGGCGGCACCGTGCACGGCCCCAAGCCGCGCGACTACTCGCAGCGCACGCCGAAGAAGATGATCGCCGCGGCGTTGCGCGGCGCCCTGTCGGACCGGGCGCGCAACGGGCGCATCCACGCCGTCACCGAACTGGTGACGGGTCAGACCCCGTCGACCAAGAACGCCAGGGCGTTTCTGGGCACGCTGACCGACCGCAAGCGGGTGTTGGTCGTCATCGGCCGCAGCGACGAGACCGGCGTCAAGAGCGTGCGCAACCTGCCCGGTGTGCACATCCTGTCGCCGGACCAGCTCAACACCTACGACGTGCTGCGCGCCGACGACGTGGTGTTCAGCGTCGAGGCGCTCAACGCGTACATCACGGCGAACACCAAGAGTTCCGAGGAGGTAACGGCGTAAATGGCGACCATCGCTGACCCCCGCGACATCATCCTGGCCCCGGTCATCTCGGAGAAGTCCTACGGGCTGCTGGACGACAACGTGTACACGTTCGTGGTGCACCCCGATTCGAACAAGACGCAGATCAAGATCGCTGTCGAGAAGATCTTCTCCGTCAAGGTCGCGTCGGTGAACACCGCGAACCGCCAGGGCAAACGCAAGCGCACCAGGACCGGATACGGCAAGCGCAAGAACACCAAGCGCGCGATCGTCACGCTGGCCCCGGGCAGCAAGCCGATCGACCTGTTCGGAGCACCGGCCTAGCGCCGAGAGAGAGACCTGATTAGACATGGCAATTCGCAAATACAAGCCGACGACCCCCGGTCGCCGCGGTGCGAGCGTGTCCGACTTCGCCGAGATCACCCGGTCCACCCCGGAGAAGTCGTTGGTCCGCCCGTTGCACGGTCACGGTGGCCGCAACGCGCACGGCCGCATCACGACTCGGCACCAGGGCGGTGGGCACAAGCGCGCCTACCGGGTGATCGACTTCCGCCGCAACGACAAAGACGGTGTCAACGCCAAGGTCGCCCACATCGAGTACGACCCGAACCGCACCGCCAACATCGCCCTGCTTCATTTCCTGGACGGCGAGAAGCGATACATCATTGCGCCGCAGGGACTCTCGCAGGGCGACGTGGTGGAGTCCGGCGCCAACGCCGACATCAAGCCGGGCAACAACCTGCCGTTGCGCAACATCCCGGCCGGCACCCTGATCCACGCCGTCGAGCTGCGGCCGGGCGGTGGCGCCAAGCTGGCGCGCTCGGCCGGATCGAGCATCCAGCTGCTCGGCAAAGAGGGCACCTACGCGTCGCTGCGTATGCCCAGTGGTGAGATCCGCCGCGTCGACGTGCGCTGCCGCGCGACCGTCGGCGAGGTGGGCAACGCCGAACAGGCAAACATCAACTGGGGCAAGGCCGGACGGATGCGCTGGAAGGGCAAGCGCCCCTCTGTCCGCGGTGTGGTGATGAACCCGGTGGACCACCCGCACGGCGGTGGTGAAGGTAAGACCTCCGGTGGACGCCACCCGGTCAGCCCGTGGGGCCAGCCCGAGGGCCGCACCCGCCACCCGAACAAGCAGAGCAACAAGCTCATCGTCCGACGCCGGCGCACAGGCAAGAAGCACGGGCGCTAGGGAAGTCAAGAGGAGTAGCCAACCATGCCTCGCAGCCTGAAGAAGGGCCCGTTCGTCGACGGCCATCTGCTCAAGAAGGTCGACGTGCAGAACGAGAAGAACAGCAAGCAGGTCATCAAGACCTGGTCGCGCCGGTCGACGATCATCCCGGACTTCATCGGCCACACCTTTGCCGTGCACGACGGACGCAAGCATGTCCCGGTGTTCGTCACCGAATCGATGGTGGGGCACAAGCTTGGTGAGTTCGCGCCGACGCGCACCTTTAAGGGACACATCAAGGACGACCGGAAGGCGAAGCGGCGATGACGACGACTGAATTCCCGTCGGCGAGCGCGGTCGCGCGGTTCGTCCGGGTGTCGCCGACCAAGGCGCGCCGGGTGATCAACCTGGTGCGGGGCCGGTCGGTGGCCGACGCCCTGGACATTCTGCGGTGGGCGCCGCAGGCCGCCAGCGAGCCGGTGGCCAAGGTCATTGCCAGCGCGGCCGCCAACGCGCAGAACAACGACGGTCTTGACCCGGCGACCTTGGTGGTGGCCACCGTCTACGCCGACGAGGGCCCGACCGCCAAGCGCATTCGTCCGCGCGCCCAGGGCCGCGCCTTCCGAATCCGCCGGCGCACCAGCCACATCACCGTGATCGTGGAAAGCCGGCCCGCCAAGGACCAGCGGTCGGCGAAGTCGACGAGGGCTCGTCGCGCCGAGGCCAGCAAGGCCGCGGCTAAAGCGCCCGCGAAGAAGGCGGCCACCAAGGCCCCCGCGAAGGCCCCCGCGAAGGCCCCCGCGAAGGCCCCCGCCAAGAAAGCCCCCGCCAAGAAGGCGGAACCTGCCAAGAAAGCGGAGGCCAAGGCCCCGGCGAAGAAGGCACCCGCCAAGAAGGCCCCCGAAAAACCTTCTGAGACTTCTGAAGCGAAGGGAGGCTCAGACTAGTGGGCCAGAAGATCAATCCGCACGGCTTCCGCCTGGGCATCACCACCGATTGGAAGTCGCGGTGGTACGCCGACAAGCAGTACTCCGAGTACGTCAAGGAAGACGTGGCGATCCGCCGGCTGCTGTCCAGCGGCCTGGAGCGCGCCGGCATCGCCGACGTCGAGATCGAGCGCACCCGCGACCGGGTCCGGGTGGACATCCACACCGCCCGTCCCGGCATCGTCATCGGCCGCCGCGGCACCGAGGCCGACCGGATCCGCGCCGACCTGGAGAAGCTGACCGGCAAGCAGGTCCAGCTCAACATCCTCGAAGTCAAAAACCCGGAATCCCAGGCACAATTGGTGGCCCAGGGCGTCGCCGAACAGTTGAGCAACCGGGTGGCGTTCCGCCGCGCGATGCGCAAGGCCATCCAGTCGGCCATGCGCCAACCCAACGTCAAGGGCATCCGGGTGCAGTGCTCGGGCCGTCTCGGCGGCGCTGAGATGAGCCGGTCGGAGTTCTACCGCGAAGGTCGGGTTCCACTGCACACGCTGCGCGCCGACATCGACTACGGCCTCTATGAGGCCAAGACCACCTTCGGCCGGATCGGTGTGAAGGTGTGGATCTACAAGGGCGACATCGTCGGCGGCAAGCGCGAACTCACCGCTGCGGCCCCCGCGGGCGCCGAGCGTCCGCGCCGCGAGCGGCCGTCGGGCACGCGCCCGCGCCGCAGTGGCGCCTCGGGCACCACGGCGACCAGCACCGAAGCCGGCCGCGCTGCGGGCAGCGAGGAGCAGGCCCAGCAGGCTCCCGCCGTCGACGAAGCGCCTGCCCCCGAACCGCAGAGCACGGAGACCTAAACCATGTTGATTCCCCGCAAAGTCAAGCACCGCAAGCAGCATCACCCGCGCCAGCGCGGCATCGCCAGCGGCGGTACGCAGGTGAACTTTGGCGACTATGGCATCCAGGCCCTCGAGCACGCCTACGTCACCAACAGGCAGATCGAGTCGGCCCGTATCGCCATTAACCGCCACATCAAGCGTGGCGGCAAGGTGTGGATCAACGTCTTCCCGGACCGCCCGCTGACCAAGAAGCCCGCGGAGACCCGCATGGGGTCGGGCAAGGGCTCGCCGGAATGGTGGGTGGTCAACGTCAAGCCCGGCCGGGTGCTGTTCGAACTCAGCTACCCCAATGAGCAGACCGCCCGGGCCGCGCTCACCCGCGCGATCCACAAGTTGCCGATCAAGGCACGCATCGTGACCCGAGAGGAGCAGTTCTGATGGCAGTGGGAGTTTCCCCTGGCGAACTGCGCGAGCTCACCGACGAGGAGCTGGCCGAGCGGCTGCGCGAATCCAAGGAGGAGCTGTTCAACCTGCGCTTCCAGATGGCGACGGGCCAGCTGACCAACAACCGCCGGCTCCGCGTCGTCCGTCAGGAGATCGCGCGTATCTACACCGTGCTGCGGGAACGAGAACTGGGCCTGGCGTCGGGACCGGGCGGCTCAGATGAGAAGGAATCGTGATGGCAGAAGCTACCAAGGCGACGAAGGCCGCGGCCAAGAAGGCGCCCGCGAAGGCCGCCCCGAAGAAGGCTGCCGCGGCGGAACCCGTGTCGAAAGACAAAGGACCCAAGCACACCCCGGCCACACCCAAGCCACGCGGGCGGCGTAAGACGCGCATCGGCTACGTGGTGAGCGACAAGATGCAGAAGACCATCGTGGTCGAGCTGGAAGACCGTATGCGGCACCCGCTGTACGGCAAGATCATTCGGACCACCAAGAAGGTCAAGGCGCACGACGAGAACAGCGTCGCCGGCATCGGCGACCGCGTGTCGTTGATGGAAACGCGTCCGCTGTCGGCGACCAAACGCTGGCGGCTCGTCGAGATTCTCGAGAAGGCCAAGTAGCGCCCGGCGGCTTTTCCGCTGCGCCGAGCGGAACCGCACCGCGAAAAAAGATCGGAACTTTCGCCGCCACGTTACGCTCGGCGCATGGCCCCTGACTTCAACGGCAAGATCGAGCTGGATATCCGCGACTCCGAGCCCGACTGGGGTCCGTTTGCGGCGCCCACCGCGCCCGAGAATTCGCCCAACGTCCTGTATTTGGTGTGGGATGACACCGGCATCGCGACCTGGGACTGCTTCGGCGGGCTGGTGGAGATGCCCGCCATGACGCGCATCGCCGAGCGTGGCGTGCGGCTGTCGCAATTCCACACCACCGCGCTGTGTTCGCCCACCCGGGCGTCGCTGCTGACCGGTCGCAACGCGACCACGGTCGGCATGGCGACCATCGAAGAATTCACCGACGGTTTCCCCAACTGCAACGGCCGCATTCCCGCCGACACCGCGCTGCTCTCCGAGGCGCTCAACGAACGCGGCTACAACACCTACTGTGTCGGCAAGTGGCACCTGACGCCGCTGGAAGAGTCCAGCATGGCATCGACCAAGCGGCACTGGCCGACCTCCCGCGGCTTCGAACGCTTCTACGGATTCCTGGGCGGCGAGACCGACCAGTGGTATCCGGATCTGGTGTACGACAACCACCCGGTGAACCCGCCCGGCACACCCGAGGACGGCTACCACCTGTCGAAGGACATCGCCGACAAGACCATCGAATTCATCCGCGACGCCAAGGTGATCGCGCCCGACAAACCGTGGTTCAGCTATGTGTGCCCGGGTGCCGGACATGCTCCGCACCACGTCTTCAAGGAGTGGGCCGACAAGTACGCGGGCAAGTTCGACGAGGGCTACGAGCGTTACCGCGAAGTCGTGCTGGAGAGGCAAAAGGCGATGGGCATCGTCCCGCCCGACACCGAATTGTCGCCCATCAACCCGTATCTCGATGTCAAGGGGCCCCAAGGCGAGTCGTGGCCGCTGCAGGACACGGTGCGGCCCTGGGATTCCCTCACCGATGAAGAGAAGAAACTGTTCAGTCGAATGGCCGAGGTTTTCGCCGGGTTCCTCAGCTACACCGACGCCCAAATCGGTCGCATCCTGGACTATCTCGAGGAATCCGGTCAGCTCGACAACACCATCATCGTGGTGATCTCCGACAACGGCGCCAGCGGTGAGGGCGGTCCGAACGGGTCGGTCAACGAGGGCAAATTCTTCAACGGGTATATCGACACCGTCGAGGAAAGCATAAAGCTCTTCGACCACCTCGGCGGGCCGGAAACCTACAACCACTACCCGATCGGGTGGGCGATGGCTTTCAACACGCCCTACAAACTGTTCAAGCGCTACGCCTCGCACGAGGGCGGCATCGCCGACACGGCGATCATCTCCTGGCCCAACGGAATTGCCGCTCACGGCGAGGTCCGCGACAATTACATCAACGTCTGCGACATCACCCCGACCGTCTATGACCTGCTGGGCATGACCCCGCCGGAGACCGTCAAGGGCATCGCGCAGAAGCCGCTGGACGGCATCAGTTTCAAGGCGGCCCTTGCTGATCCGAACGCCGACACCGGGAAGACAACCCAGTTCTACACCATGCTGGGCACCCGGGGGATCTGGCATGAAGGCTGGTTCGCCAACACGGTGCACGCCGCAACGCCGGCCGGCTGGTCGCACTTCGACGCCGACCGCTGGGAGCTCTACAACATCGCGCAAGACCGCAGCCAATGCCATGACCTGGCCGCCGAGCAACCGGAAAAGCTCGAAGAGCTTAAGGCGCTGTGGTTTTCCGAGGCGGCCAAGTACAACGGCCTGCCGCTGGCGGACCTGAACCTGATGGAGACGCTGACCCGGTTCCGGCCTTACCTGGTCGCCGACCGAGAAAGCTACATCTACTATCCCGACTGCGCCGACGTGGGCATCGGCGCCGCCGCCGAGCTTCGCGGCCGCTCGTTCGCGGTGGTCGCCGACGTGACGGTGGAGACCACCGGTGCCGAGGGTGTGCTGTTCAAGCAGGGCGGCGCGCACGGCGGGCATGTGCTGTTCATCCAGGACGGGCGATTGCACTACGTGTACAACTTTCTCGGCGAGCGCCAACAGTTGGTGTCGTCGTCGGACGCGGTGCCGCTGGGTAGGCACCTACTCGGCGCCCGTTATGCGCTGAAGGGAACGGTGCCCAACAGCCACACGCCGCTGGGCGATGTGACCCTGTTCATCGACGACAAGGAGGTCGGCACGCTCGCCGACGTGCAGGCCCACCCGGGCACGTTCGGGTTGGCGGGTGCGGGCATCACCGTCGGGCGTAACGGTGGCTCTGCCGTGTCCAGCCGTTACAAGGCGCCGTTCTCGTTCACCGGCGGCACCATCGCGCAGGTGACCGTCGACCTGTCCGGCCGACCGTATGCGGATGTGGAAAGAGAACTCGCGCTTGCGTTTTCGCGCGACTGAGCTGACCCGGCTGACCCGGCTTGGCGTGACGAGCATGATCTGCCTGGCGGCAGGCGTGCTGGCGGCCTGCGAGCAGACCACTGCGGGAACCGTGGTGCGGGCGAGCGGCACCACAACGACGACGCACCCCGACCCGGCGGAGCCGGTGCCCGGTGTCGTGCCGACGCTGCCGGACCACATCCCGCCCAACGCGCTCGCGTGCTTCCCGACGTCCTCGGTTAGCGGTCGCATGACCGCGGCCGCGGTGCCCGACCGGGCCGCGCCCAGGCTCACGGTGAGCTTGCCCGACAGGTGGAGGTCGGTCGCGGGAGACGGCGACCGCGCGTTGACGCTGACCGGTCCCGACGGGATGTCCGGCGTCGTGACCATCGCCGCGACCGACCTGGAGCCGGGCGGGGCCTTCCTGAAATATGCCGTGGCCATGAGGGATTCGCGCCCTGGCGTGAAGTTCACCGTGGCGGCGGCTCAGTTTTGCGGGTACAGCAGCCAAATGCTGACCGGCACATTTCAAGGCTCCTCGGGCACTTTCGATTTCGTCGACCGCCTCACCCATATCTGGACCAACACCAAAAAGTATCTGGTCACGATCCAACTGCAGAGTCCGGTGGGCGCGGCGGGATTCGATGCGTCGAAAGACACGTTGATGCAACAATTCGCAGTCGTCATACCCTGAAAAAGCCGCATCTTGAGTGTTAGCCTGGCCCGATGCTGGTGCTTGCGATGGTTTGGTGGTCCGACGGCCGGTGGCCCCGATGACGGCCGGGAACCCCGGGCCGCCACCACAGGCGCCTGCGCCGACGCCGGCGGCCGCCCCGGTACAAAATGCTTCCCACGGACGGCGTATCGCAGTCGGTCTCGGCATTCTGCTGGCCGTCGTTGCGGTGTATGTCCTATCGCTGGTGGGGGTGCATCTGCTGGCCAAATCCGGCCCGAGGTTGCCCGCGGTGGACCTGAGCCAGTACCAGAAAGAGGACACCATCGTTGCGCTGCGCATCGAGAAGCTGGAGACTGTCGCGAATCGACTGTCGGTGAATGTGCTTGTCACCCCCCAGGATTCGTTGATCGACCAAAACTCGAGCGTGTTGACGACCGACGCCGCCGTACGCCTGTATCCCGAGACCGACCTCGGGGACCTGCAGTATCCCAAGGGAAAAGCGCCCGCGCAGGTGGCCACCACGATCGTGGCGCACGGCGATGCGGGCAACTGGCCGTTTGACACCTACACCACCGATGAAATCTCGGGTGTGGTCTTCACCAACGGTTACCACGACAAGGTGTGGGCCCGGGTGGAGGTCACCGGATCATTGGACGGCTGGGACGTCAACGTCCGTCGCGTCCACGACGCCGAGGACACCGAGAACCCGAACAGCCTCGACAACGTGATCATCACGTTGCACAGGTCGAAGGGACCGTTGATCCTTGACCTGGGCATCTGCTTGATAATGATCGCCTTGCCGGTGCTGGCATTGTGGGTGGCCGTGCCGATGTTGTTGGGCCGCACGACGTTCCTGCCACCGTTCGGCACGTGGTACGCGGCGATGCTGTTCGCCATCGTCCCGCTGCGCAACTTCCTCCCCGGCAACCCGCCCATCGGCTCGTGGGTCGACCAAGCCGTGGTGCTGTGGGTGTTGATCGGACTCGTCGTGGCGATGACGCTGTTCATCCTCGCCTGGTGGCGGCACCGGGATCGAAAACAGCCGACAGCGAAGTAGATCCGCTGGACCGGCTCAGCCGATGGCGTCGACCGCGGATGAGACGCGCGCTTGAAAGTCGGGCGACAGCGGGATGTAGCCGGCCCTGTTGAGATCGATTTGGCCGGGGCCGATCGCCGTCTGCAGGAACGACTTGATCGCCTGGGTGTCCTCGGGGTTGGGGTATTTGGAGCAGACGATCTCGTAGGTGGCCAACACGATCGGGTACACATCGGGCTGCGCGGGGTTATAGAACGACGACAGATCGAGCACCAGGTTGTTGCCCTGCCCGGTGATCTTGGCGCCCTTGATGGTCTTGCCGACGGTGTCGGTGCCGATCCGTACCGGGCGCAGCGACCTACGGCTGGCCGGGGTCTTGATCTCGGCGGCGTACAGCCCTTGGTCGAGCGCGAAGGACAACTCGTTGTAGCTGATCGCGCCCTCGGTGGTTTTCACCAGCGCCGCGGTGCCCTTGTTGCCCTCGGCGCCGGTGCCGGTGCCGCCGTTGAAATTCTTGGCCACGCCCTGCGTCCACGCGCCGCCGGATGCGGCCTGCAGGTACGACTGGAAGTTGTAGGTGGTGCCCGACGCATCGCTGCGGTAGATGACCTTGATGTCCTCGGCCGGCATGGACGCGTTGAACGCGGTGAGGGCCGGGTCGTCCCAGCGCTTGATGGTGCCGTTGAAGATCTTGGCCAGCGTGGGCGCGTCCAGCACCAAGGAGTCGACGGCGGCGATGTTGTAGGTGATGGCCATCGGCCCGAACACCACGGGCAGGTTCCAGGCGTCGGCGCCGCCGCACCGCTGCTTGGCGGCGGCGTATTGATCCCCGGATAGCGGGGTGTCCGATCCGCCGAAATCGGTTTTGCCGGACAGGAATTCGCTGATCCCCTGTCCCGAACCGTTGCCGGTGTAGTTGACCGACTGGCCGGGGCATACCTTCTTGTACGCCTCGATGAACCGGGTCATCGCGTTTTCCTGTGCGGTCGATCCGCTGGCGACCAGGGTCTGTTTGCCGCCGCAGTCCACCTTGACACCACTGGTGTAGGACAGGGTCGCATGGTCTTGGTTGCATGCCGACAGCGCCAGCGTGCTCGCCGTCAGCAGGCTCAGCGCGACGCGAGAGCGTGAGTGCTGCACGTCGAATGCCTCCTTGAGAGCAACGGTGAGACGAGGCCCGCCGCCGTCGACATTTACAGCTGACGGATCCCCCCGCAAACAAACATCAGGTGAACGGGCCATGGCTCCGCCCGGTCCGCGGGCGTCCTACCCTGAAATGGTGCTCACCGAGCTAATCGACCTGCCCGGCGGATCGTTCCGCATGGGCTCGACGAGCTTCTACCCCGAAGAGGCGCCCATCCACACGGTGACCGTGGCCCCCTTCGCGATGGAGCGGCATCCGGTGACCAACGCGCAGTTCGCCGAATTCGTCGCTGCCACAGGCTATGTCACGGTCGCCGAGCAGCCGATCGACACGGCGCTGTACCCGGGGGCCGACCCCGACACGCTGTGCCCGGGCGCCATGGTTTTCCGCCCGACGCCGGGCCCGGTCGATCTGCGCGACTGGCGGCAGTGGTGGGACTGGGTGCCGGGCGCGAACTGGCGCCACCCGTTCGGGCCGGATGGCCCGGACAGCACCGGCGCGGATAGGGCCGATCACCCGGTGGTGCAGGTGGCCTATCCCGACGCCGCGGCCTACGCCCGATGGGCCGGGCGCCGGCTGCCGACCGAGGCCGAGTGGGAGTTTGCCGCCCGCGGCCCAGATCCAATGGGCACCGGCACCTACCCCTGGGGCGAGGAGGCGCAACCCGACGGTCAGTTGATGGCCAACACCTGGCAGGGCAGGTTCCCGTACCGCAACGACGGCGCGCTCGGGTGGGTGGGAACGTCGCCGGTTGGAGTTTTTCCGCCCAACGGTTTCGGCTTGGTCGACATGATCGGCAACGTCTGGGAGTGGACGACGACCGAGTTCTCCGCGCACCACCGGCTCGATCAACCCCCGAAGGCCTGCTGCGCACCGTCCGGGCCCCCGGACCCCAGCGTCAACCAGACGCTGAAGGGCGGTTCGCACTTGTGCGCGCCCGAATACTGCCACCGCTACCGCCCCGCGGCGCGATCACCGCAGTCGCAGGACACCGCGACCACGCACATCGGCTTCCGCTGCGTAGCTAACCCGGCTAAAGGCCACTAGGTTAACGAGAGATGGCCAGACGGTGACGTAAGGCCAGATCGGGCGGGGATACTCGTCTTTCGCCGCGCGGTCGACGCACGCATTAGCTAACATCTCACCCCGTGGTGCCTTCCGTCCGGGCCGGTGGTGACCGATGAGCGCTGAAGCGACGACAACCGCCGAGCCCGCACCAACAAAACCCTCGGAGGCCCCGCCCCCGCCGACGGACGAGGTGCCGCCGGTCACCCCGCCGGCGCCGCCGAAGAAGCGGAGCAGACCGCGCATCGTCATCGGCGTGATCATCCTGATGGCCATCGTCAGCGTGTACGTCCTGTCGCTGCTCGGGGTCCACCAGCTGCAAGAAGCCGAGGCCCCCCTGCCCCCGCTGGACCTGAGCCAGGGCGGCGGCGATGCCACCATCGTGCAGCTGCGCCTCGAGGAGCTGAAGCCCACCGCGAATCGTCTCACCGTGAATGTGCTTGTGTACCCGGGAGTTTCGAGCTACGACAATCGCTACGACGTGCTGGCCACCGACGTCGGCGTACGCCTGTATCCGACGAGCGACATCGGCGATCTGCACTACCCGAAAGGCAAAGCGCCGGCGCAACTCAGCACCACCGTCGAGGTGCATGGTGACATCGGCAACTGGCCCTTCGACACCTACAGCACCGAGCCGATCTCGGCCGACGCGTTCGTCGGGTCCGGCGACAACATCAAGAAGGTGCCCGCGCGGGTCGAGGTCACCGGGGAGTTGGACGGGTGGGACGTCAGCGTGCACCGGGTCCACGATCCCGCCGCGCTGCCCACCCAACGCGGGTCCGACAACGGAAACGTGGTCATCACCTTGAAGAGGGCCAAGGGGCCGCTCATCTTCGACCTCGGCATTTGCCTGGTCCTCATCGCCCTGCCCACGTTGGCGTTGTTGGTGGCCATTCCGATGGTGCTGGGCCGGAGGAAGTTTTTGCCGCCGTTCGGCACGTGGTATGCCGCGAACCTGTTTGCCGTCGTCCCGTTGCGCAACATCCTGCCCGGCGGCCCGCCGTACGGCTCGTGGATCGACCAAGCCATCGTGCAGTGGGTGCTCATTGCGCTGGTGGCGGCGATGAGCCTGTACATCCTGGCCTGGGTGCGGCAAGGCGATTGATCCTCGCCGCGCTGGTATCGGCGCTGATCAAGGCTTGCGAGGGCGAAATTTGGCGCTGAGCAGCTCTTCCCCTAGACTCTAGGGGTTGCCTTGGGCAGACCTCGGCTGGTGCGTGCAGACGTCATTGGCCCCGCGTGCCCTTCGGTGACGACTGCTTTAACAAGACCGCGCGCGTCGGGTGCTCATCAGAGCTGCGTTCCTCCTGCCGTGCGCCGTGAACCAGGTCAGGAGATCTAGTGATTCAGCAGGAATCGCGGCTGAAGGTCGCCGACAACACCGGCGCCAAGGAGATCTTGTGCATCCGCGTGCTCGGCGGCTCGTCGCGACGTTACGCCGGCATCGGTGACGTCATCGTCGCCACGGTCAAGGACGCCATCCCCGGCGGCAACGTCAAGCGCGGCGACGTCGTCAAGGCCGTCGTGGTGCGCACCGTCAAGGAGCGCAGGCGTTCCGACGGCAGCTACATCAAGTTCGACGAGAACGCGGCGGTCATCATCAAGCCCGACAACGACCCCCGCGGGACCCGCATCTTCGGGCCGGTCGGCCGCGAACTGCGTGAGAAGCGATTCATGAAGATCATCTCGCTGGCCCCGGAGGTGTTGTAGATGAAGGTCCACAAGGGCGACACCGTCTTGGTTATCGCCGGCAAAGACAAGGGCGCCAAAGGCAAGGTGCTGCAGGCCTACCCGACCCGCAACCGGGTGCTCGTCGAGGGCGTCAACCGGATCAAGAAGCACACCCCCATTTCCACCACTCAGCGTGGCGCCCGATCCGGCGGCATCGTCACCCAGGAAGCCCCGATCCACGTCTCCAACGTGATGGTCGTCGACTCGGACGGCAAGCCCACCCGAATCGGCTACCGGGTGGACGAGGAGACCGGCAAGCGGGTCCGCATCTCCAAGCGCAACGGCAAGGACATTTGATGACCACCGCAGAAAAAGTGCAGCCGCGCCTGAAAGAGCGCTACCGCAACGAGATTCGCGACGCGCTGCACAAGGAGTTCGGCTACGGCAACGTCATGCAGATTCCGACCATCACCAAGGTGGTCGTCAACATGGGCGTCGGCGAGGCGGCCCGGGACGCCAAGCTGATCAACGGCGCGGTCAACGACCTGGCGCTGATTACCGGGCAGCGTCCGGAAATTCGCAAGGCGCGGGTGTCCATCGCGCAGTTCAAATTGCGCGAGGGCATGCCGATCGGTGTGCGGGTCACCTTGCGCGGCGACCGGATGTGGGAGTTCCTCGACCGCCTCACTTCCATTGCGCTGCCCCGTATTCGCGACTTCCGCGGGCTTTCGCCCAAGCAGTTCGACGGTGTCGGCAACTACACCTTCGGGCTGGCCGAGCAATCGGTGTTTCACGAGATCGACGTGGACAAGATCGACCGGGTCCGCGGCATGGACATCAACGTCGTCACCTCGGCGACGACCGACGACGAGGGGCGAGCGCTGTTGCGGGCCCTGGGCTTCCCGTTCAAGGAGAACTGAGTAGATGGCGAAGAAGGCACTGGTCAACAAGGCCAATCGCAAACCGAAGTTCGCGGTGCGCGGCTACACCCGCTGCAGCAAGTGCGGCCGCCCGCGTGCGGTGTTCCGCAAGTTCGGGCTGTGCAGGATCTGCCTGCGCGAGATGGCGCACGCCGGTGAGCTGCCCGGTGTGCAGAAGAGCAGCTGGTGACGGGACACAAACGATGACGATGACTGACCCGATCGCGGACTTCCTGACGCGTCTGCGCAACGCTAACTCGGCGTATCACGACGAGGTGACCCTGCCGCACTCGAAGATCAAGGCCAACATCGCCCAGATCCTCAAGGCCGAGGGTTACATCACCGACTACCGCACCGAAGACGCTCGGGTGGGCAAGTCGCTGGTCGTCCAGCTCAAGTACGGGCCCAGCCGGGAGCGCAGCATCGCCGGTTTGCGCCGGGTGTCCAAGCCGGGGCTGCGGGTGTACGCGAAATCCACCAACCTGCCGCGGGTTCTCGGCGGCCTGGGTGTGGCGATCATTTCGACCTCCTCGGGCCTGCTCACCGACCGTCAGGCAGC
Organism: Mycobacterium conspicuum; assembly: GCF_010730195.1. Classification (NCBI taxonomy): domain Bacteria; kingdom Bacillati; phylum Actinomycetota; class Actinomycetes; order Mycobacteriales; family Mycobacteriaceae; genus Mycobacterium; species Mycobacterium conspicuum. Next base: position 641,069 of record NZ_AP022613.1, read on the forward strand.
CAGACAGGGCGTGGGCGGCGAAGTCCTCGCGTACGTCTGGTAGCGGGAGAGGCAACCAGATATGTCGCGCATTGGTAAGCAGCCGGTTCCGGTTCCGGCCGGAGTCGACGTAACGATCGACGGTCAGAACGTCTCGGTGAAGGGACCCAAGGGCACCTTGAGTTTGACCGTCGCCGAGCCGATCGTGGTGGAACGCAACGAGGATGGCGCCATCGTGGTGACGCGTCCCGACGACGAGCGGCGCAATCGCTCGCTGCACGGGCTGTCGCGCACGCTGTTGTCCAACTTGGTCACCGGTGTGACACAGGGCTACACCACCAACATGGAGATCTTCGGTGTCGGCTACCGCGTGCAGCTCAAGGGTTCCAACCTGGAGTTCGCGCTGGGGTACAGCCACCCCGTGTTGATCGAGGCGCCCGAGGGCATCACGTTCGCCGTTCAGTCGCCGACGAAGTTCAGCGTCACCGGGATCGACAAGCAGAAGGTCGGCCAGATTTCGGCGAACATCCGCCGTCTGCGCCGCCCCGACCCGTACAAGGGCAAGGGCGTGCGTTACGAAGGCGAACAGGTCCGCCGCAAGGTCGGAAAGACAGGTAAGTAGTCATGGCGCAATCGAAAGCTGACAGCACAGTGCGAAAGCCGGTGGGGCGGAACGTATCCGAGACTCGGCGGATCTCCCGGCTGCGCAGGCACGCACGGCTGCGCAAAAAGGTGGCGGGCACCACGGCTCGTCCCCGGCTGGTGATCAACCGGTCCGCGCGGCACATCCACGTGCAACTGGTCAACGACGAAAACGGCACCACACTGGCCGCCGCGTCGTCGATCGAGGCCGACGTGCGCGGCGTCGACGGCGACAAGAAAGCCCGCAGCGTGCGGGTTGGCCAATTGATCGCCGAGCGCGCCAAGGCGGCCGGCATCGACACGGTGGTATTCGACCGTGGAGGCTACAGCTACGGGGGACGGATTGCGGCGCTGGCCGATGCCGCCCGCGAGAACGGATTGAAGTTCTGATGACAAGCAAGACTGGAAGGACCGCATAATGTCGGAGCAGCCGGGCGGGCCGCAGGCCGACACCCGCGGTGACGGCCGCGACAGCCGTGATGGTCGTGATGGCCGCGATAGTCGGGGCCGCCGCGACGGCGGCGGTCGCGGTGGCCGTGACCGCGACGGCGAAAAGAGCAACTACCTGGAGCGGGTCGTCGCCATCAACCGCGTCTCCAAGGTGGTCAAGGGTGGTCGGCGCTTCAGCTTCACCGCGTTGGTCATCGTCGGTGACGGCAACGGCATGGTCGGTGTGGGCTACGGCAAGGCCAAGGAGGTTCCGGCCGCGATCGCCAAGGGCGTCGAGGAGGCGCGCAAGGGCTTCTTCCGCGTGCCGCTGATCGGCGGGACCATCACGCACCCGGTGCAGGGTGAAGCGGCCGCCGGTGTGGTGCTGTTGCGCCCGGCCAGCCCCGGTACCGGTGTGATCGCCGGTGGTGCGGCCCGCGCGGTGCTGGAATGCGCTGGGGTGCACGACATTCTGGCCAAGTCGTTGGGCAGCGACAACGCGATCAACGTGGTGCACGCCACGGTGGCCGCGCTCAAGCTGCTGCAGCGTCCCGAAGAGGTGGCCGCGCGACGCGGACTGCCGATCGAGGACGTCGCCCCGGCCGGAATGCTCAAGGCGCGCCGGGAAAGCGATGCGTTGGCCGCCAGTGCCGCGCGGGAGGGGACGGCACAGCCATGAGCCAGCTGAAGATCACCCAGGTGCGCAGCACGATCGGCGCGCGCTTCAAGCAGCGCGAGAGCCTGCGCACCCTGGGGCTGCGCAAGATTCGCCAGTCGGTCGTCCGCGAGGACAACCCACAGACCCGCGGGCTGATCGCGGTGGTGAGCCACCTGGTTGAGGTGGAGGAGACTAAATGACCATCAAGCTGCACGACCTGAAGCCGGCGCCGGGGTCGAAAACCCCGCGCACCCGCGTCGGGCGTGGTGAAGGTTCCAAGGGCAAGACCGCCGGCCGCGGCACCAAGGGTACCGGGGCGCGCAAGAACGTGCCGGTGCGGTTCGAGGGCGGGCAGATGCCGATCCACATGCGGCTGCCCAAGCTGAAGGGCTTCCGTAACCGGTTCCGCATCGAATACGAGGTGGTCAACGTCGGTGACATCAACCGACTGTTTCCCAAGGGCGGTGCCATCACCGTGGCCGATTTGGTGGCCAAGGGCGCCGTTCGCAAGAACTCTTTAGTCAAGGTTCTCGGCAACGGCGAGCTGACCGTCAAGGTCGACGTGACCGCCGACAAGTTCAGCGGCAGCGCGCGCGAAAAGATCACCGCCGCAGGCGGATCGGTCACCGAGCTTTAGTCGAACTCGGTCGGCAGCGTGGGGTCGCGGTGGTGAGCGAGCGCGCGTGCAAGCTGCCGTGGGTTGACTCTGCCCAGCGATAGCGGCGGCAGCTCGTCCAGCCCGAACCAGCCCACGGCCAGCGTCTCCAGCGGTTGGGCCGGCTGGGCGGCGCCGTCGGTGCGGCAGAGGAAGAACAGCTTGTAGACGTGCACGGGCAACGGCGGGGTATTGCCTTGCACGTCACGGTCCCAGCACGAGATCAGCTTCACCACCGAACTTCGGTAGCCGGTCTCCTCGAGCACCTCTCGAACGACCGCGGACGACGGCGAATCGCCGGGATCGGCCCACCCGCCCGGCACGGACCAGTGGCCGTCGAGCCTCTCCTGCATCAACAGCACACGTTCCCGCTCATCGAAGACGACCCCGCGGACATCGACTTTGGGAGTGGCGTAGCCGGAATCACGTCCCAGTTCCACCGCAAGCTCGTCGGCGGGTCGGCCACTGATCGCCGAGAGCAGCTCGGCGGCGAGCCGGCCCGCCTGCTGGTAGCGGTCGGCGTCGTATGCGTTGGCGGCGTACGTCAGGCCGGTCTGGGCGAGCGCGGCGAGCCTGGTCGCCGCCCTGCGCACTGCGTCGTGAGCTGATCGGGTCATATCAGTTGTGGGATCACCTCTGCGGCAAGGCGTTCCATCTGTTCGCGGTTCTCCGCAACGTCGGCGCCGACGGGATTGAGCAGCAGCATCTCGGCGCCGGCGTCGATCACCGCACGCAACCCACCGACGACGTCGTCGGGTGTGCCGGACACCGGGACCGCATCGATGCCGCGCATCTGCCCGTAGATGCGCCGCAGCCCGGTGAGCACCCGTTCGCGGGCCTTGGCGGCATCGTCGTCGATCATCAGATAGACCCGCTTGCCGATGGTGAAGCGGGTTGAGTCCTTGCCTTGTTCGGCAAGCTCGGCGCGGACGATCTTGACGGCTCCGGCGAACGACTCGGTGGTCGACGAGCCCGCACCCAGAAACGCGTCGCCGTGGCGCACCGCTCGAACCAGTGCCTTGGGAGCCAGGCCGCCGAACCAGATCGGCGGGTGTGGCCGCTGCACCGGCTTGGGCTGCACGGGAAGGCCATCGACGTCGCGAAACCGGCCGTGAAACGTCACCTTCGGTTCGTCCGACCAGGCCGCCTTCATCAGCTGCAGGCCCTCGGTGAAATAGCTGATAAACGTTTTCTTGTCCACACCGAAGGCGGCGAACTGGCGTGCCCCGCCGCCCGGTGCGACACCGACGTCCAGCCGCCCGTGACTGAGCCGGTCGACCGCGGTGATGGCCGATGCCAACTGCAGCGGATCGTGCAGCGAGGAAACCAGGACGGCGACACCCAATCGCAGTCGCTCGGTGCAAGCGGCGCAATACGCGAGCAGCTCCAGCGGCGCCAGCAGCGGCGCCGCCCCGATGGTCTGCTCGATCACCCAACCGCCTTCGAAGCCAAGCTCCTCGGCACGCGCGAGATACGCGCGCAGCCCGGCGGCATCGAAGCCATCGAAATCGAATTGGGGGATGGCGACGGAAAACTTCACCCCATCACCGTACGGCGGCGAATCGGTAGGCTGGCAAACATGTTCGGTTTTCTGCCCTCGCTGCCCGGTGTTGACGACGTGCGTGACCTGGTCTACCGCGTCGATACCGCCCGCCACCACGGCATACCCAGCGGTTGCGTGCTGGAATTGGACCTGCGGTCGGCGCCGCCGGAGACGACGGGATTCGACCCGCTGACGATAGTCACCGGGGGTGGCCGGGCGATGGCACTGCGCGACGCGGTCGCCGCGATCCACCGGGCCGCGCAGGATCCCCGGGTTGCCGGGATGATCGCGCGCGTGCAGCTCGCGGCGTCGCCGGTGGGTGCGGTCCAAGAACTGCGCGAAGCCATCGCGGCCTTCACCGCCGTCAAACCGTCACTGGCCTGGGCGGAAACCTATCCGGGCACGCTGTCCTACTACCTGGCTTCGGCATTCGGTGAAGTCTGGATGCAGCCCTCGGGAAGCGTCGGGCTCATCGGCTTCGCCAGCAGCGCCACCTTTCTGCGCGACGCGCTGGACAAGGCGGGGATCGAGGCGCAGTTCACCGCGCGGGGCGAATACAAGTCGGCGGCAAACCTTTTCACTCAAGCGCAGTTCACCGAGGCCCACCGTGAGGCCGTCACCCGGATGTTGGACAGCCTGCAGGAACAGGTGTGGCAGGCGGTTGCCGAATCACGTCACATCGACGCGGGCGCGCTCGATGCGTTGGCCGACCGCGCGCCGCTGTTGCGTGCTGACGCTGTGGAATCCGGTCTGGTGGACCGGATCGGATTCCGCGACGAGGCCTTTGCCCGCATCGCGGAACTCGTTGGCGTGGAGGAGGTTTCCGGCGACGAAGACGACGGCCCGCCGCGGCTCTACCTGTCGCGCTACGCCGGTGCCGCGCGGCCGCGGTTTGCGCCGCCGATGCCGTCGATTCCCCGGCGCGGGTCCAAGCCGACGATCGCCGTGGTCACCCTCGAGGGCGCGATCGTCAACGGGCGCGGCGGGCGGCAAGTCCTGCCGTTCGGCTCCTCGAACGCCGGCGCTGACACCATCGCGGCGGCACTGCGAGAGGTGGCTGCCGACGACGCGGTGTCCGCGATCGTGCTGCGGGTGGACAGCCCCGGTGGTTCGGTCACCGCGTCGGAAACCATTTGGCGTGAGGTGAAAAGGGCCCGCGAACGGGGCAAGCCGGTGGTGGCGTCGATGGGTGCGGTGGCGGCCTCCGGAGGCTACTACGTTTCGATGGATGCCGACGCGATCGTGGCCAACCCGGGCACGATCACCGGTTCGATCGGCGTGATGAGCGGCAAGCTGGTGGTCCGCGACCTCAAGACGAGGTTGGGAGTCGGCTCGGACACCGTGCGCACCAACGCAAATGCCGATGTCTGGTCGGTCGACGAGTTGTTCACCCCGGAGCAGCAGGCGGACCGGGAGGCCGAGGCGGACCTGTTCTATACCGATTTTGTGGAACGTGTCGCCGCCGGCCGTAACATGAGCGCCGAAGCCGTGGATGCCGTTGCGCGCGGGCGGATCTGGACCGGCGCCGACGCTCTGGAGCGCGGTTTGGTCGACGAGCTAGGCGGGTTCCGCACCGCGGTGCGCCGGGCCAAGGTGCTGGCCGGCCTGGACGCGGACGCCGAGGTGCGGCTGGTCAGCTACCCCGGCTCGTCGTGGCTGGACCTGGTTCGTCCCCGGGCGTCGTCGCAGCCGGCCGCCGCGTCGCTGCCGGACGCGGTGGGGTCGGTGCTGGGCCGCGCGGTGGCCGGGATCCTCGAACACGTCGAGCAGAGTTTGGGCGGTGCCAGCGTGCTCTGGCTGGGGCAGTCGCGCTTCTAGTTCTAAGCGGTCCGGGTGCCGCTGATGAAGACGATGTCGCCCAGCGGGTCGTCGATTTGGGGGTCCGGCACCTCGATGCCATTGCGCCTGAACAGTTCCGTGCGCGCCACGCCCTCGACCTCCCAGCCGCTGGCGCGCAGATAGTCGAGGCCGTGGTTGCGCTCGCCGGCGTAGACCAGCGACGCCATGTCGACGTCCATGCCGTGTTCGCGGAACACGTTCCCCATGTCCTGTACCCGGCTGGCATCGAAATCGATTATGCCGGGCGCGAATTCCGTTGCGATCGTGCTGCCCGGCACGCTCAGCGCGGTGATGTTGTCGAACAACCGGTCCTGCGCTTCGGGCGGGAGGTAGATCAGCAGGCCCTCGGCCAACCACGCCGTCGGCGCCGTGGGATCCAGCCCGGACGCTTTCAACGCCGCGGGCCAATCCTGGCGCAAATCGATGGGGACGGTGCGCCTAGTTGCCGTCGGTTCGGCGCCGATGCCGGCCAAAGTGGTTGTCTTGAACTCGATCACCTGCGGCTGATCGAGCTCGTAAACCACCGTGCCCGCCGGCCAGGGCAGTCGGTAGGCCCTGGCGTCCAAACCGGACGCAAGGATCACCGCTTGCCGCACACCGTCATTGGTGGCATTGACGAAATAGTCATCGAAGAACTTGGTGCGCACCGCCATGCCGTCGATCATCGCCTGCAGTCGCTCCGGCGAAGCGTTGTCGATCGTCGAGGTGTCGAGCTCACCGTCGAGCATCTTGGTGAAGAAATCCAAGCCGACCGCGCGCACCAGCGGCTCGGCGAAGGGGTCGTTGATCAAACGGCGGGGATCCTTCGTCGCCATCGCGCGCCCGGACGCGACGAGGGTCGCGGTGGCGCCGACGCTGGAGGCCAGATCCCAATTGTCGTCGTGGGTGCGGGACATGAGGAGAGCCTATTTCAGGGTCGCGTCGACGTAGCTCAATTCGCCGAACTCCGCCGCCATCCCATCCTCGGGATATTCGAACCCGTTCTGGGCGTACAAGTCTCGGGCCGAATTGAGCGTCACCTGCCAGCCATGGGAGGTCAGGTAGTCCAGGACGACATTGCGTTCCCCGCCATAGAAAAGGTCGGCCGCGTTGAGGTCGAGACCGAAGCGCTGCCACCGCTCGGAGATGCGCTGCACGCGCTCCTCGGTAAACAGGTTCGGGTCGGCGACGTGTTCGGTGGATAGCCGGCTGCCCGGCGCGCTGAGCGCGGTGATGTTGTCGAACAGCCGGTCCTGGGCATCCGGCGGCAGGTAGGGCAGCAGGCCCTCGGCGCTCCAGGCGGTCGGCTGCGTGACGTCAAAACCGCCGTCGGTGAGCGCCTTGGGCCAGTCGTCGCGCAGGTCGATGCTGATCGTGCGCCGCTCGGCGGTGGGGGCCGCGCCGAGGTCGGCCAGCGTATTGGTCTTGAACGCAATCACTTCCGGTTGGTCGATCTCATAGACCACCGTGCCCGCCGGCCACCGCAACCGGTACGCCCTGGTGTCCAGGCCGGACGCCAGGATCACCGCCTGCCGCACACCGGTTTCGGTCGCGTTGGTGAAGAAGTTGTCGAAAAACCGGGTGCGCACCGCCATCTGCTCGGCCCTGGTCTTGCGGTTGAACACCGGGTCGTCTTCGAAGTCGAGCTCGCCGTCGATGATCCTGATGAAAGGTGCCAAGCCCACGGCGCGGACCAGCGGGTCGGCCAGCGGATCGTCAAGCAGCGCATTGGGTCCCTGCGATGCCACGGCGCGGGACGCCGCGACCATGGTGGCCGTCGCCCCCACGCTGTGTGCGGGTCCCCAGCTGTCTCCGTCGGTGCGTCCGGTCTCGACAGTCATTCGTCAATACTCCTATCAGGCCGTCTCGGTGAGCGTGCCGCTGGTGTAAACCATGTCGCCCATGCCGGCGCTTTCGTCGTCAAAGGGTGCAAGTCCGTTGGCCGCAAACAGATCCGCGACGCTGCTGCTGGTCAGCTGCCAACCGCGCTCGGACAGGTAGGACTCGGCTTCGTTACGGTCGCCGAGGTACACCAGGCCGGTCATGTCGAGATCGAAGCCATGCTCCCGCCAGCGCTCGGTGACGGTCCGCATGCGTTCCTTCATCTTTTCCTCGTCGCCGGGCCGCAGATTGCGCGCGCTTTCGGTGGCGATCCGGCTGCCCGGCGCGCTGAGTTCGGTGATGGTGTCCAGCAGCCGGTCCTGCGCCTCCGGCGGCAGGTAGCCGAGCAGACCCTCGGCGCTCCACGCGGCCGGCTGGGCCGGGTCGAATCCGGCGGCACGCAGCGCGGCGGGCCAATCGTCACGCAGATCGACCGCCACCGTCCGTCGGTAGGCGGTGGGCGTGACGCCCAACTCGGCCATCGTGCGCGACTTGAATTCGATGACCTGCGGCTGGTCGACCTCATAGACCACGGTGCCGGCGGGCCAGGTCAGCCGGTAGGCGCGGGCGTCCAGGCCCGAGGCCAGGATGACGGCCTGCTTGATGCCCGCGTTGGTGGCGTCGAGGAAGAACTCGTCGAAGAACTTGGTGCGCACCGCCATGTTGTCCGCCATGCGCGACATCGCGCCGGCGGACTCGGTGGCGCCGTCGTGCACGTCGTTCAACTCGGCCGGGTCGAGCTCGCCGCTGGCCAGCCGGGTGAGCAGGTCCACCCCGACCGCACGCACCAGCGGCTCGGCGAACGGGTCGTTGATCAGCGGTTTGTCGGTGCGGGTGGCCATCGCGCGGGCCGCCGCGACCATGGTCGCGGTCACCCCGACGCTGGACGCCAGGTCCCAGGTGTCCCCCTCGTAGCGGCTGGTAGCGGACGTCATAGGTTCCCCCTAATCAGATTTGGGCGATTACTTAGATCGTATAACGAGCTTTCGTGGCGAATAGTTCCCACGGAGCCACACTGCGGTGCAATCTAGAGCGATGGCGTACGCGGCGGCCGGGAAACGAGTGCTCATCACCGGTGCCTCGTCGGGGTTGGGCGCGGCGCTGGCCCGGCGGCTGGCCGCACAGGGAGCGGTGGTGGGGCTGATCGCGCGCCGGCGCGACCGGTTGGGTGAGGTGCTGGCCGACTGCCGCCGAACCTCGCCGTCGTCGGCGATGTGGGCCGCCGACCTGGCCGACACGGCGGCCCTCGGCGAACTGGCGCGCCAAGCCTGGGACGACCTCGGCGGAATCGACGTGCTGATCAACAACGCCGCGATCCCCAAGCGCCGGGTCGTCACCGAGTTGGCGCCCGATGAGGTCGAGGACGTCATGCGGGTCAACTTCTTCGCCCCGATGCGGATGACGCTGGCTTTGCTGCCCCGGATGCTCGACCGCGGCTCCGGCATGATCGTCAACGTGTCCAGTGTCGGCGGTCGGCTCGGCATCATCCACGAAACCGCCTACTGCGCAAGCAAATTCGCGCTATGCGGGTGGAGCGAAGCGATGGCGGTCGACCTGCACGGCAGCGGGGTCACGGTGAAGCTGATCGAACCGGGCCCGGTGGACACCGAGATCTGGGATCAGCCCGGCAGCGAGGCGCCCCTCTACCAGGGGCCCAAGGTGGCGGCCGAGGAAGTGGCCGACGGCATCATCGCGGCGCTGGGCAGCGACCGCTTCGAGCACTACGTCCCCGACATGAAGGCGGTGGTTGATGTGAAAAATGCCGACATCGACACGTTCATCGCGGGTGTGGCCGGGATGGCACCCCGGTGAGGGCGCTGGTCTACGGCGTGCCGCCGGAGCCCTTCGAGGTGCCCGAAGGCGCCAACACGCTGACCCAGAACCTGGGCCGCACCCCGACGGCGCTGCGCGAGGTGCCCGATCCGCAACCGCTGCACCAGGATTGGGTGATCACCCGACCGCGGCTGACCGGCATCTGCGGGTCGGACTCCAAACAGATCCTGATGGACTTCGGCGAGGACGACGTCGACAACGCGATGTCCGCGTTCTGTTCCTTCCCGCAAGTCATGGGCCACGAGGTGGTCGCCGACGTGGTCGAGGTGGGGCCGAAGGCGCGCGGCCTCGAGGTGGGGCAGCGGGTGGTGCTCAACCCGTGGCTGTCGTGTGCGCCGCGGGGCATCGATCCGGTCTGCCCGGCATGTGAAAACGGCGACTACACCCTGTGCTGGAGCTTCGCCGACGGCGACATCAAACCCGGCATCCACACCGGGGTGTCCGCCGACGCCACCGGCGGCTACGCCGAGTTGATGCCGGCGCACGACAGCATGCTGTTCCCCGTCCCCGACTCGATTCCCGACGAACTCGCCGTCTTCGCCGACCCGTTCTCGGTCTCGCTGCACGCGATCACCCGCCACCCGCCGCCCCGCGCGGGCAAGGCCCTGGTGTACGGCGCCGGCTCGCTCGGATTGTGCGCGGTCGCGATCCTGCGGGCGCTGTATCCGGAAGTCGAGGTGGCCGTCGTGGCCCGCTTCGACGCCCAGGCCGAACTGGCCAAAAAGTTCGGGGCCGTCAAAGTCCTTGCGCACGAGCCGCGGCTGGCCATCATCGAAGAGATCGTCGCCTGGGGCGGCGGCCGGCTACGGCAACCCCTGCAGGGTCTGCCGATGGCCTACCCCGGGCCGATCGATGTCGTCTACGACACCATCGGCAAGCCGGAGACGTTCGAGGTCGGCGTCCGGGTCATGGCAGCCCGCGGCACGCTGGTGAAGGCCGGCGTGCACGCGCCCGGCCGCTGGGAGTGGAGCCCGCTGTACTTCAAGGAGATCAGCTGGGTCGGCTCCAACGCCTTCGGATTCGAGGAGGTCGACGGCAAGCGCCAGCACGCCATCGCCCACTACCTCGATTTGGCCCGGGACGGCCGGGTGGACCTGCGGCCCATGCTGACCCACACCTTCCGGCTGGAGCAGTGGCGCGATGCCTTCCTTGCCATCGCCAACCAGGGCGACAGTGGCGCCATCAAGGTGGCCTTCGACCAGCGTTGATGGGTGCGCATGCATTAGCATGCGTGCATGCGGACGACGGTCGAGATTACCGCTGAGCAGCATCGCGCGCTGAGCGCGATCGCCCAGCGCCGCGGCATCCGCGGTTTCTCCGCCCTGGTTCAGGAAGCCGTCGATGAATACTTGGCGAAGCCGAACGCCGACGAGGTCGAAGCCTTGCTTGGCCTCGAGGGTGTGCTGACCGCGTCGGATGCCAAGGAGATGCGTTCTCGCGTGCTGCGAGAACGACATGGCGGGCGTCGTAGTCGTTGACAGCGATCTGGGATCGACTTTTTGCGTGGCAAAGGCATTGGCGTGCCTATGGTCCGCGAATTGATTGCCAGCCATCGTCTGAGGGTTACCGCCATAACCGCATTCGAGCTGCGGGTCGGCGCCGATTTTTGCAGCGTCGAGATGACATCCTTCGGTTGCTGCGCTCGCGAACCTTTCCGCTCGATCCCGGTAGCGCACTGGGCGCAGGCGAATTGGCCGCAACGCTTCGAACAGCCGGCCAAGACATTTGGCTCGCCGACTGCCTGCGGGCCGGGATTTGCTTCCTTGCGTCTGTTCGACCTGACTAGTTAGGCCGCGCCGAGCCCGGGCGAGTGGCGCGATAGTAGGTCAGCCGGCCCACGCCGCGATTGCGGTGTGTGGCGACCTGGGTGCACTCAAACCCCGCCGCGCTCAGCAGTTTTGGGATCGCGTCGCCGAGGTTGCCGCGGGTGTGGGAGCGGGTCAAGACGAACCGCGCCGTCGGGCCGTCGTCGGGGGTCATATCGCCGCCCATATCGACCAGGTGCAACCGCCCGCCGGGGCGCAGGACGCGGAAGACCTCGGCCGCGGCCGCGGCTTTCGCGTCGCCGTCCAGGTGGTGCAGCATCATCGACGACAGCACCCGGTCGAACTCGCCGTCGCCGTAGGGGAGGTCCTGTGCGTAACCGCGTTCGAACCGAATCCCAATCAACCCGTGCGCCTTTCGCTGCGCGCGCTTGAGCGCCAGCGGGTCGGGGTCGGATCCGGTGAGGTCAACCAGGGGATGGGTCTTCTTGGCGCGGATGGTGAGATTTCCGGTGCCGCAACCGATTTCCAGTACGCGGTGATCGTCGGCGAGCTCGGCCTGCTCGATCAGCCGTTGATGGACGCGGTTGAACCCGAACAGCCAGGTCAGCAGGTCGTATCCGGGCAGAAAGGCGTCGTGACCGGCGGCGGGCATGTAGTCATGTGAATGATGTTTGAGCATAGAATCCATACTGCGACCATATTTAGCAGGATAATTGGGCGATACTTGCCAAAAGTTGGACAATCTTTAGCGAGATCATGACGCAGACGACCCGGCCGATCCGTCAGCGCGACGGCATCCCCATCTACCAGTACCGCACCGATCCGGGCACGCCCCCGGTTTCGGTGCACTGGCACGATCACGGTGGGGCTCGCGACCTGGGTCGGCACATTCACGATTTCCCGGCGCTGTGGTACGTCCCCGCCGACGGCCTGGTGTACGTGGCGGCCCCGGGCGAGGTGTTGGAGCCGCCGCGAACGAATTCCGGGGTTGCCGTGTTCTTCGACCCCACCGCGCTGGGCGAGGACGCGCGGTCGCCGTGGCCGGCATGGCGCGCACACCCGCTGCTCTTCCCGTTCCTGCACGGACGCGCGGGCGGGGTGCTGCGGCTGGATGTACCTGCTGAGCGGAAATCAGTGTGGGACAACTTAATCCGATCGATCGAGGCGGAGCTGGCCGCCGCGGCCGAGGGCTATCGACAGGCGGTCCTCGCACACCTGACGCTGCTGCTGATTGAGCTGGCCCGGCTGGCCCGCGACTCAACTGACCTGGTGGCCGATCTGCGCCGCAGCGGCGAGCCGTTGTTGGCGGACGTGTTTGCGGTGATCGACGAACGGCTCGGCGAGCCGCTGTCGCTGCGCGACGTGGCGCGCGAGGTCGGCATGACGCCGGGACACCTGACCACCGTCGTGCGCCGCCGCACCGGTCGCACCGTGCAGGAGTGGATCGTCGAACGCCGCATGGCCGAAGCCCGCAGCCTGCTGGCCGACACGGATCTCCCGGTGGCGGAGGTGGCCAGGCGGGTGGGGGTGACCGACCCCGGGTACTTCAGCAGGGTCTTCAGCCGGACGCACGGGGCCTCGCCCCGGCAGTGGCGATCTAGTCCAGGGCGCCCGGGGATCCGATGATTGGCAAGTCAATTGGGGTGATGACGCCCGGCGCCGCGGCACACAGGAACGGTATGGCGTTGACCGCGGCGATGGCGGTGCTGTCCATCAACACGGTCATCACGTCCTCCCCGGGCTTGCCGAATCGGATCACTGCGTCGACGCGTGGCGTGCCTTCGATCACCACAGAAAAACCCTTGGGGTCGGTCCATTGCGGGTCGAGCGCGTCGTCGCTCATCGTCCAGCAGATGGCTAGCTCGATGACGGGGCGTCCGTTTCGCAGACCGCGATAGGTGCGGCGCTGTCCGCCCGCGGTGCCGGCGGCGTACCGGACCCATCCCAGATCCAGATCCCGGGTCAGCACCGCGGGCTCGACGAACGCCTCCTTGGCATCGAGCTCGGTGGCCAGCATGGTGGCGATCATGTCCAGTGTTTCGAAGTAGCCGAGACCATACCGTTGCGTCGCCGGGTCGAGATGCGTCACCCGCTCCCGCGGCGGCTTGCCGAACCCGAGCACCTTCCACACGTCCTGCACGGGATAGGTTGTGCAGTCCAATGTTTCGACGAGCTTGACGCTGTGCACGCGGCGGCACGCGCCGGTGAGGAAGCCCGCGACGACATTGGCGAACCCCGGCTCGAATCCAGTGCCCAAAAACGTCGCACCGCCGTGGCGCGCCGCCTCCTCGAGCAGCGGGAGCTCGACCGGGTGATGGGTACCGGTCACGAAGTCTCCGGTAGTGACGACGTTGATGCCGGCGCGCAGCATCCGGAGCACGAGTTCGTAGTCGATGGCGCGGGGCATGTAGTTCACGCAATCCGGGCGCAGCGCGATCAGCGCGTCGGCATCGTCGGTCGCGGTGATGCCGACGGCGGACTGGCCCGCGAGCTCACCCGCGTCGCGGCCCACCTTGTCCGCACCGAAGGCGTGCACGCCCACCACGTCGAAGGCGTCACGATCGAGCAGCGCACGCAGCGCCCGCGTGCCGATGTTTCCGGTCGACCACTGCACAACTCGGTAGGGTTCAGAGGGGTTCAAGGTCTAGCCAATCGTCGATGTCGAATTCCTGTCCGGTGGCGCGGATTGTCGCGCCGCCGTGGCCGGGATAGTGCGCGGGTATCACGGCGGCCCTTGCCCGTGCGGCTTCGGTGAAGATGCGCCGCCGGGTCGCCGCGGCAGCCTCGGGATCCATGTCGAAGGCGCAGGCGTCGTCCGGTCGCCGCAACTGCACCGGGCTGTGCGTGAGATCGCCGACGAAGACCGCCGGCTGACCCGCGTCCAGCCACAGCACCGAGGAGCCCGGGGTGTGCCCGACCGCGGGCCGCAGCCGCAGCGACTCGCAGATCTGGTAGTCATCGGACCACTGCACAAGCTGTCCCGCGTCGTCGATGGGTGACACGCTGTCGGCGAACACCAACTGGTCGCCGCGCTGCTGGGCCGCCTCCTCGTCGTTGCTCGGTGATCGCTTTGCCGCGGGCCCGTCGGGCGCGAAATGGCGGTAATCGGCTGCGGGCAACACGTATCGCGCGTTGGGAAACGTCGGAACCCAGTTTTCGTGCTGCAGCATGGTGTTCCAGCCGACGTGATCCGAGTGAATGTGGGTATTGATCACCACGTCGACGACGTTCCGATCGACCCCCGCCGCGGCCAGCGCGGCCAGAAACCCGGTGTTCAAGTGGTCCAGCGCGGGCAGGTGCGGGCGTTGGCGATCGTTGCCGACGCCGGTGTCCACCACCACGGTCAGGCCGTCCACTTCGATGACCCAGCTTTGCACCGCGATACGCCACTTAGAGGTGTCGGGGTCGAAGAAATCCGGCACCAACAGGTCGGCGTTGTCGCGCCACCCCGACGGTGGGGTCATCGGGAAAAACGTGGCCGCCAACTCGAATTGAAACTCCACCACGCGCGTGACGATCGCGCGACCCAGCCGGGTCCGGTTCATCAAGAGTTGGCGCGCAGGTAGCTGTAGACGCCGGCGAAGTTGCGGTTCACTTCCTCGGGGATGGCCACCGGGCCACCGAGAGCGCGTGCGCCCCAAACGATTTGGGCGGTGCGCTCCACCAGCGCGGTGATGTGCATGACCTTGTCGGGGCGGGGCCCGACGGCCACCAGGCCGTGGTTGGCGATCAGGGCGGCGCCGCGGCCGTCCAACGCCTTGACCGCGTTGGCCCCGACGTCGGGCGTGCCGGACGCGGCGTACTCGGCGCAGCGCACGTCCCCGCCGCAGTAGACCGCGAACTCGTCGATGCAGGCCGGAATCGGCTGATGCGCAATGGCGAACATCGTCGCCCAGATCGGGTGGCTGTGGATGACGCTGCCGATGTCGTCGAATGCCTCGAAGCAGGCCAGGTGCAGCTTCATTTCCGTTGACGGCATGCGACCGTCCTTGGCTTGCAGCACACCGCCGTTCGGGTCGACCAGCACGAGATCCTGGAGCTCCATGTCGGCGTAGTCGACGGACGACGGCGTGATGACGATGTTGCCGTCGGGGCGCCGCGCCGAGATGTTGCCGGCCGTGCCCTCGACCAGGCCGCGGCGCAGCATGTCCTTGGCCGCCGCCAGCACCGCGTCCTCAGCATTGGCTACGGATTTCATGAGCTGAGCACCTCCGGGTTCACGATATGAGCGGGCTTCTTGCCGCTCAGCAGCGCTTCCAGATCGTCGGCGACCATCTGTGCCTGCCGGGCCTCAGTGTTCCACGTGGCCCCGCCGATGTGGGGCGTTAAGACGACGTTGGCCATGCCCACCAGCGGGTGATCGGTCGGCAGCCATTCGCCGACGAAGTGGTCCAGGCCGGCGGCGGCCACCTTGCCGGTGCGCAGCGACTCGACGAGCGCGTCGGTGTCGTGCAGCTGGGCCCGCGCGGTGTTGAGGAAGACGACGCCGTCGCGCATGGCCGCGAACTGTGCTGCGCCGATCATCCCGACGGTGTCGTCGGTGACCGGGGCATGCAGCGAAACGATGTCCGCCTCGCCGAGCAACGCGTCCAGACCGTGGGTGGCTTCGTCGTTGTACGGGTCGTACGCGATAACCCGCAGGCCCAACCCGGACAGCCGCCACCGCAGCGCTTGCCCGACGGCGCCGAGGCCCACCAGCCCCGCCGTGCGCCCGGCGATCTCCCAACCGCGGAACCGCTGATACGGGATGACGCCGTCGCGAAAACTGTTGCCGCTGCGCACATCCGCGTCCGCGGGCACCAGGTGACGGGTGGCGGCCAGCAGCAGCGCGAGGGCCATCTCGGCGACCGCGTCCGCATTGCGCGCCGGCGCGTTGAGCACCGGGATGCCGGCGGCGGTGGCGGCCGCGATGTCGACGTTGTTGGGGTCCCCGCGGGTGGATGCGACGGCCCGCAAACCCAACTCGAGGACCGGGCCGGCGACCGAGTCGCTCTCCACCACCACCACGTCGGCGGACTCGGCGGTGATCCGCTCGGCCAGCTGTTCGGCGGTGTAGATCCGCAGCGGGCTCTGGTCGAGCTCCGTTATCCACGGGTCATAGATCACATCGGCCAGCTCGCGCAGCTTGTCGAACCCCGGTCCACGCAGCGGGGCAGTCACCAGGGCACGCGGTCTTGACATCACGACTGCCAATGCTGGCGTACGGTGACGCGCGTGTCACGCGGCAATGTCACAAGCAACGAAATCACCGTCGGCATCGACATCGGTACCACCGCGGTCAAAGCGGTCGCCGCCGACGACAACGGTCGGGTGACCGCGCGCGTGCGGATCCCGCACCAGCTCCGGGTGCCGGCCCCCGACCTGCTCGAGCACGACGCCGACGAGGCGTGGCGACGGGGCCCGCTGGCGGCCCTGGAACGACTCGGCGTTCCCGACGCTCGCGCGGTGGCCGTGGCGGCGATGGTGCCGTCACTGACCGCCGTCGACGCCGGCGGCCGGCCGATCACCCCCGGATTGCTCTACGGCGACGTCAGGGGTCGGGCCCCGGGCGCCGACAACCTGCTGCCGGCGCTGGGCGAGGCCGCCGAATTCCTGCGCTGGACGGCCGGCGAAGCGCCCGGCGCTGCCGGCTACTGGCCCGCGCCGGCGGTGGCCAACCACGCCTTAGCGGGCGAGCCAGTGGTCGACGTCGCCACCGCCGCCACCGCGTTCCCACTGTTCGACGGGACCGGCTGGAACCCGGCGGCGTGCGCCGAGCGTGGCGCGACCGCCGAGCAAATGCCGCGGGTGGAGACGATCGGAACGGCGGTCGGGCGAGTGCGGGGGAGCGGCCCTGCAACCGGCCCCGTGCTGGGGACCGGCGCTATCGACGCCATCTGCGAGCAGATCGTGGCCGGCGCCGACCGCGAGGGCGAGGTGCTGGTGATGTGTGGCACCACCCTGATCGTGTGGGCCACCCTCGCCGAAGCCCGCCAGGTACCGGGCCTGTGGACCATCCCGCACACCACGGCCGGCAAGAGCCAGATCGGCGGCGCGAGCAATGCTGGCGGGCTGTTTCTCGGCTGGGTGGATCGCCTTGTCGCACAGGGGGATTCGGCGGTGACCGACCCGGGTCGGGTGCCCGTGTGGTCGCCCTATGTCCGCGGTGAGCGCACCCCGTTCCATGATCCCGATCGCCGGGCCGTGCTGGACGGCCTGAATCTCACTCACGACGCCGCGTCGGTGCGCCGGGCCGCATACGAAGCGTCGGGTTTCGTCGTCCGCCAGCTCATCGAACTGAGTGGAGCGTCGGTGTCGCGCATCGTGGCCACCGGCGGCGGAACCCGGGTGCAGCCTTGGATGCAGGCCATCGCCGATGCCACCGGCCGGCCGGTGGAGGTGTCCGCGGTGGCCGAAGGCGCGGCACTCGGTGCGGCCTTTTTGGCCCGCATGGCGGTCGGTCTGGAATCGTCGATCGCGGACGCCGCGCGCTGGGGCGCCACCGCGCACGTCGTGGAGCCCCGCCCGGCATGGGCCGGGGCGATGCAGGATCGCTATCACCGGTTCCTGCAACTGGCCGATCGGTCGGTCTGACCACCGTCAGCGGAAAAAGCCGGATAAATCGGTGCCGGTGACGACGACCCCGGAGTTGAAGCCGCCGAAATTATGCAAACCCGATTCGGAAACACTGAACTCCGGGCCGGGGCCATCGTTCAGGAAGCCCGAGGTGAAGTGGCCGGTGTTTGCGAATCCCGAATTCAAGCTGGTGAAAATGGTGCCCGCGCCGGTGTTGGCGAAGCCGGAGCTGAAAAAGCCGGAGTCGTTAAAACCTGACAGACTCGTGCCCGAGTTACCGAAGCCCGAGTTGGGTCCAGGGCCGTTGCCCGTTCCGCCGAAGCCCGTGTTCAGGTTTCCCTTGTCAAAGGCGCCGGTGTTGATGTCGCCGGAGTTCCCGATGCCGGTGTTGTAGCTGCCCGCGTTCCCGAAACCGGTGTTGACGGCGCCCGAGTTCGACGTGCCCGTGTTGTTGGCGCCGGCGTTGCCGAAGCCGGTGTTCAGATCGCCCGCGTTGCCGATGCCGCTATTGATAGCGCCCGAGTTTCCACTACCGTATTGGTGAAGCCGGAGTTTCCCGAGCCCGTGTTGTGGTCGCCCGAGTTGCCGATCCCGTGGTTTCCAACGCCCGAGTTGAAGAACCCGACGTTGCCGGTGCCGGAGTTGCCGAAGCCGATGTTTCCGGTGCCCGAGTTCAGGCCGCCGAAGCCTCGCTGATTGGTGCCGTGCAGCCCGATCCCGATGTTTCCGCTTCCGGTATTGCCGAACCCGATGTTTCCGTCGCCGTTGTTACCGAACCCGAAATTGCCGTTGCCTTTGTTGCCGCTCCCGATGTTCGAATTGCCGAGGTTTCCGGAGCCGATGTTGTGGCTGCCGGTGTTCCCATTGCCGACGTTGAGACTGGTGTGATTAGCGACCAGGTCTTTGTTGCCGACGCCAACATTGCGGCGGCCGACATTTCCGAAGCCGACGTTGGAGTTGCCGAAGTTGCCGCCGCCCACGTTGTTGTTGCCGTGGTTGCCGTTGCCCACGTTGAGCGTGCCGAGGTTGCCCACGCCCAGGTTGACATTGAGGGCCGCGACCGGCTTCAGTTGCGCGGCGGCCGTCGCGGCGTTGGCGTGATAACCCGACATCGCGACGACGTCTTTGGCCCACATTTGTTCGTATTCGGCTTCGTTGGCCGCGATCGCATGCGTGTTGAGCCCGAACAAGTTCGACCGGGCAAGCGACGCCAGTCGGGTGCGATTGGACGCCACAGCCAGCGGGTGCACTGTCGCCGAGACCGCCGCTTCGTAGGCGGTCGCCACCGCACGTGCCTGCACGGCCGACTGCGCGGCTCGCGCGCCCGCCGCGGTCAGCCAGCCAACATACGGGACAGCCACGGCGGCCATTGCTGCGGATGCCGGCCCCCGCCACGAAGCGCCGGTCAGCTCGGAGGTCACTGACGCGAAAGCGGTCGCGGCGGAGGTCAGCTCGTCGGCCAGCCCGTCCCAGGCTGCGGCGGCGGCCAGCAGCGGTTCCGGCCCCGCGCCGGCGAAGATGCGCGCGGAATTCACTTCGGGAGGCAATATTGAAAAATTCATCGCTCGAGCCCCTTGCCTCAACCCGTGCGGGCATTAATGCTATGCCCGATCGCGTTGTTGGTGGTCGCTTTGCCGAACATTCAAAGGCCTTTCTGGCAAATCCGGGGCCGAGTGAGATCTTTCCGATGGGTGGCGCGATACCTGCTGCGTCGATCTAGGCTTGTGCAATGACCGACCACGACCGCACGGCCGTCCGCCGAGAGATTGCCGACGCACTGCTGAAAGCCCTTGAACGCCGCCACGAGGTGGCCGACGTCGTGGTGGAGTCCAAGAACAAAGCGGCCGCGGTCGAGGCGATCGTGGCTTTGCTGGACACGTCCCACGTTGCCGCCGAAGCGGTGATGGGCATGTCGTTCAACCAGCTCACCATCGACTCGCGCAAGAAGATCCTCGCCGAGCTCGACGACCTGAACAAACAGCTCAGCTTCACCCTCGGGGAGCGCCCGGCGAGCTCGGGTGAGAGCTTGGATCTTCGGCCCTTCTCCGCCGACAAAGACCGTGACCTGTTCGCCACGCGCACGGCCGAAATCAAAGAGGCCGGCGACGGATCCCGCGGCCCGGCGGGCGACATCGACGACGAAATCCGCGCCGCGCTCAACCGGGTGTATCAGGAAGAGGCCGCGTGGTTCGTCGCCGAGTGCGCCGGCGAGAAGGTTGGCATGGTGTTCGGCGAGCTCGTCGGCGGTGAGGTGAACGTGCGGATCTGGATTCACCCCGAACACCGCAAGAAGGGTTACGGCACCGCCGCGCTGCGCGCGTCGCGCTCGGAGATGGCCGGATACTTTCCCGCCGTGCCGATGGTCGTCCGGGCACCCGGCGCCACGCCCCCCACGGGTTGACTCTGCGTCCATCGCGGAAAAGTGCGAGTAGGGTGCGCCGTCAGCGCAGAGTCAACGCACAGGGTCGGCCGGCTGGGGCAGCACCGCAGACACGTACCTGATGTCGCCGAAGGCGACCAGGGATCGCTCCTCGGGGAACTCAAATCCGTTGTGGGCGTACATTTCCTGGGTGCTGCGCGCCGTCACCTGCCAGCCGTGATCCGACAGGTAGGTCACCACGTCGTTGCGCTCGCCCGGGTAGACCAAGTCGGACCAGTTGAAGTTCAGGCCGAGCCGCTGCCAACGCTCGCTGATATCGCGGCCCCGCTTTTCCAGACGGTCGCGAATGTTCGGCACATAGCCGGTGGCCAGTCTGCTGCCGGGGGCGCTCAGCGCGGTGATGCTGTCGAACAACCGGTCTTGGGCGTCCGGCGGCAGATAGGACAACAGCCCCTCGGCGCTCCAGGCCGTCGGCTGTCCCGGGTCAAACCCGTTGTCGCGCAACGCGGCCGGCCAGTCATCGCGCAAGTCGACGCCGACCGGGCGGTGCTCGACGGCCGGGACCGCGCCCAGCGCGGCCAGGGTGCCGGTCTTGAACTCGATCACCCGGGGTTGGTCGACCTCGTAGACGACGCTGGTGTCCGGCCACGCCAGCCGGTAGGCACGGGTGTCCAGCCCGGAGGCCAGGATCACCGACTGGCGCACGCCGGCCCGCGCGGCGTCCAGGAAATGCGCATCGAAAAACCGGGTGCGCACCGCCATGCCTTCGCTGAGTCGCCGCGCGGTTAAAGCGGGGTCGGCTGCATCATCTTCGGCAAGCTCGATTTCGCCGTCCATCATCCGGATGAAGGCCTCGACCCCGACGGCTCTGACCAGCGGTTCGGCGAAGGGATCGTCGATCAGGGGGTCGGGGCCCTTGGAGGCCAGCGCGCGCCGAGCGGCCACCGCGGTGGCGGTGGCCCCCACGCTGGACGCCAAATCCCAAGTGTCGCCGTCGGATCGGCGGGTGTCGTTAGCCCCTTGGCCCATAGCCCGGCCCCCTCAGCGCGTGGCGGTGAGGCTGACGATGTTGCGCAGCTGGGAGGTGTCGTCCTCGGGGAACACCAGGCCGTAATCGGCGAACAACTCGCGCCGCGGACGGGTGCTCACCTGCCAGCCCAGCCCGGTCAGGTATTCGACGATGTCGTTGCGATCGCCGTCGAAGAACAATCCGGACAGGTCGATGTCGCAGCCCAGTTTGGCCCAGCGCTGGTTGAATTGCGCCGCACGTTCGCTCATCGTCGGGCCGCCGGGATCGTTGCCGTGGTACTCCGTGGCGATCCTGCTGCCGGGGGCGGACAGCGCGGTGATGTGGTCGAAGAGCCGGTCCTGCGCGTCGGGCGGGAGGTACATCAGCAGGCCCTCCGCGCTCCACGCGGTGGGTTGGGTGTCATCGAACCCGCTGGCCCTCAGGGCGGCCGGCCAGTCCTCGCGCAGGTCGATAGCCACCGTGCGCCGCTCGGCGGTCGGGGCGGCGCCGAGCGTCGCCATCGTCGCGCTCTTGAACTCGACGACCTTGGGTTGGTCGATCTCGTAGACGACGCTGCCGCTCGACCATGACAACCGATACGCCCGAGCGTCCAGGCCGGCGGCCAGGATCACGGCTTGGCGCACGCCGTCGCGCGAGGCGTTGAGGAAGAAGTCGTCGAAGAAGCGGGTGCGCACCGCGATCGAATCGGTCTCGAGCTGTAGGTCCCGTTCGGCGTCATCGTGCGGCCGGGAGGCGATGACGTCACCGTCGACCAGGCGGACGAAGAAGCCCAGGCCGACCGCGCGCACCAGCGGCGCCGCGAACGGGTCGTGGATGATCGGGTTGGGCTCCGCGCTGGCCACTGCGCGGGCGGCGGCCACCATCGTGGCGGTGGCGCCGACGCTCGAGGCCAGGTCCCAGCTGTCCTGCTCGGTGCGTGTCATGGTGCTCCCGTGTGCGCCGTCTGATGAGGCGTTTTGATACTTAGCGAATGTAACGAGTCAACTGAAACTGTACGCGATTTGCGGAGTTTTTTCGGAGGCCTCGGGGCGGTCCCGCAAAAGACCTTGAAGAGTTCCGAGCACGCCAGCTGTTAGTCTCGTACACGGTTTATACGCGCACGGCCTGTGAGGGTCGTATTGCTGCCTGCGGGTATTGGCGCGTGACGCAGGATCGACCCCCGGAGGAACGAGTGCTCTCGGCTTTCATCTCATCGCTGCGGACAGTCGATCTGAGACGGAAGATCCTCTTCACCCTGGGCATCGTCCTGCTCTACCGCCTCGGCGCCGCACTGCCGTCGCCGGGCGTCAACTACAAGAATGTCCAGCAGTGCATCAAGGAGGCGACGGGCGGCGAAGCCGGACAGATCTACTCGCTGATCAACCTGTTTTCCGGCGGTGCGCTGCTGAAGCTGACGGTGTTCGCGGTGGGCGTGATGCCTTACATCACCGCCAGCATCATCGTGCAGCTGCTCACGGTGGTCATTCCGCGTTTTGAGGAATTGCGCAAAGAGGGCCAGGCCGGCCAGGCCAAGATGACGCAGTACACCCGCTATCTGGCCATTGCCCTGGCCATCCTGCAGGCCACCAGCATCGTGGCGCTGGCGGCCAACGGCGGGCTGCTGCAGGGCTGCCAGCAGGACATCATCGCCGACCAGAGCATCTTCACGCTGGTCGTCATCGTGTTGGTGATGACGGCCGGTGCGGCGCTGGTGATGTGGATGGGCGAGCTGATCACCGAGCGCGGCATCGGCAATGGAATGTCGCTGCTGATCTTCGTGGGCATCGCCGCCCGCATTCCGTCGGAGGGCAAACAGATCTTGGACAGCCGCGGCGGGGTCATCTTCGCCGCGGTTTGTGTGGCCGCGCTGATCATCATCGTCGGCGTGGTCTTCGTCGAGCAGGGCCAGCGCCGGATCCCGGTGCAATACGCCAAGCGCATGGTGGGTCGGCGCATGTACGGCGGAACGTCGACGTATCTGCCGCTGAAGGTCAACCAGGCCGGCGTTATCCCGGTCATCTTCGCGTCCTCGCTCATCTACATTCCGCATTTGATCACCCAGCTGGTCCGGAGCGGCACCGGCGGCGTCGGCAATAGCTGGTGGGACAAATTCGTCGGGACGTACCTGTCCGACCCGAGCGACCCGGTTTACATCAGCATCTATTTCGGGCTGATCATCTTCTTCACCTACTTCTACGTGTCGGTGACCTTCAACCCGGACGAACGTGCCGATGAGATGAAGAAGTTCGGCGGCTTCATTCCCGGAATTCGACCGGGCAAGCCGACCGCCGACTATCTGCGTTTCGTGCTGAGCCGGATCACCCTGCCGGGTTCGATTTACCTGGGCGTGATCGCGGTCCTGCCCAACCTTTTCCTGCAGATCGGCGCTTCCGGGGGAGTGCAAAACTTGCCGTTCGGCGGCACAGCGGTTCTGATCATGATTGGCGTCGGTTTGGATACGGTCAAACAAATCGAAAGCCAACTCATGCAGCGCAACTACGAAGGGTTCCTCAAGTGAAGATCGTTTTGCTTGGACCGCCCGGCGCGGGCAAGGGGACGCAGGCCGAGAAGCTATCCGAGAAGCTTGGGATCCCGCAGATATCGACCGGCGACCTGTTCCGGCAAAACATCGGCGACGGCACCAAACTCGGCCTGGAGGCCAAACGCTATCTGGACGCCGGCGACCTGGTGCCGGCCGAACTGACCAATCAGCTCGTCGACGAGCGCCTGGACCATGCCGACGCGGCCAACGGGTTCATCCTGGACGGCTACCCACGCTCGGTCGCGCAGGCCGAGGCGCTGCACCAGATGCTCGAGCGCCGGGGCACTGACATCGATGCGGTGGTGGAGTTCAAGGTGTCCGAAGACGAGCTGTTCGAACGCCTCGCGGCGCGTGGTCGCGCCGACGACACCGAAGAGGTGATCCGCAACAGGATGAAGGTCTACCGGGATGAGACCGCGCCGTTGCTGGAGTACTACAGCGGAGAGCTGAAGACAGTCGACGCCGTCGGCAGCGTGGATGAGGTGTTCGCCCGCGCGCTGCACGCCCTGGGGAAATAGTCAGCCCATGCGCACGCTGGCACGGCTCCGAGGCCGCCGGGTCGTGCCGCAGCGCACCGCGGGTGAACTCGACGCGATGGCCGCCGCCGGTGCGGTGGTCGCAACCGCGCTGCAGGCCGTGTACGCGGCCGCGGGTCCGGGGGTGTCGACCCTGAGCCTCGACCAGATCGCCGAGTCGGTGATCCGCGAGGCGGGCGCCATCCCGTCGTTCCTGGGCTACCACGGCTACCCGGCGTCGATCTGCGCCTCGGTCAACGACCGAGTGGTGCACGGCATCCCCTCGGCGGCGGAGACTCTTTCGCTCGGTGACCTGGTGTCCATCGACTGCGGCGCGGTGCTGGACGGCTGGCACGGCGACGCGGCGGTGAGCTTTGGCATCGGATCCCTCGACCCCGCCGACGCAGCGCTCTCGGACGCCACCCGCGAATCGCTGGAAGCCGGGATCGCCGCGATGGTCGTGGGCAACCGGTTGACCGACGTCGCGCACGCCATCGAACGGGGCACCCGCGCGGCCGAGGTCCGCTACGGGCGCGCCTTCGGGATCGTGCAGGGCTACGGCGGCCACGGCATCGGCCGCCAGATGCACATGGACCCTTTCCTGCCCAACGAGGGCACCCCCGGGCGCGGCCCGCTGCTGGCCGCCGGCTCGGTGCTGGCCATCGAACCGATGCTGACCCTCGGCACCGGCAAAACGGTGGTGCTCGACGACGAATGGACGGTCACCACCGCCGACGGTTCCCGTGCCGCCCACTGGGAGCACACCGTGGCGGTGACCGAGGCGGGCCCCCGCATCCTGACCGTGGCTTGACCAGGGCTTATCCCGAGCAGAGCCACAGATTAGCCGCCAGCCGTTAGTGTTCGTGAACTAAACATCTATTGCACTCGTTTCACTAGTCGGAGGTGATCGAGTGGCTCGTGTGGCCGGCACTCGGGGGGCATCCGGGGCTGCTGAAGCCGCTCTGATGAAGGCCCTTTACGACGAGCATGCCGCGGTGTTGTGGCGCTACGCGCTCCGGTTGACCGGCGACGCCAGTCAAGCCGAGGACGTGGTCCAGGAGACGCTGTTGCGGGCCTGGCAGCATCCCGAGGTGATCGGCGATACCGAGCGTTCGGCTCGGGCGTGGCTGTTCACCGTCGCGCGCAACATGATCATCGACGACCGGCGCAGCGCGCGGTACCGCAACGTCGTTGGTTCCCTCGACGAGGAGGGTGCGCCGGAACAGTCCACCCCGGACGACGTGAACGCCGCGCTGGATCGGCTGCTGATCGCGGATGCGATGGCGCAACTGTCCACCGAGCACCGGGCCGTGATCGAGCGGTCCTACTACCGCGGATGGACCACAGCACAGATTGCTACAGACCTTGAGATCGCCGAGGGAACAGTGAAGTCGCGACTACACTATGCGGTGCGGGCGTTGCGACTCACTCTGCAGGAACTGGGGGTGACCCGATGACAGGACAGCCAGCACAGCGCTTCCAGCTGATCCAAAACGTCACGGGCTCCGAATACTTGACGGGTGACAGGAGATGAACGACATGAGCACGCCATTTTGGGGGATGGGCCCGCCTGATCCGGTAAACGATGCAAACGACGGGACTTTGACGATGAGTGACAACGACCGCTACGCGACGTGGGACGCCGCGTACGTGTTGGGGTCACTGTCCGCGGCCGACCGCCGCGAGTTTGAGACCCACATGGGGACCTGCGCGGGCTGCCGGGAGGCCGTCCGCGAACTCAGCGGGATGCCGGCGCTGCTGTCGCGGCTCGACCGAAGCGATGTGGTCGCGATCGACGAAACGGGACCGATCGGGTCCGTTCCCGAGGAAACGGTGACTCCGCAGATGTCGCCGGAGTTGTTGCCGTCGTTGCTGGCAGCGGTGCGCTTTCGTCGGCGCCGGACCCGCGTCGCGACCTGGGCGGCCTCGGCGGCCGCGGCCGCGGTACTGGGTGTCGGCGTATTCGTCGGTGTCGAGAGCCAATCCTCGACGGGCGCACAGCAGGCGACCGCGTCCGCGGAGCCGATGTCGCAAGTCGGGACGAAGCTGCTGAGCTCGACGGTGGCGGTGTCCAGCCAGCATTGGGGAACGTTCATCAACCTGAAGTGCGTGTGCCTGGCTCCGCTGACTGCGCACCACGACACTCTGGCGATGGTCGTGGTGGGTCGCGACGGCAGCCAGACCCGGCTGGCGACCTGGGTGGCCGATCCCGGTCACACCGCGACACCCGCAGGCAGCATTTCCACTCCGATCAACCAGATCGCCGCTGTGCAAGTCGTTTCCGCCGACACGGGCCAGGTGCTGCTGCAGCGATCGCTGTAAATCCGCGGCGGCGGTGAACCCGAGCCGCTCGCTTGTCGTGTTAAGTGCATGCCAAGAACGCACCGGGTGGTCGACCACATCGTCGAACATCTCGCGGCAATCGGAATCGACCACATCTTCGGAGTTGACGGCGCCAACATCGAAGACCTGTTTGACGCGGCACACTTTCACCCCGGAATCACCGCGATCCTGGCTAAGCACGAGTTTTCGGCCGCAACGATGGCCGACGGGTACAGCCGCAGCGGGGCCGGACTGGGATCCGGATTGGGAGTGGTGGCCGCGACCTCGGGTGGCGGCGCGCTGAATCTGGTGGCCGGCCTGGGGGAAGCGCTGGCCAGTCGCGTTCCGGTGCTGGCTCTGGTGGGCCAAACGCCCACTCCGATGGACGGTTTGGGCAGCTTTCAGGACACCAGCGGCCGCAACGGAGCCCTGGACGCCGAGGCGGTGTTCTCCGCGGTGTCGCTGTCCTGCGAGCGGGTCCTCGACCCGGCGGACATCGTCACCGCACTGCCCCGGGCCATCGCGGCGGCGCGCACCGGCGGGCCGTCGGTTCTCTTGCTGCCCAAGGACATTCAACAGGGCGCCGTGGCCATCCCGGATATCCCGAAACGAAACGGACACCCGGTCGCCGAGCTGCGACCCATCGGTAACCCGAACACGATCGCCACGGTGCTGCGCAACGCGCGCGGCCCGGTCACCATCATCGCGGGCGAGCAGGTGGCCCGTGACGACGCCCGTGTCGAGCTCGAAGCACTTCGTGCGGTGTTGCGCGCGCGGGTAGCGACCGTCCCGGACGCCAAAGATGCTTCCGGCACACCGGGTTTCGGCTCCTCATCCGCCCTTGGGGTGACCGGTGTGATGGGCCACCCGAGTGTGGCCGAAGCGGCGGCCGCCAGTGCGGTGTGCCTGGTGGTCGGCACCCGACTTTCGGTCACCGCCCGCACCGGGCTGGACGACGTGCTGGCGCGGGTGCGGACGCTGTCGATTGGGTCGGCGCAGCCCTATGTTCGGTGCACCCACGTGCACACCGACGACCTGCGTGGCTCCCTGCGCATGCTGACCCAGGCGCTGTCCGGCCGCGGACGGCCGGTGGGCGTGCGGGTGCCCGATGCGGTGCCGCACACCGAATTGCGGCCCCCGCCCCACGCCGGAGCCGGCGTGCGCTACCGCGACGCCATGGCGGTGCTGGATGGTGCCCTGCCCGACGGGACGGACGTGGTGGTCGACGCGGGAAATACCGGGGCGTCGGCCGTCCACTACCTTCCGGCTCGGCGGGGCGGCAGATTCGCGGTCGCCCTCGGCATGGGCGGCATGGGCTACAGCTTCGGCGCCGGCATCGGGATGGCTTTCGGTCGCGCCAACAGCGGCCGACGAGCCGGACGCACGGTGGTAATCGCCGGGGACGGCGCGTTTTTCATGCACGGCATGGAGGTGCACACCGCGGTGCACTACCGGCTTCCCGTGACGTTCGTGTTGTTCAACAACAACGCCCATGCCATGTGCGTGACCCGCGAGCAACTGTTTTACGACGACCTGTACGGCTACAACCGGTTTCGGCCCAGCCGGCTGGGTGCCGGCCTGGCGGCGATGTTTCCGGGCCTGACGTCCGTCGATGTCAGCGACCTTGACGGCTTTGCCGCCGCCCTGCGCGCGGCGCTGGATGTCGACGGCCCGGCGGTGGTCAGCGTCGAATGCGCCGCCGACGAAGTCCCGCCGTTCGCGCCATTTCTCGCCGCGATGACAGCGAAAAGCTCTGCCGCAGAAAAGATTCCAACCACAAAGGAGAACCGGACCGATGTCGCTGCCAGCGCTTGAGGATATCCCCGCCCAAATCGACGGGGTGACGCGCATCGAAACGCATCCCCGCGAAAAGGCCACCCCGATCATCATGGAGCAGATGCGGTCGGTCTACCCGCACGACCAGGTGTTCGGGGAGTACTGCACCGTCAACGATTACATCGACTGCCCGCCCGACGAGCTCTTCGAGTACCTGGCCGACACCCGCAGCCTCGAGGAGTGGACCTACAGCCTGCGCGGTTTCACGCCGACCGACGAACCGGGACTGTGGTTGGCCTACGACCGGCTCGGTTCGGAGACCGAGATCTACACTCGCACCGTCGTCAACGAGCATGCTCGCACCGTCGACTACCACTGCGCCTGGGACCAGGGCAAGCACTTGTGGATGATTTACTTGATGCGCGTCATCGACGCCCAGGTGGTGCTCGACAAGCCGGGTTCGGTTGTGCTGTGGACCAATTGCCATCACCCGTTCTACGACCACAACCCGTATCCGGAGACCGCGCCCCCGCAACGCCCGGTGTGGGTGGGCGACTTCTGGGACATGTTCGGCGCCGGCCACGCGCTGGAAATGAATAACCTCAAGGCAATTGCCGAGTACCGCCATCACCATGGCCTGCCGGTGACGCCCTACTGGATGCAATGAGAGGGGATCGAGGCAGCGTGAGCACAACCCGAGAAACGACTGTCAGTCTGACCGACGTTTCCACCTACCTACCCGGCGAGCCGATCGGCGCGGACTACTATGCGCAGTTCGCCGAGTCCGATGACCTGCGCGACAACATCATGTTCCGCGCGCCGGCGTTCCGTCATCACGTCGCACCCGACGAAACCGCGATCGACATGATCGAGCGGGCAACACGAGGCTTAATCGAACGTAACGGGGAGGACGTCATCGAGGGGGCCGACGTGCTGATCACTCACACCCAAGCTCCGGATCTGCCGTTCTACGGCGCGGGCGGCGGCATCGCTCACCGCTTGGGAATGCGGCCCTCCTGGGTGCTCGACCTGCACAATGGCGGATGCGCCGCTTTTGTGTTGGCGCTCAACGTCGCCCGCCAACTGTTGACGTCGGGCGCCGGACACACCGCGCTGATCGCCGTCGCGCAAAACGCCGCGGGCCAGGTCTTCGACCAGCCCGGCGTGCGGCGCAAGGCGCAAGCCGCGGTGCCCGGCGACGGCGCCGCGGTGGGTCTTGTCACGCTGTCCGACGAATCGCCCATCCTCGGCATCGAGTGCCGCACCTACGGCGAGTACCACGGTGAAATGACGTTGACCGCGGAGCCCCACCGCAAGTGGTGGGCCGCCGGGCCCGGTGAGATGTCCATCGGCTTCACCGAAAGCAAAATCACCAAGGTGCTGGCCCGGGGCAACCGTCAGGTGCCCGAAGTGGCGCTGGCGGTGTGCGACCGAATCGGCCTGCCAGCCAAGGACATCGACCTGCTGGTCACCAACCAGCCCAACCGGGCGTTTCTGCGCAACTGGCGCGAAGCGCTCGAATTGCCCAAGGAACGCCATCGCGACACCTTCGACGAGTGCGGCAACCTGTTCGGTGCCGGTATCCCGATCAACCTGGATCGCGCGATATCCGACGGTCAGCTCGAGGCCGGCGATGTGGTCATGATGGCGGGCTTCGCGCACGCCGGCGACTTCGCCGGCGCGGCGGCGGTGCGGTGGGGCGGGCGGGGCTGATGCACACCGTCGCGAGCCCCGCCGCCATCGATGTCGACGACGGGTTTCCCACCGCGATCGACCCGTTTGCGCTGTCGCTCAACGAGAATCCGTTCCCACCACTACCGGGGGTGCGGTCGGCGTTGATTCGTTCCGTCGATGCGGCCAACCGGTACCCGGAGTTCCTGCCCGAGCGGTTGCGCACGCTGATCGCCGCTCGTGTCGGGCTGCCGACCGACCGGGTGGTGCTGGGCGCCGGCGCGACCGGCGTGGCGTTGCAGATGCTGCAGGCGTTGACCGACCCCGGCGACACGGTCGCTTTCTCGGCGCCGACGTTCGACGGGTATCCGATCATCGCGCGGATGG
Source organism: Mycobacterium conspicuum (assembly GCF_010730195.1). Lineage (NCBI taxonomy): Bacteria > Bacillati > Actinomycetota > Actinomycetes > Mycobacteriales > Mycobacteriaceae > Mycobacterium > Mycobacterium conspicuum. The sequence continues at coordinate 671,430 of NZ_AP022613.1, forward strand.
CGCGGCTGAAGACGGTGGCGGTGCCACTGGACCAGCACGGCCACAACGATCTCGACGGGCTGGCCGAGGCCGCCGCGGCCGCACGCGTGGTGGTGGTATGCCGGCCGCACAATCCGACCGGCACGCTGGAGCCGACGGCCGAGATCGTGGGCTTCCTGCGGCGGCTGCCGCGCGACACCATCGTCCTGCTCGACGAGGCGTACATCGAATTCGTCGCGCCCGAGCACCGGATCGACGTTGCGGCGCTGACCGAACGCTTTCCCAACGTGGTTGTGGTACGGACCTTTTCCAAGGCCTACGGGCTTGCGGGCCTGCGCATCGGCTATGGCTTGGCATCCGCGCCCGTAGCCGAGACGCTGTGGGCCCAGCAGCTGCCGTTCGGCATCGCGATCACCAGCCTGCTTGCGGTCGCGGCGTCCTACGACGCCGAATATCAGCTGCTGCAACGGATCCGGAAGGTCATCGCCGAACGCCGCTATCTGCGGATGCGGCTGGGCGCCATGGGGATATACAGCACGGACGCCCAAGCCAACTTCATCTTCCTGCCGTCAAGCGCAGCGCGGGATCGGCCGTGGGGCGACGTGTTCGCCGACACCGGACTGCGAGTTCGACACTACGACGACGGTGCCGCACGAATCACCGTGGGCAGCCGCCAGTCCAGTGCGGCGGTGTTGGCGGCGATCTCCGCGTTGCGTACGCCCGCGGTGGTGACCGCAAGCTGACGCCCGGCTTCCCCTGCGGAGGGGACGGGGGAAGCCGACGCCCAACCGGAATTGGCCCGCTTCCTGCCGCAAGTGCGGTAAGAAAGGGCGTGGCTTCGGAGAAGAAGCGCGACCCGATCGCCGCGGCACGGGACAACTGGGAGCGTGCCGGGTGGGGCGACGTGTCGCAGGGCATGGTGGCGGTGACATCGGTGATGCGAGCACACCAGATTTTGCTGGCCCGCGTCGAGACGGCGCTGCGCCCCTACGACCTCAGCTTCTCCCGCTATGAGTTGTTGCGGCTGCTGGCGTTCAGCCGGACCGGGGCACTGCCCATCACCAAAGCCTCCGACCGGCTACAGGTTCACGTCACCAGCGTCACGCATGCCATTCGCCGGCTGGAGGCCGACGGGCTGGTGCAACGCGTGCCCCACCCCACCGACGGGCGCACGACGCTGGTGCAGATCACCGATCTCGGCCGCTCCACGGTCGAAGACGCAACGGTTACGCTCAACGAGCAGGTTTTCGGCGACATCGGGATTTCCTCTGAGCAGTCGCAGGCGCTGGTGTCGTCCATCGAAACCTTGCGCCGCAACGCCGGCGATTTCTGACGGAAGGCAGGACCATGGACCCAGTAGTTGCTCACCAGCGCGCCCAGGATGCGTTCGCCGCCGCGCTGGCCAATGTCGGCCCCGACCAACTCGGCGCTCCCACACCGTGTTCGGAATGGACGGTCCACGACCTGATCGAGCACGTTGTTTCCGGCAACGAGCACGTCGGGATCTGGTCGGGCCGCAACGAGGTGGCCCCGCCCCGTCCCGACGGCAACGTCGCGGCCCATCGGGCTACCGCCGCCGCGGCGCAGGAGATCTTCGCCGGGCCGGACGGGATGTCCACGATATTCAAGCTGCCGTTCGGGGAGTTCCCGGGACAGTTCTTCATCGGGCTGCGCACCAGCGACGTGCTGACCCACGCCTGGGATCTGGCGACCGCCACCGGCGAGTCCACCGACCTTGATCGTGAGCTGGCGACCGAGCAGCTCGCCGCGGTGCGCGCGTTCGTCGGACCCCAGTTCCGCGGGGCGGGCCTGCCGTTTGGCGACGAGCAGCCGTGCTCGACCGAGCGCGCGCCCGCCGACCAACTGGCGGCGTTTCTGGGCCGAAAGGTGCAGTGACGCGGCGGCTATCACATCCGCCTTATTAGTCCCGGCGCCGGATGCACATGCATTGTTGTCCACCTCCGAGCGACAAACGGCCTGCTGCACAATGTTTGTCGCTATGAGGTGGACAAAAATGTCGTAGTGACTAAATCCGGGCTTGGCCGTTGCGCAGCATCTCGATCACCGCGCTGAAGTCCTTGTCGGCGTGGTCGGCGGCAAACTTGGCGTAGATCTCGGCGGCGTGGCTGCCCAGCGGTGCCGACGAACCGGTCGCGTTCACCGCGTCCATCGCCAGGCCCAGGTCCTTGTTCATCAGCGCGGTCGCGAAACCGGGTTTGAAGTCGTTGTTGGCCGGCGATGTCGGCACCGGGCCCGGCACCGGGCAATTGGTGTGCACCGCCCAGCAGTTGCCGGTGGCGCCGGTGATGACGTCGAACAATGACTGTGCCGGCAATCCGAGCTTTTCGGCCAGCACGAACGCCTCGCCGACGGCGATCTGCTGCACCGCGAGCACCATGTTGTTGCAGACCTTGGCGGCCTGCCCCGCGCCGGCGGCACCGCAGTGAATGATCTTGCCCGCCATGGGTTCCAGCACCGGTCGCGCACGCTGCACCGCGTCTTCCTCGCCGCCGACCATGAAGGCCAGCGTCCCGGCCACGGCGCCCTTCACCCCGCCGGAAACGGGCGCGTCGAGCTGGGGCAGGCCGTGTTCGGCGGCCAGTGCGTGGACTTCGCGGGCGTCGCTGACCGAGATGGTGGAACTGTCGATCAACAACGCGCCCTCGCGGGCGGCGGGCAGAATCTCGGCGTAGCAGCGTTTGACGATGTCTCCGTTGGGCAGCATGGTGATGACGACGTCCGCGCCGGTCACCGCGTCGGCGGCGCTGTCGAAGCCGGTGACGCCGCCTGCGACCGCCGCGGACAGCGCCGCGGGGACCGGATCAAATCCGCGCACCGCGTGTTTGGCGGCAAGAAGATTCGCCGCCATGGGCGCGCCCATGTTGCCCAGGCCCAGGAAAGCCACCGTCAAATGCTCAGTCATCTCGGACCCTTCTAAGCGGTAGCTCGGAACCGCGAGGCCTCGGCGCGACCGATGACCACCCGCATGATTTCGTTGGTGCCTTCCAGGATTCGATGCACCCGCAGATCGCGGACGATCTTTTCCAGACCGTACTCGCGCAGATAGCCGTAGCCGCCGTGCAGCTGCAGGGCCTTGTCCGCCACGTCGAAGCAGGTGTCGGTGACGTAGCGTTTGGCCATCGCGCACAGCTCGACCTTGTCGGGGTCGTCGTTGTCCAGCCCACTTGCCGCGCGCCACAACATCATTCGCGACGTTTCGAGGCCCGTCGCCATGTCGGCCAGGGTGAACCGGATGGTGGGCTCGTCGAGCAGGGACGACCCGAAGGCCTGCCGCTCGCGAACGTAGGCGCCCGCCTTGTCGAAGGCGGACTGCGCACCGCCCAACGAGCACGCCGCGATGTTCAGGCGGCCGCCGTTGAGGCCCTGCATCGCGATGCCGAACCCGGCGCCTTCACCGTCCGCGCCACCCAGCATCGCGTCGGCGGGCACCCGCACGTCTTCCAGGATCACCTGCGCGGTGGGTTGGGCATGCCAGCCCATCTTCTCTTCGAGGGCGCCGAAACCCAGTCCGGGAGTGCCCTTTTCGATGATGAACGCCGATATTCCGCGCGGGCCCTCTCCGCCGGTCCTGGCCATCACCACGTAGACGTCGGAGGCTCCGGCGCCGGAGATGAACTGCTTGACACCGTTGAGGACGTAGTCACCACCCTGCTTGACGGCGCGGGTGCTCAACGCGCTGGCGTCGGATCCGGCGCCCGGCTCGGTCAGGCAGTAGCTGGCAATGACGTCCATCGGCGCCAGCCGCGGGATCCATTCCTTGCGTTGCTCGTCGGTGCCGAAGCTGTCGATCATCCATGCGCACATGTTGTGGATGGACAGGAACGCGGCGGTCACCGGGTCGGCGATGGCCAACTGTTCGAAAATCCGCACCCCGTCGAGTCGGCGCAGCCCGCTGCCGCCGACGTCGTCGCGACAGTAGATCGCCGCCATGCCGAGTTCGGCCGCTTCGCGCAGGACGTCGGTCGGAAAGTGTTGGGTGGCATCCCATTCCAGCGCATACGGGGCGATGCGTTTGGCTGCGAACGCGGCCGCCGTCTCGGTGATGACCCGTTCGTCGTCGTTCAGGGTGAACATGGGCGTAGCTTCGCTAATTCATGGTCGGTATGACGAACTCGGCACCGTCCTTGATCCCGGACGGCCACCGCGACGTGACGGTCTTGACCTTGGTGTAGAACTGGATCGACGCCGGACCGTGCTGATTGAGGTCGCCGAAACCGGAGCGCTTCCACCCGCCGAAGGTGTGGTACGCCACCGGCACCGGGATGGGCACGTTGACCCCGACCATGCCCACCTGCACCCGCGACACGAAGTCGCGGGCGGCGTCGCCGTCGCGGGTGAAAACCGCGACGCCGTTGCCGTATTCGTGCTCGGAAGGCAGTCTGAGCGCTTCCTCGTAATCATGGGCCCGAACGATGCACAGCACGGGCCCGAAGATCTCGTCGGTGTAGATCGACATGTCGGTGGTGACGTGGTCGAACAAGGTCGGCCCGATGAAGAAGCCACCCTCCAGGTTGGCGTCACCGAATGTCAGGTCGTCGCTGGCGCGGTCGCGGCCGTCGACGACGAGTTCGGCCCCGGCGTCCACGCCCTGGCCGATGTAGTCGCGCACTCGGGCCAGCGCGGCCTCGGTGACCAGTGGGCCGTAGTCGGCCTTGGGGTCCAGGCTGTGTCCGACGCGCAGGTTGTTGATCCGTTCAACGAGCCTGGCGCGCAACCGTTCCGCGGTCTGCTCGCCGACCGGCACCGCGACGCTGATCGCCATGCACCGTTCGCCCGCGCTGCCGTAGCCGGCGCCGATCAGCGCGTCGACGGCCTGGTCCAGGTCGGCGTCGGGCATCACGATCATGTGGTTCTTGGCTCCGCCGAAGCATTGCGACCGCTTACCGGTGGTCGCGGCCGTGGAGTAGATGTACTCCGCGATGTCGGAGCTGCCGACGAAACCGACCGCCTTGATGTCGGGGTGGTGCAGGATCGCGTCCACGGCCTCCTTGTCGCCGTGCACGACCTGAAACACGCCCGGCGGGAGGCCGGCCTCGAGAAACAGCTCGGCCAGGCGCACCGGGACCGACGGGTCCCGCTCACTGGGCTTGAGCACGAACGCGTTTCCACACGCGAGGGCGGGCCCGGCCTTCCACAGCGGGATCATCGCGGGGAAGTTGAACGGGGTGATGCCCGCGACCACGCCGAGCGGCTGGCGCAGCGAGTAGACGTCGATGCCCGGTCCGGCCCCCTCGGTGTATTCGCCTTTGAGCAGGTGGGGGATGCCGATGCAGAACTCGATGACCTCGATGCCGCGCTGAACGTCGCCCTGCGAGTCGGCCAGCGTCTTGCCGTGTTCGCGGGACAAGAGTTCGGCGAGCTCGTCCATGTTTTGGTTGACCAGCTCGATGAATCGCATGAGCACCCTGGCCCGGCGCTGCGGGTTGGTCGCCGCCCAGCCCTTTTGGGCCTCGGCGGCCGACGCCACCGCGGCGTCGATGTCCGCCTTGCCGGCCATCGGGACCTGGGCCTGAACCTGGCCGGTGCTGGGGTCGAGGACGTCAGCGGTGCGGGTGGACTGGCCGGCGGTGCGCTGCCCGTCGATGAAGTGGGGGATCTGTGTGGTCATGGCCATCCAAAGGTGGGTCGGGCGAGAAAGGGGTGATACTTGCATATCCTAGTAACCCGCCTGCGGCGTTGGCAAGGCGGGTCCGCCCGGGGTGTAACCCGCGCCGCTATTGATTCGTGAAATGGGATTATCTTCAGCGGAGCCCGGCTCGTGGACAGGCAGGCGAGATGTGACCGCGCGAAACGAACCCGTCGGCCCGCGCCCCCTGCGCGCGGTGCCCGATGACGGCTACGCGAACTGGGAGGCGGTGTATTCCGACAACGCGACCTGGGTGTACCGCACGCTGTTTGCGCGCGTCGGCAACCGGGCCGACGCCGAGGACCTCACCGCCGAGGTGTTCCTCGCCGCGCTGCGACCGCTGCGGCTGTCCGCGACCGTTGCCGAGGTGCGCGCCTACCTGCGGGCCACCGCGCGGACGGTGCTGGCCGCGCATTGGCGCGAAACGCTGGGTCGCGAGATCACCTCGATCGACGACATCGAGCAGCCCCCCGAAAGTGAGGAGGCGATCAGCGTCGCACCCCGACGTGTCGCGGCCGTTCTCGACACATTGCCCGACAACTACCGGCGGATCCTGGAACTGCGCTTCCTGGAAGGGAATTCGATCAAGGAGTCGGCCGCGGCACTCGGTGTCAGCGTCGCCAATGCCAAGGTGCTGCAACATCGCGCGTTGCGGCTGGCCGCGCAGGTCAACGATGGGGGGCAGCTGTGAACGCCCGGGGATTGCGCAGATACGTCGACGATCTGCTCCGCGGTCGTCGGCCCAGGGCATTTGCGCCCGACGACTTCGAGGCGGCGCAGATCCGGACCGCGATCGAACTGCGGGCGGCCCGCCCGGGTGAGGACGCTCCGCGGCCGGAGTTTCTCAACGACCTGCACGCCCGTCTCGCCGAGCAGATGACCGGCGCGGCAAAGGAAGTGACACCGCCGCCGACGCAGAACAGCACGCGCCGCCAAGTCATCGTCGGGACGTCGGCCGCCGCGGCCGCCGCGGTCACGGCGGTATCGGTGGACCGCCTGGTCATCGGCGGCCACACCGAGGTACCCGCCGCCTCAGGGCAGCTCACCCCCAACGACGGGCGTTGGATGCGCGTCGCGGCCAGTTCGGATGTGCCCGAGGGGGCCACGCATTCGTTCGATTTCGGCTCGATCAACGGATTCGTGCGGAGGGTCAACGGCAAGCCCGAGGCCGTCTCCGGGGTGTGCACCCATCAGGGCTGCCGTCTGTGGTTCGACGCATCCGACGACCAACTGCATTGCCCGTGCCACACAACGTCGTTCGCGCCCAGCGGGCAGGTGCTCACCCACCAATTGCCGATCGCTCCAAAGCCGTTGCCGAAGTTGATGGTTCGCGAGGTCGCCGGGGCGATCGAAGTATTCGCCCCGGCCGCCCCCGTCGAGCCCGCCTAGCTGACCGACGTCAATCGGGTGGGTCGTCGTCTGGTGGTAGCGATAGCTGATTTGCCCCTGCTTCCATAGTTCCTCGCTGGCCGGCGGCGACGCGACGGCCGGACTGTCGGATCACGGACAGCTTGTTCGTCGTATTGGTAGATAGCCGAGATGCTCGGAAACACGACGAATCAGGAGAACGCAATGAACAGCACAAAGCTCGACGACAGCGCACGCCGACTGATCGGTTCCGCCCCGGCCACGCTTGTCACGATCAATCGCGACGGCAGCCCGCAAGTCAGCCTGGTCTGGGTGACGGTGCAAAGTACAGCCGACGGCGGTGATGAGCTAGTCACCGCTCATTTGCAGGAGCATCAGAAGATCCGCAACATCCGGCGTGATCCCCGCGTGGCGGTGACCATCGCGTCAACGGACCGCAGCGGGCCACAGACACCCTATCTGTCGATCAGGGGCACGGCGCGCGTCGAGGAGGGCGGTGCTCCCGAACTACTGGACAAAATCGCCACGACTATCTTCGGCCCCGGCACGGGGTTCCCGCCGCCTGACGCACCCCCCGGGTACCTCACTCACATCACCATCGAGAAAGTCGGTGGCGTGGGCCCATGGGCGGCCTGAGTCAAGTTCACGCAGGCAACCCATGCCCTTTTGAACACCCACCGATATGAATCGCCCGATTGTGGCTACAGAAGCCAAAGTGGCGCAAGGGATTACAGGGCGGTGTAACCCGCCGCCCTATTACTGGGCATGACTGCTGCCATGCTTCGAAAACGTACCGTTGCCGCGTTGGCGGTGCTGTCGCTGGCCGGATGTTCCCCGGCGCGGCCACCCACAACTACGGGCATGCCGTCCATGACCTCGATGTCGGGGGCCTCGATGTCGGTCACCGCACCGGCGGCGCCGGTGAGCGGCGACCAAGTCAACATCGACAGCTTCGCGTTCGTCCCCGCTACGCTCACCGTCCACGCCGGCAGCACCGTCACCTGGACCAATCACGACGAAGAGCCCCACACGGTTGCCGCCAGCGACGGTTCATTCAAATCGCCCGGGATGGGCACGGGCGCCACCTATTCGCACACCTTCGCCACGGCCGGAACATTCGACTACGTCTGCTCAATTCACCCGATGATGCATGGCACCGTGATGGTGACCCCATGAGGCGCGATCCCGACACCATGAGTCGGCGCCAGCTGATCCGGCACACGGCATGGTTCGGGGCCGCGGTTGGTTTCACCGTCGTTGGCGGCGAGGTCATCTCACATGTCGCCGGCGCCTCGACCCAGCACGCCCAGACCCGACCCACCCTGCGCTTCGCCCAAGTCAGCGACAGCCACCTTGGATTCTCCGGCTCGGCGAACCCCAACGTCACCGACACCTTCGGGCGCGCGATCGATCGCATCAACAACCTCGGCTACACACCGGATTTCGTCATTCACACCGGCGATATCACGCATCTGGCCAGTCCCGACCAATTCGACCAGGCGAAGCAGATGATGAGCAGCCTGAAGACACCACACGTCTTCACCGTGCCCGGCGAACATGACTCGGTCGACGACGCGGGCCAAAAGTACCGCAGCGTGTTCGGCGCGGGAAGTTCCGGCGACGGGTGGTACAGCTTCGACGTCGCCGGTGTGCACGTGATCGCATTGGTCAACACGCTGAACCTGAAAAAGCTTGGGCACCTGGGCGTCGAACAGCTCGAGTTCGTCGAAAAGGATGTTGCCCGGCTCTCGAGCGACACGCCCATCATCGTGGTCAGCCACATACCGCTGTTTGCGATGTACCCAGACTGGGGCTGGGGCACCGACGACGCCACCCAGGCGCTGAGTTATCTGCGCCGCTTCGCCTCGGTCACCTGCCTCAACGGCCATGTCCACCAAGTGTTTTCCAAGACCGAAGGCAACGTGACCTTCTACAGCGGGACAACCACGGCCTATCCGCTGCCCCATCCAGGCGACGGGCCGGCGCCGAAACCGGTCACCTTGCCCGCCGGCAAGCTGGCCGACGCGTTGGGTATCCGCGAGGTGAGCTACACCAGGGGCGATCAGGCGCTCGCGCTGAAAGAACGGACGCTGCAATGAATTTCCTACTGCGACTGGGTCTGGCCGTGTCCTTGTCCGTCAGCGCAACCAGTCATTCTTACCTGTATGTCCATGGTTACCAACACATCCCGGTGATCGGCACCGGCTTCCTGATCCAGGCCAGTGCGTCCTTCGCCCTGGCCGTGCTGATCCTCGTCGGAGGGCCGGGCTGGCTGCACTGGGCCGCCGCCGCCGTCGCCGGAGGTTCGCTGGGCGCGTTCGTGCTGTCGAGGACGGTCGGGCTGTTCGGCTTCGTCGAGGTGGGCTGGGAGCCGTCGCCCTACGCCGCCGGCAGCGTCGCCGCCCAAGTGCTGACCGTGCTGCTGTGGGCGGGCGAACTAGTCGGGTGGCGACTCGTGGGCCGGGCTGCCGCAGCGGAAACTGGGTAGCGCGGTTCTCACAAATTTTTGTACACGTGTTGCTCTAGACGAACGTGCCCCGCGTATGTTACTACAAAGTAAGTAATAGTTACTCTCGCGTACTATCGAAAGGGCGGCGCGGATGTCGTTTGTGATCACAGCACCGGAGGCGCTCACGGCGGTGGCGTCGGACTTGGACAATCTCGGTTCGTCGATCGGCGAGGCCCACGCGGCCGTGAAGGTCCCGACAATCGGATTGCTTCCCGCGGCAGCTGATGAGATATCGACGGAGATCGCGAAAGTATTTGGGGCACATGCCCAGCAGTTCCATGCAGTCAGCGCGCAGGCGGCGGCATTCCACGCCGAGTTCGTCCAGGCGCTCAAGGGGGGCGCGAGCGCGTACGCGGCCTCCGAGGCGGCGAACGCCTCGCCGTTGAAGGCGGTGGAGCAGAATCTGCTGAACGCGGTGAAAACTCCCGCTCAGTCGCTGTTGGGTCCGATCCTGTCCGGCGGTGGCACCGGCGGCCCGCATTTGGGCAGCACGATAGCCGCCGCGGAACAACAGTTCCCGGTCAGCGGACCGCTGAAGCTGTTCGACAACACCTTCCAAAACCTGCAAGCGCTCTACGCTGCCCGCCAGGCAAACCCGCACCCGATCCTTCGGCAGGTCATCGCCAACAACATGAGCTACGGGCAAACACTTGGCGCGGCGTTCCACACCATCACCCAAAACCTGATCACCGTCGGCAAGGGCCTGCCCGCCGTTGTCCAAACCACGCAGAACTTCCTCGCGGAGGGCGACGTCTTCGATGCGGTCACCTACTTTTTCAGCCAGGTTGTGGAGCAGCCCATAATCATCGATATTGGCCTCCCCTTGGTAAGCGCACTGGTCCCCGTCCTGGGCGACATCGGAACGCATATCAGCAACGTGTTCCACGACACGTTGCCGCTGCTGGAGATCGCCCTGGCCCCGCTGTACGGGCCCAACGCCGCCGTCGCGGCAGCCGCGGGTGTCAGCCAAAACATCATGAATGCCTTTGGCACTGGCGACTTCCTGACGGGCTTCCAAGACATCGCCATGGCGCCGACGACCATCATCGACGGCTTCCTGAACGGCTATCCGGTGACCGCCCCCAACCTCACCATCGACCCGTCGGGCGGATTGCTGACCGGTGCTCCCGGCACCAGTCAACCCAGCTTCGGTAGCGCCGGGGCCCTTCTGTCGGTGGTTTCCAGCATCGCGCACGATCTGGGCACCACCGGCAGCGGCTAGTCGGTTTGAGCTCCGCTCAGGAATCGAAGGTCATGGACCGCCGTCGGCACCTCACCGGTGCTGGCGGCGGTCAGCCGGGCAATCGGGTGTGCCGCCGCAGTGCCCCCGACGGTTGCGCTCAAGCAATCGTTCACCAAGCGAAACGCTATGGGCAGGTGACGTCGACCGCAAAGTCCTTGCTGACCTGCTGACCCGACTTGTCGACGCCGGTGGCGGTGCCGGTGATCTTGTAGTTGCTGCCGGTCTTGACGGCGGTGGCGCTGTTGCCCGGCGTTCCTTCGGTGAAGCTCATGACGACGCCCTCGACCGTGCCCAGTCCGGCGTCGTGGACTACCGATCCGTCCGGTTCCAATCCGACGATGACCCCGGTCGGCATTTCGCCGATGGCGATCGAGAACTTGCCGTTGGTCATCGAGCACACCACCGGGCCGCCGATGTTCTGTGGCTGGCCGCCGACGGTGACTTGTGGTTGCCCGGCGGCGGCGGGGGTGGCGTTGGCGGTGGCGGGCGCGGAACTCGCGCTCGATGCGGCGCTGGGCGACGGACCGGAGGCTTTGTTGTCGCCGGAGCAGCCCGCTAAGCTCACCGCGCACGTAACGATCGTTGCCGCGCCCGCGGCGATCAACAGCGCACGCTTCACCGCGTTCTCCCTTTTTGGTTTGGGCTCGCGCTATCCGCCGATCTGGGCGCGCATGCTGTCGATGAATGACTGTGTTTCGTCCCAGGTCGGCAGGACGCCGGATTGGCGTACTTCCTCGAAGCTGGGGGCCGCCGCGTCGCGGTCGGACAACGAAACGGCGACGCCGTCGAGCAAGGGCCAGTCGATCGCCAACGTCGGGTCCATGGCAGAGATGGTGTGCTCGCGCTCCGGGTTGTATTCCGACGAGCACATGTACATGACCGTCGAATTGCTTTCCAGCGCAAGGAATCCGTGCGCGAGCCCTTCGGAGATGTAGATCGTCCTGCGGTCGGTGTCGTTGAGCAGGACCGAGTCCCATTGGCCGAAGGTCGGTGAGCCGACACGGACGTCGACGACGACGTCGAACACCGACCCGGACGGACAGGTCACATACTTGGCCTGGCTCGGCGGCACCTGGGCGAAGTGCAGGCCGCGCAGCACACCGGCCGACGACACCGAGCAGTTCGCCTGCCGGACGTTCAGCCGGTGACCGGCGAAACCGGTGAAACCGCGGTCGGTGAACCATTCGAAGAAAAACCCGCGGGAGTCGCCGTGAATGGTGGGAGTGATCTCCCAGGCGCCCGCGATTGCCAGTTCTCGAACCTTCATTTCACTTGCCTCGTCCTTCGTAACGGGCCTCGGTGACGTCCTTGAGTGGACGCCACCACCATTCGTTGTCTCGGTACCAGTCAATGGTGGCCTGCAGGCCCTCGCTGAAGTCGGTATGCTTTGGCGCCCAACCTAATTCGTCGTACAAGGCCGACGGATCGATGGCGTACCGCAGGTCGTGGCCGGCGCGGTCGGGGACGTGCTCGAAGTCGTCGGGGTCGCGACCCATCATCTTCAGCAGCGTGCGCAGCACACTCAGGTTGTCACGTTCGCCTTCGGCGCCGATGAGGTAGGTCCGGCCGAGCTGCCCTTTTTCCAGGATCCGGCGCACCGCGCTGTTGTGGTCGTCGACGTGGATCCAATCGCGGACGTTGGCGCCGCTGCCGTACAACTTGGGCCGCCGGCCGGTGAGCACATTGGTGATCTGGCGCGGGATGAACTTTTCGACATGCTGATACGGCCCGTAGTTATTCGAGCAATTGGAGATCGTCGCGTGCACGCCGTACGACCGCACCCAGGCCCGCACCAGCACGTCGCTGGCCGCCTTGGTGGCCGAGTACGGACTCGACGGGTTGTAGGGCGTCGATTCGGTGAACCGCGTGGGGTCGTCGAGTGCGAGGTCGCCGTAAACCTCGTCGGTGGACACGTGGTGCAGCCGCACGCTGTGTCGTCGCACAGCCTCGAGGACCGCGAATGTCCCGATGACGTTGGTGCGCAGCGTCAGCTCCGGGTCGTCCAGCGAGTTGTCCACGTGGGTTTCGGCGGCGAAATGCACGACGGCGTCGGACTCGGCGACCAGCTTGGAGACCAGTTCCGCGTCGGCGACGTCACCTTCCACCAGTCGGATGGAATCGGCGACGTGGGCGAGTGACTCACGCCGGGCGGCGTAGGTCATGGCGTCGAGCACCGTGACCTCGTCTTCGGGGTGTTCGCGTACCGTGCTGTGCACGAAGTTCGCGCCGATGAACCCGGCGCCACCCGTCACCAGCAGCCGCATGGCAAAGACCATAGCGGAGAGCCGCTAGCTAAGTAGTGGTCCGGCCAGTTCTCGCAAAGCCTGCAGCAATTTGTCCTCCGGCCACCCGTCCAGCACCTGGACCGCAACATGGTCGGCACCAGCATCGAGGTGCTCGCGGAGACGCCGCGCAATCTCGTCCGGCGTGCCATAGGCAACCACCGCGTCGACCAGGCGGTCGCTGCCGGGCCGGCGTACATCGTCTTCGGTGAACCCCATGCGCAGAAAATTGTTCACGTAGTTGCTCAGGCTCAGGTAGTGCTCGAGGTATTGACGGCCGATCGCCCGGGCTTCGTCGCGGTCGGTGGTGAGCACCACCTTGTGCTCCGGCGCCAGGAACACCGAACTGCCCACCAGCTCACGGGCCTTCGCCGTGTGCTCGGGCGTGGTCAGATACGGATGCGCACCCGCGCCGCGCCCCGCGGACAGCCGCAGCATCCGCGGACCGAGCGCCGCCAGTACCCGGCGACTGGTCGGCACCATGGCGGCGTCGAGTTCGTCGAGGTAGTCGACCAGCGCGTCGCAGGGCTTGGCGTACTCCTGCGTGTGCTCGCGGTGCCCGACTCCGAGGCCGAGCAGGAATCGTCCCGGGTGGGCGCTTTCGATGCGTTGAAAGGATTCCGCGACCGCCCGGGCTGGCGCGGTCCAGATGTTGACGATCCCGGTGGCCAGTTGCACCGAATCCGTCTTGGCCAGAGCGGGGTCGACCCAGGCCAGATCGGCGTCGGGGGACCCGCCGATCCAGATCGTGGCGTAACCCAGCGCCTCGATCCGGGCGGTCAACTCGGGGGTGATGGAGCGGGTGGGCAGCCACGCGCCGAATCGGCCCAGCTTGGGTTTGAGGGAAACAGCGTCGGTCACGGGGAGCCTGTACCCACTTTCACGCCTTTGTTAGGCCTTAGTCAGCCCGAGCGGTCCGGCCAGCTCGGCCAGCGCCGAAACCAGGTTCTCGTCTTTGGTCAGGATCTGCACCGGCACGTGGTCGGCACCGGCATCGAGGTGCTCCTTGAGCCGCGCCGCGATCGCCTCGGGCGTGCCGTAGGCCACCACCGCATCGACGAGCCGGTCGCTGCCCGGGCGGGTGACCTCGTCCTCGGCGAAGCCCAGCCGCTTCCAGCTGTTGCGGTAATTGGCCAGGTTGAAATACATGTCCAGTGCGCGGCGCCCGACCGTGCGTGCCTTCTCGGCGTCGGTGGTCAGCACCGCCTTGTGTTCGGGCGCCAGAAACGCCGACGGTCCGATGAGCTGGCGGGCTCGGGCGGTGTGCTCGGGGGTGGTGAGGTAGGGGTGCGCGCCCGCGCTGCGCTGCGCGGACAGCTCGAGAACCCGCGGGCCCAGCGCCGCCACGACGCGTCGCTCGGTGGGCACCCCGTAGTCGTCGAGCTGCTTCAGGTAGTCCACCAGCGCGTCGTACGGTTTGCGGTATTCGGTGATCACCTCGCGGTGGCCGACGCCGATGCCCAACAGGAAGCGGCCCGGGTAGGCCTTGTCGATCCGGTGGAACGACTCGGCCACCGGCTTGGCGGCCGCCGTCCAGATGTTGACGATGCCCGTGGCAACCTGCAGGGTAGTCGTCGCCTCCAGGATGGGCTCCACCCAGGCCAGCTCGGCCGGCGGTGAGCCGCCCACCCAGACGGCCCCGTAGCCCAGGGCTTCGATTTCCTTGGCTTGCTGCGTGGTCACGCCGCGTCCAAACGATCCGAACTTGCCGAGATTGGGTTTGGTGGAAGTCATGGTTCAACCAACCTGGGGCGCGGGGGCGCTATTCCTCGGGTGCGGCGTCATCCACGGCGTCATCCACGACATCGTCGACGAGGGGAGCCGTTTCAAGCGGCAGCAGCACGATGAACCTCGTTTCGCCCGGCACGGATTCCACTCGCAGATCCCCGCGATGTTTCTTGACGACGATGTTGAACGCCAGATCCAGTCCGAGCCCGGTGCCCTCACCGACCGGCTTGGTGGTGAAGAACGGCTCGAAGATGTGCTGGCGCACGTCCTCCGGGATGCCCGGGCCGGTGTCGCAGATCTCGATCCGGGCCATCGTCTCTTGCTCGCGGCAGGTTCGGATGGTCAGCGTGCCGCCCTCGTCGCCCATCGCGGCGAGCGCGTTGTCGATGATGTTGGTCCACACCTGGTTGAGATCGCCTGGATAGCAAGGGATTTCGGGAAGGGATTTGTCGAGATCCTTGACCACCGTGATCGCGTTCGGGGCTTTGGCGTCTTTGCCCAGCCGGTCGGCGAACATGGACAGCGTGCTGCGCAGCAGGTCGTGCACGTCGACCACCTGGAACGGGGCCCGGTCCATCTGCGAATACTGCTTGGCGTCGGCTACCAACGCCGAAATGCGTTTGCTCGCTTCGGCGATCTGGTTCAGCAACAGCTCGATCTCGACGGTGTAGTTGAACCAGTGGATGGCCCCCGCCAACGAGGTCGACGGGAGTTCGTCAACCCCGGCGGAGATCCGTTCCAACCAATCGGTGTCGATACCGCCCTCGACGAACGTCGGTGCGATATCCCAGGCGTCCTCGACGCCGTGCTCTTCCAGCCACTCGCCGACGGCGTCCTCGCGATCGGTGGCCTCGAGCGCGCTCAACTCCTGCGAGGCGGACTTGGCGACCTGCTCGACCACCTCCTGTTGCATTCGCACCAACGCGCGTAACGCGTCGGAGGTGAAGGTGCCATCGGCGAGCATGGCAAGCTTCTGACGCATCCCGGCGACTCGCCCGCGCAACTCGGCGGCGGCGCGCGCGGTGGCCGCGGCCGGGTTGTTCAGCTGATGGGTCAGCCCGGCCGACAACCGGCCCAATGCCAGCAGCTTCTCCCGATTGTCGATGATGCGGCGGGTCCGGTCGGTTCCGACGGCGATGCCGTCCAGCAGGTGCACCGCCATCGGGAACTGGTCGCGCATGAACTGGGCGAACACCGGCGCGTCCATCACGAAGAACCGCGACGGCTTGGTGACGTGCACGGAGGCGTCGTAGCTTTTCTGCTTGCCGCCGGTGAACGCCCGCCAGGCACCGCAATACACGCCGCGCTGCGAGGTGCGGTTGGTTTCGATGTCCTGGCCGCCGGAGAGCTTGGACATCGTCAGCTCCCCTTCGATCAGGACGTAGAAGCACGTCGCCGGTTCGCCTTCGACGCAGATCGGCCCCGGCTGGTAGTGCTCGATGTGCCCGTTGCTGCACAGCACCGCGAGCTGCTCGTCGGTCAGGGCCTCGAACAGGAACAGCGTGCGCAGCTCGTCGGGCTCACACGGCACTTTGGTGGTCATGATGCGGTCATGATTCCGCGAGGTAGCGGTGGACCAGCATGACGGCCATCGACCCTTCGCCCACCGCGGCCGCGACCCGTTTTGCCGACGTCGCGCGGACGTCGCCGGTGGCGAACACCCCCGGGATGCTGGTTTCCAGGTGATGCGGCGGGCGGTCCAGCGTCCACCCGCACACGTTGCGCAGGTCCGGACCGGTGAGGATGAAGCCGTGGTCGTCGCGGGCCAGTACCCCGTCGAGCCAGTCGGTGCGCGGCGCGGCCCCGATGAAGATGAACATCCGGCCGCAGGTGACCTCCTCGACGTCGCCGGTTTTGTTGTTGATCAGGGTCAGCGTCTCCAGGTGGCCGTCGCCGCTGGCGCGCTGCACCTCGGTGCAGGTCAGGACGTTGATCTTCGGGTTCGCCTCGATCTGCTGGATGAGGTAGTAGGACATCGAGGCCTCCAGCGACGGCGCGCGCACCACAATATTGACCGATTTGGCCGTCCGCGACAGGTACATCGCGGCCTGGCCGGCCGAATTCGCCCCGCCGATCACGTAGACCTCTTCGCCCTCGCAGTCCGAGGCGATGGACACCGCGGCCCCGTAGTAGACGCCGCAGCCGGTCAGCTCCGTGCAGCCCTCGGCCGCCAGCTGGCGGTAGGAAACACCGGTGGCCAGGATGACCGCGTGTGCGTCGACCGAGCCGCCGTCGGCGAACCGCACCGTGCGCTTGGATCCATTGATCTCGAGGGCGGTTGCCTTGCGGGCGGTGATCAGCTCGGCGCCGAACTTCTCCGCCTGTCGGCGGGCGCGGTCGGCCAGCTGTCCGCCCGACACCCCGTCGGGGAAGCCCAGGTAGTTCTCGATGCGTGAGCTCTGCCCGGCTTGACCGCCCGTCGCGGTGTGCTCGATGAGCACGGTGCGCAGCCCCTCGGAGGCGCCGTACACCGCGGCGGCCAGGCCCGCCGGCCCGCCGCCGACGACGATCAGGTCGTAGAAATCCTGCGACGGGGTGGTGGTCAGGCCGAGCTTGGCGGCCAGTTCGGCGTCGGTGGGTTCGACGAGCGGGTCCCCGCGTTCGGTGACGACGACCGGGAGCCGCCGGTGGTCGGCGCCGGCGGCGTTGAGCAGCCGCTCACCGTCGGGTTCGTCGGCCATAAACCAGGAGTAATGCAGCCCATTGCGGGCCAGGAAGTCGCGGACCTGCCAGGACCGGGCCGACCAGCGGTGCCCGATCACCTTGGTGTGCGGGATGGGGTGCTCGGGCGCCTGCTTCCAGGCGTCCAACAATTCGTCGATGACGGGATAGAGCTTCTCTTCCGGCGGATCCCAGGGCTTGAGTAGGTAGTGGTCGAGGTCGACGACATTGATCGCGTCGATGGCGGCGTGGCTGTCGGCGTAGGCGGTCAACAGCACCCGTCGGGCCAGCGGGTACAGGTCCATCGCCCGTTCCAGGAACTCGATGCCGGTCATCTGCGGCATCCGGTAATCGGCGATGAGGGTGGCGACCGTTTCGCCGCGCAGTTTGAGCTGCTTGAGGGTGTCCAGGGCGTCGTGGCCGGATTCCGCGCGCACGATCCGGTGCTCTTCGCCGTATTTGCGTCGCAGGTCCCGGGCCACCGCGCGGGACACGGACGGATCGTCGTCGACCGTCAACAACACGGGTTTGCGTGACTGGGGAACAGGACCTGAATCAGGACTAGTCATCGTCGTCAAGTATGCCCTCGTCAGGCGCCCGGTGGCGGGTCGAGTGGGCGGCTCTCGTCGGCGACGTCGACCAAAGTCGTTTTGCTGGCAACCCGCTCAGCCGCCGCGCACGGTCGGTCGACGGGCCGGTCCGTTGGACGGCGGAGCGGGATTGTTTCGAACTCGGCTCCAGGGTTACGGCGTGTTCAAACACCTGCAACGATGTCGGTAGCACGTTATCGTGCTGAGTCAACTGCCAATGCTTTGCCGTCGGAGGGCACGGTGCCTGAAACTTCGTTCGGGAAGTACCAGCTGATCGAGTTGCTGGGACGTGGCGGTATGGGCGAGGTCTGGCGCGCTCACGACACCGTCATCGACCGGACGGTCGCGATCAAGATTCTGCCTGCCGAGATCTCGAAAGACGAGGTGTTCCAGGAGAGGTTCCGCCGCGAGGCCCACGCGGCCGCGCGCCTGAACAGCCCCTACATCGTGCCGATCCACACCCACGGGGAGGTCAACGGCCGCCTGTTCGTGGATATGCGGCTGATCGAGGGGACCAACTTAGCGGCCATGTTGGACCACGGCCCGTTGGCGCCGGCCCGCGCGGTGCGGATCATCGAGCAGATCGCCAAGGCGTTGCAGGCCGCGCACAAGATCGGGCTGCTGCATCGGGACGTCAAGCCGTCGAACATTTTGATCGACGAGGACGACGACGCGTGTCTGATCGATTTCGGGATTGCCCAGACGATCGGCGAGCGAGGACTGACCACCCTCGGCGACGTGATCGGCACCTTCCACTACATGGCCCCCGAGCGGTTCAAGCCCAATGAGCCCGACGCGCCGCCGGTGGACGCCCGCTCCGACATCTATGCACTGGCCTGTGTGCTCTACGAATGCCTCACGGGACGGCAGCCATTTCCCGGCGACGAACTGGAGAAACAGCTCGCCAATCATCTCTTCAGCCCGCCGCCGCGGCCGTCGAGAACCAACCACGCGCTGGGACCCGCCTTCGACCACATCATCGCCAAGGGCATGGCCAAAGACCCCCGCGAGCGGTACCAAACCGCCACCGAATTGGCGCGAGCCGCCTGCGCGGTCATCACCACGCCGATCCCGGTGACACCGGAGCCGGCTGGACAACCGACATCCCGGCACTCGGTCAACGGGCCGCGCGACACCGAGGTTTTGGATGGTGGGCGACGGTCAGCACCGAACGCCTATCCCGACCCCAATGTTCGGCCAGCCCCGCCGGTCGCGTCCCGAGAGCCTGCCGCGCGCCGGCCGGTCCCACCGCGCCCCATCGGTCCGCCTCCGCCACCGGCGAAACCGGCCGCGCCGCGCTGGCGCAGCAAAACGCTCGTCGTCTCGGTCATCTCGGCCACCGCCGTGCTTGCCGTCGTCGCCGTCGTCCTTGCTTTCCTCATCGGCTTCGACACCAACAATCCGCGAAACCCGAATTCCCCGCAGGACACCTACACCGCGAGCCACGCGAATACCCGGCAGACGGCTTTGCCGTTCACCGGGCTGCGCAAGCCGGAAGGGCTGACGGTAGACAGCACCGGCACGGTGTACGTCGCCGACACCCTGCACGACCGGATCTGGGTTTTGGCCCCGCGTGGGAACACGGCGACCCCGTTGGAGATCAACACCGCCCTCAGCGGTCCGACCGGTGTGACGACCGACAACACCGGCGCGGTCTACATCAACGACGCCGGCCACAATCGAGTGCTGAAGCTGCCGAATGGCCAGAAGACGCCCATCGAACTGCCTTTCGCCGGCCTGGGCCATCCGACGGGGCTGACGGTGGACAGTGCCCGCACCGTCTACGTCACCGATACCGGACACAATCGGGTGGTCGGGCTGCCCGAGAATGCGACGACTCCGGCGGAGCAATTCCAGGTGCCGTTTACCGGCCTGAATGCGCCGACCGGTTTGACGATGGGTCAAGACGGGACGCTGTATGTCGCCGATGGCGGCAATAACCGGGTCCTCGCGTTGCCGCGGGGGTCCAAAGAGGCAAAGCAGGTGAACTTCAAGGACCTCAGGGATCCGGGCGGCGTGACGGTCGACAGCAAGGGCGCGCTCTACGTCACCGACAGCGAGGGCAATCGGGCGCTGGAATTGCCCGCCGGCTCCGCCGAACAAATCGTGCTGCCCTTCACCGGCCTCGATTATCCGTGGGGCCTGGCGGTCGACCGCGACGGGACGGTCTACGTCGCAGGCCACAACGATAAGATCCTGGCACTGACGCGCACCTAGCGCGTTTTGCGCGGAGCGCGGCGATACGGGTATCGTTGACCAACGGTGCGGTTCCGCGCCGGCTTTTTTGTGTGCCCAGTTCCTAGGAATTTCCTGTCACCGGCTCACGTTTTAAGCCGGGTGTCTGCTGCGCCGATCTGGGCGCGGATGAGAACGAACTAAAACGAGGGATTCCTGAGAGAGTATGGCCAAGAAGGACGGCGCCATCGAGGTCGAGGGCCGAGTGGTCGAGCCCCTGCCCAATGCGATGTTTCGCATTGAGCTGGAGAACGGACACAAGGTGCTCGCCCACATCAGCGGCAAGATGCGGCAGCACTACATCCGCATCCTGCCCGAGGACCGGGTGGTGGTAGAGCTTTCGCCCTACGACCTGTCCCGGGGCCGCATTGTGTACCGGTACAAGTAACGAGAACCCAGAGAACAGGACCGAGACTGCCGTGAAGGTGAACCCGAGCGTCAAGCCGATCTGTGACAAGTGCAGGGTGATCCGTCGGCACGGACGGGTCATGGTGATCTGCTCCGACCCGCGCCACAAACAGCGCCAGGGCTGACCTGGGCTAATAGCCCTTAAAAACCCAGAAGCGCACGACACAACTGAATGCAGACCTCCCAGCACCAATGAGCGGATAGGCCGCTTATCCACGCCCGGACGGAGGCCGGGCCCCGATCCAGATCGGGAACGGGCTGGGAAAAGACCTCCGCATGAGACAAGAGGAAACGCCACCTATGGCACGACTAGTAGGCGTCGATCTGCCGCGCGACAAGCGCATGGAGATCGCGCTGACGTACATCTTCGGCATCGGCCGCACCCGCTCGAACGAGATTCTGGCGGCCACCGGCATCGACAAGGACCTGCGCACCAGGGATCTGTCCGACGACCAGCTCACCCACTTGCGTGACTACATCGAAGCCAACCTCAAGGTGGAGGGTGACCTGCGCCGCGAGGTGCAGGCGGACATCCGCCGCAAGATCGAGATCGGCTGCTACCAGGGTCTGCGGCACCGCCGCGGCCTGCCGGTGCGTGGCCAGCGCACCAAGACCAACGCGCGCACCCGCAAGGGCCCCAAGCGCACCATCGCCGGCAAGAAGAAGGCCAGGTAACCCATGCCACCCGCCAAGAAGGCAGCCGCTGCCCCCAAGAAGGGGCAGAAGACCCGTCGTCGGGAAAAGAAGAACATCCCGCACGGCGCCGCGCACATCAAGAGCACGTTCAACAACACGATCGTGACGATCACCGACCCGCAGGGCAACGTCATCGCCTGGGCGTCCTCGGGCCACGTCGGCTTCAAGGGGTCGCGCAAGTCGACGCCGTTTGCCGCGCAGCTGGCCGCCGAGAACGCGGCCCGCAAGGCCCAGGAGCACGGCGTGCGCAAGGTCGACGTGTTCGTCAAGGGCCCGGGCTCGGGCCGGGAGACCGCGATCCGGTCGCTTCAGGCTGCGGGCCTGGAGGTCGGTGCGATCTCCGATGTCACTCCCCAGCCGCACAACGGCTGCCGGCCGCCCAAGCGACGCAGGGTCTAGGAGGAGATAAGTCATGGCTCGCTACACCGGACCCGTAACCCGCAAATCGCGCCGGCTGGGCACCGACCTCGTCGGCGGTTCGCAGTCCTTCGAAAAGCGTCCCTACCCGCCCGGCCAGCACGGCCGCGCGCGGATCAAGGACAGCGAATATCGACAGCAGCTGCAGGAGAAGCAGAAGGCCCGCTTCACCTACGGTGTGATGGAAAAGCAGTTCCGTCGCTACTACGAAGAGGCCTCGCGCCAGTCCGGTAAGACCGGTGAGGAACTGCTCAAGATCCTGGAAAGCCGCCTCGACAACGTCGTGTACCGCGCCGGCCTGGCGCGCACCCGCCGGATGGCCCGCCAGCTCGTCAGCCACGGGCACTTCAGCGTCAACGGGGTGCACGTCAACGTGCCGAGCTACCGGGTGTCGCAGTACGACATCATCGACGTGCGGGACTCATCGCTGAACACGGTGCCGTTCCAGATCGCGCGGGAGACGGCGGGTGACCGCCCGATCCCGAGCTGGCTGCAGGTGGTGGGGGAGCGGCAGCGCATCCTGATCCACCAGCTGCCCGAGCGCGCGCAGATCGACGTGCCGCTCACCGAGCAGCTGATCGTCGAGTACTACTCGAAGTAACAGACTTTCGGGCCGGCCGGCCTGAAAACCCAAACGGCATCAAATAGCGGGTGCCGAGAAGGAGAAGAAGAAACACCATGCTGATTTCACAGCGGCCCACACTGTCCGAGGACATCCTCACCGACAGCCGGTCTCAGTTCGTCATCGAACCGCTGGAGCCGGGATTCGGTTACACGCTGGGCAATTCGCTGCGTCGCACGCTGCTGTCGTCGATTCCCGGCGCGGCCGTCACCAGCATCCGCATCGACGGTGTGCTGCACGAGTTCACCACCGTGCCCGGCGTCAAGGAAGACGTCACCGACATCATCCTGAACCTCAAGGGTCTGGTGGTGTCGTCCGAGGAGGACGAGCCCGTCACCATGTACCTGCGCAAGCAGGGTCCGGGTGAGGTCACCGCCGGTGACATCGTGCCGCCCGCCGGCGTGACCGTGCACAACCCCGGCATGCACATCGCGACGCTGAACGACAAGGGCAAGCTCGAAGTGGAGCTCGTCGTCGAGCGCGGCCGTGGTTACGTGCCCGCCGTGCAGAACCGCGCTTCGGGGGCCGAAATCGGCCGTATCCCAGTCGATTCCATCTACTCGCCGGTGCTCAAGGTGACCTACAAGGTGGACGCCACCCGTGTCGAGCAGCGCACCGACTTCGACAAGTTGATCCTCGATGTGGAGACCAAGAGTTCGATTAGCCCGCGCGACGCGCTGGCGTCCGCCGGCAAGACCCTGGTCGAATTGTTTGGTCTTGCACGCGAACTCAACGTCGAGGCCGAGGGCATCGAGATCGGGCCGTCGCCGGCCGAGGCCGACCACATCGCCTCGTTCGCGCTGCCGATCGACGACCTGGATCTGACCGTGCGGTCGTACAACTGCCTCAAGCGTGAGGGTGTGCACACGGTCGGCGAGCTGGTCAGCCGCACCGAGTCCGACCTGCTCGACATCCGCAACTTCGGTCAGAAGTCCATCGACGAGGTGAAGGTCAAGCTGCACCAGCTGGGTCTGTCGCTGAAGGACAGCCCGCCGAGCTTCGACCCGTCGGAGGTTGCGGGTTACGACGTCGCCACCGGCACCTGGTCCAGCGAGAGTGCCTACGACGACCAGGATTACGCCGAAACCGAACAGCTCTAACGACCGTCCGGTGACGACGCGGCCGTGCAGCGGCCGCTGAGGAACCGGACACAGATGAAGAAGTCCGTCCCGGCCCTACCTGATACGGGGGCCGGCCCCACTTAGGAGAAGTCGCAATGCCCAAGCCCACCAAGGGTCCCCGCCTCGGCGGGGGGTCGTCGCACCAGAAGGCCCTGCTGGCCAACTTGGCCACGTCGCTGTTCGAGCACGGCCGGATCAAGACCACCGAGCCCAAGGCGCGGGCGTTGCGACCCTACGCGGAGAAGCTGATCACGCACGCGAAGAAGGGCACGCTGCACAACCGTCGCGAGGTCATGAAGAAGATCCGTGACAAGGACATCGTGCACGCCTTGTTCGCCGAGATCGGGCCCTTCTTCGCCGACCGCGACGGCGGCTACACCCGCATCATCAAGGTCGAGGCGCGCAAGGGCGACAACGCCCCGATGGCCGTGATCGAGCTGGTGCGGGAGAAGACGGTGACGTCCGAGGCCGACCGGGCGCGCCGCGTGAAAGCCTCGAAAAAGACGGCTGCGGCCCCGGTGGCCGCGGCCGCGGCTCCGCAGGCGGCGATCGAGCCCGAGGCGGCGGTCGGTCCGACCGCCGAGGAGGCCGACGAGGCTCCTGCCGAAGAGGCTTCTGCCGAAGAGGCTTCTGCCGAAGAGGCTCAGGCCGACGAGGCTGCTGCCGAAGAGGCCCAGGCCGAGGCGCCGGAAGAGGCGCCCGAGAATTAGCGAAGACGTCCGTCTTCGGCTCGATATCGCCTACGACGGAACCGATTTCGCGGGCTGGGCGGTGCAGGCCGGACAGCGCACCGTCGCCGGCGTCCTCGATGAGGCGCTGACGACCGTGTTTCGCACTCCGGTGCGGTTGCACGCCGCCGGTCGCACCGACGCCGGCGTACATGCCAGCGGGCAGGTGGCCCATGTCGACGTGCCCGCCGATGCCCTGCCGAACGCCTACGCGCGCTCGCCCCGTGCGCACGATCCAGAGTTCATGCCGTTGCTGCGGCGCCTTGGCGGGTTCTTACCCACCGACGTTCGCGTCCTTGATATCACCCGGGCCCCAGCGGGTTTCGATGCTCGGTTTTCGGCGCTGCGCCGTCACTACCAATATCGACTGTCGACCGCGCCCTACGGGGTGGTTCCGCAGCTGGCCCGCTACATCACCGCCTGGCCACGCCCACTGGACGTGGCGGCGATGACGACCGCGTCGCGAGAACTGCTGGGGTTGAACGACTTTGCCGCGTTTTGCCGTCGCCGCGCGGGTGCCACCACGATCCGCGAGCTGCAGCGGTTCGACTGGTCGTGCGACGGGGATCTGGTCACCGCACACGTGACCGCCGACGCGTTCTGCTGGTCGATGGTGCGGTCGTTGGTCGGCGCGCTGCTGGCCGTCGGGGAACACCGGCGCACGGCCGCATGGTGTCGCAAATTGCTTACTGCAACAGACCGTTCCAGTGACTTCGCGGCCGCGCCCGCGCACGGATTGACGCTGATCGGCGTGGACTATCCGCCGGACGACGAACTTGCGTCGCGGGTCTTGATCACCCGGGACCTGCGCACGCGCGACTAGAGCCTGCCGGCGACGAATGCGGCGGCCTGATCCACCAGTCCGGAGCCGATGTATGAGGGCTGAAGATGGGCCGCCCACGTGGTGCCGTTGCGACAGATCGGGTCGCCCTGCGCGCATTGATCGATCGTCTTGCCCGCGAAGGCGGGGGCAACCTTGCGGGTGCCATTCCCGAACAAAGCGACCGCCGCGACGTGCTGATCCAGGCCCGGCGGGATACGGCTCCACGTCGCCAGGTCCGCCACCTCGGCGCCCAGCGAATAACCGCCGAGCACCTCACGGGTGTTCGGGCAACTTGTCGCCATCGATTGCACATGCGCGGCCATGTCATTGGCGCCGCTGTCGACGGTGATGTTCGCCGGATAGTTGACCCCGTAGGCTCCGACCGACATCCGGGTCTTACCGCGCAGCGAATTGACCAACGCGTCGCCGACCGCGCCCAGTCCGGGCGGCTCCTCTCGGCCCCGCGCGAACACCACTTCGGCTCCCGGGCACTCCGCCGACGCCGCGGGGATCAGCGGCGCCGACCCAACAGGAACCAGGGCCGGGGCGATCACCAGTGCGGGAGCGAGGAGTGCCGCGGCCGCGAAACCGGCCACTCGGGTTGCATCATGCCTCACTGACGCGATGTTACGGAATTTTGAAGCCTTACGGACAGTACGTCACTGCACCGCAGCAACCAGGCCGGGTGCCGGCGTGGCGGGCACCGGCCCGTGCACATCGGGACCGGAGGGACCGGGCGGCTGCGGGGCATAACCGGGTGACCCGGGCATCTGCGGCCCGTACCCCGGTATCTGGGGAGTCTGGGGACCCTGGGGACTCAGGGGACCCTGGGGGCTGTAGCCCGGCTGCGGCGGATAACCCTGGATCGGCGGCCCAAACCCCGGCACCTGCCGGCCGGTCCCGGCCAGCAGCTTCGACGCGACGAAGGCCGCGGCCTGGGTGGTGTACACCGGGACGTAGCCCTCGGTGTGTCCCTGCCAGTCGTTGCCCGGGCCGGCGTGGCAGATCGGGTCGTTGGGATTGCACAGGTCGATCGCCTTGGACCCGAACATCGCGCTCTGGGTGGGCAGCGACCCGCCGGCCCGGTCGGCCACGTCGCCGAACGTGACGACGGCCGCGACGTTGTTGGCGTACTGCGGGGGCAGCGTGTTGCCCCAGTTGATGCCGCCGATCGGCACGCCGGCCACGATGTCCATCACCGACGCGCCCTGCGAGTAGCCGCCCAGCACGATCTTGGTGTTCGGGCACTTTTCCACGCTCTTTTTGACCCGGTCGATCGTGTCGTTGGCGCCATCGCCGCCGTGCAGTTGCAGCTTGCTGGCGGCGTAGTTCACCCCGTAGGGCAGGATGTTCAGGCCGCCGGTCTGCTGGCGCAGCGAGTCCACGAAGGCATCGCCCACCTTGCCCAGCCCCGGTGGTTCGTTGGTGCCGCGGGCGAAGATGACCTCGACGTCCGGGCAGTCGTCCGCGGCGGCCACCTGCGTGGCGGCCGGGACGGCTAACAGCCCGGTCGCGGTGAGCAGTGCCGAAGCGCCGAGGCCGACCCAGCGACCTGCCGACCGCGCGCGGCCCGCCCGAGGGCCACGTGAGCGGTATGGAAGGGAATTCACGCCCCCGATTTTACCCACTACCAGGCACAACGAAACGGCGCTGAGCTGTGGATAACCGACCACACGCTGTTCGACGTGCGGTTTAACCTGACGCGCTAGGCCGGTACGCACAAATTTTCCGGGAGGATTTTGAACCGTCGATCGCCGCGCCAACCGACCAGCTGGCTGCAGGTCAGCGGTCATCGATTTCTCCTCCGCCGCATCGAGTGCGCGTTGCTGGGCAGAGATCTCGACACGGTCGACGAGCCGCTGCGCGCGCATTCGGCCGCCTGGGTGCTGGGGGTCGTGCTCGCCGGCCTCGCGCTGGCGGGATGTGCGTTGGCTGGTTTGCTGCGACCGCAGCCGGCGCTGGATCGGGCGCAGATCGTGATGGGCCGGGACTCCGGGGCGCTGTATGTGCGAGTCGGCGATATTTGGCATCCGGTACTCAACCTGGCCTCGGCGCGGTTGATCGCGGCCACCGACGCCGACCCACAGCCGGTGCCCGAGTCCGAATTGGGCCGTACCAAACGTGGTCCACTGCTGGGGATTTCGGGAGCGCCGCAGACGATCGGACGGCCGCTCACCGGCGATGAGGCGGCCTGGACGATCTGCGACACGCAGGGCGACCCGGCGACGACGATCGTCATCGGACGGCCGGACGAATCGTCGGTCCGTCGGTTGGCCCCCGAACGGGGCATGCTCGTCGCCGCCGGACCAGGTTCGCCGACCTATCTGCTCTACAACGGGCACCGGGCTGTGGTGGATCTGGCCGATGCCGCCGTTGTGCGCGCGCTGCGGCTGGAGGGCCGAGTCCCGCGCAACGTCTCGCGGGCTTTGCTGAACGCCATTCCGGAGGCACCGGCGATCACCGCGCCGCGGATCCGCGGCGCCGGCGGCGCGGCGCGCGGGCTTCCCGGCTTCCCGGTCGGCAGCGTGCTGCGCATCAGCCGCGGCGACGGTGACGAGTATTACGCCGTGCTGACCGACGGAGTTCAGCGCATCGGCCAAGTGGCAACGGACTTGTTGCGCTTCAGCGACTCGCAGCGCGCCGCCAACGTGATCGCGGTCGCACCCGATGTGATCCGGGCCGCTCCGATCTCCACCACCCTGCCGGTGTCCACGTTTCCGGATCGGGCTCCGGCGGCCGCCGACGCGCGTGATACCAGCTATTGCGCGACCTGGGCGTCCGATGGGACAGGCGGCGTCGCGTTCCTGACGGGCACCGGCCTGCCGGTGCCGGTCGGCAGACTGCCGGTGACGTTGGCCCAGGCCGACGGCGCCGGGCCGGCGCTGGATGCGGTCTACCTGCCGCCCGGGCGCAGCGCCTACGTGGCGGCGAAGGGCGGGGCGCGATACCTCGTCACCGACGTCGGGGTCCGATTCGCGATCCACGACGACGAGGCGGCGCACAGCCTTGGGCTGCCGGCGGTACCGCTGCCCGCGCCATGGGCCGTTTTGGCGGCGCTGCCGTCCGGACCGGAACTCAGCCGGGCCACCGCGTCAGTCGCTCGAGACGGTGCCGCGGGGCCCTCGCACCCGTAGCGAGACCACCGCCGCCACCAAGACGGCCAGGCCGATCGCCGCGCCGCGCAACGCGCCCCCGCGAACGCGGCCGTCCGACGGCCGCGGCGGCGGGGGGCTGACCGCAACCGGTGGGGCTTGCGGCGCCGGAGTGGTGGTGGGGGTCAAGTCGGTGCTGACGGCGGCCAGGGCGTCGATCGTGCCGTTGCCTACGACCGGATCCCGCCCGGCCGGCGGGTGATGCGCGGTTGACTCGATCCGTTGCATCACCTGGCGGGCGGTCCACGTCGGGAAGCGGGCGCGGATCAGCGCGGCCAGCCCGCTGACAACCGGGGCCGCATAACTCGTGCCCGACAGGGGGCCCGAACCGAACAGCGTCACGCCCTCGCCGATCGCTGCGACGTCGACCCAGGGCCCGGCGAGGGTGAATGCCGATGGCGTGCCCGCGGCGTTCACCGACCCGACGGTCAGCACGTAGTCGCCGTACCAGGCCGGGCTGACCGCCACAGTCGCGTTCTCCCACGTCGCGTCGGGCCGCTGAGCCGGACACTGTGCGGCGCCACCGGTGTTGCCCGCCGGGGCCACGACCACGGCGTTCTTGACGTCGACCGCGTAGGCCAGGGCGGCGCCGAGCGCGCGGTCGTCGAGCTGCGTTGCGGCCGGAACGCAGGCGACCGACGAAATGTTGATCACCGAAGCGCCGAGGTCGGCTGCCGTCCGGACGGCTTTCGCCATGGTGTCGACGTCGCCGACAGCGGGCCCGGAATGGTCGGCCGGCGCGAACTTGGCGCTGGATTGGCGGATGCTGATCAAGGTGACATCGGGGGCGACACCGCCGAGAATTCCGGCCACCACGGTGCCGTGCGCGTCGCAATCCTGGGTGCCGTCGCCAGTGGACACGTAGTCGCCGCCGGGCACAAGGTTCGGCAGCCGCGGGTGCCGCGCAACACCCGTGTCGATGATCGCAACTCGCTGGCCCGCACCGCGGGTGAGCTGCCACACCTGTGACAAGTCGAGGTCCGCGAGCTGATCGGGGCCGCGTCCCGGCTCCGCGGGGTTCGCGCTCAGCGCGTCGCACACCTCGCGTTGCGCGGTCGGCTGTGCGGGCGCCGGTCTCGCCGGCCCGGGCAGCCGCCGCTCGTCGATAGGCGGCGGCGAAACCGCTTGCGCCAAAGGCATTCCCAACGCCAGTGCGGCAGCCAGCGCCGACACCATCAGCAGCCGAGCGGTGCTCATGCCGGGTTCAGCGCGCGAACGGCGCCATAGAAGCCGCATATCCAGCACGCCAGGGGGGCCATCGCGAGGAAGGCCAGATACTCCGACAGCTCGACGATGCGGTGCTGAACGGGTGACATGGCTGGGGCCAGGAAGCCCAGGCAGAGCGCCGCGGCGGCCATCATCGCCGTCGCCGCGGTGATCCATGCCGCGCGGTCCGGCGCGGCGGCCGACGCGATCGCGAATGTTGTTCCGACAGTGGCGATTCCGCTGACAACCAACACGAGCGTCGTTGTGCCGTCCGCCGACCGCGCACGCAGCAGCAGCAGGGCGGCTGTGACGAAGGCAAAGGCTTCCGTGTCGGCGCCTGGTGCGGCGGCCGCGGTGACGATGGCGGCGACGGCGGCCGACGACGAGAATGCCGCGAGCAGGCTGGCCAACCAGGCGTCGGCGCGCATCGCCTTATCGCCCAGATGTGCGTCGTCCGGTCGGTGCGGCGACAGCCTCGCCAGCGCGATGGACACCCGGCCGGCAATCCCCAGCAGGCCAAGGGAAACCAGCGCGGACAGGGCCGCGACGGTGCGCACCGGGGCCGCGGTCAGCACGTCCGCGAAAGCGGCCCCGGCCGCGATCATCGCGAAGACCGCGACCGCGGTTAGGGCGACGACGTCGCGGTTTGTCAGCCGTATTGCCAGCACCGACGCCACCGCCGCCCCCATCGCGGCCAGCAGCACGTTGGGTGCACCCGGCGTGCCGGGAACCGCGGTGAACCCGGCAAGCGCGGCGAACGCGGTGGCAAGCAGGCTCAGGGTGAGCCCGGTGATCGGATCCCGAGCCGCGCGCCGCGCGATCAGCAGGCCAAGAACCGCGGCCAAGCCCGCGACACCGGCGGCGGTGCCAACCTCGCGGGTGGCGTTGTCGCCGAGGGCGTTTCGAACGAGTACTAGGCCACCGACACCGGTCAAAAACCCCGCCGTGACCGCGCCGGTCAGCCGGCTGGCCCGCCGGGTCCACGGCCGTGCGCGCACCCCGAGCGTGGCAGCGACGGCCTCGGCCACATCGTCATAGCGCGGAGCGGGTGGGTCGGCACGGGCTTGGCTCAAGATCAGCACCGCACCGTCGCGAATGTCATTCTGCGCCAGCGTCGTCGATGCGCGTAGCGCAGGAACGCCGGGCGCAGCCAGCCGGTAGGGGCGGCCCGGCCGATCGCCGGACCTGTCGACACCGCAGTCGTCCAGGATGTCGATGATCGACGGGATCAGGTTCGCGATGGGGACGGCGGCCGGCAGGGCCAGGTCGACGACGGCGGTGCCGGCGTGCACGCAGACGCGGCGCAGCCCCGGATCGGGTGCAGACAACATCGGGCAGCACGGTATCCCTTCTTAGCCGTTGTGGTCTGCGGCCATCCACAGGTGACTTGCCGACGGCTCGGGTCCTGCTTAGCGTCTTGCAACCGTGGCAAGCCCTAACGCGGCCCTAGCACCGCCGCCGATGGCCCCGGGTGCCGACATCGTGGTGCTCGCGCCTCCCGAAGTGCCCAGCACGGCATCCGCGACCGCGTTGGTGCGGCTGCTGCCGGTCGTCGTGTCCCTCGCCACGGTGGGCGTCATGGCGGCGGCTTTCCTGTCGGGATCGGGCGCCGGCCGCAATCCCATGTTTTTGGCATTCCCGGTGATGATGCTGGCTTCCGTCGTGGTCACGGCGTTAACCGGGCGCGGTGGCCGCCGCGGGATCGCCGCCGATCGCAGCGAATACCTCGGTTACCTGAGTCGGCTGCGCCGGGCCGTCATGGAAACGGCTGCAGCGCAACACTTGTCGCTAAGCCTTGACCATCCCGAGCCCGAAGCGCTGTGGACGTTGATCGGCGGCCCACGGATGTGGAACCGGCGGGCCGGCGACCCCGACTTCGGCCGTGTCCGCGTCGGCCTCGGATCCCGTCCGCTCGCCACCCGACTGGTGGCCGCGGAGACCGCGGGCGCCGGGCGGTCGGATCCGGTCACCGCCGCGGCACTGCAGCGCTTCCTCGACACACACTCGACCATCGCGCACGCGCCGGTCACCGTCGGGTTGCCCGGAACCGTGATTGTCGACGGCGACCGGGCTCAGGTGCGGGCGCTGCTGCGGGCGATGATCTGCCAACTGGCGGTGTGGCATGCTCCCGACGAGTTGCTCATCGTCGGCGCGGTCAGCGACGGCAACCGAGCCCACTGGGAATGGCTGAAATGGTTGCCGCACAATGGCCATCCCAGCGGCCATCCCAGCGGCCATCCCAGCGGCCATCCCAGCGGCCACCCCAGCGTTGCCGATGCGCTGGGCCGCGCCCGCATGATCTATCCCTCTCGGGCCGAAGCGCTCGGTGCGTTGCAGGGTCTGGCCGGGCCGCACGTGGTGCTGATCGCCGACCTGGACGACCGCGACGAGCCCGCGCCGATCATCGACGCCGTCAGCACCCTGGAGGTCGGGGCCGGGCGCGACGGCGCACCGTTGACGATTGGGCACCCGGACGTCGCCGACGCTCTGGTCCGTCCCGACCAGATGGATCTTGCCGACGCGGTGGTGTGTGCGCAGCGGCTGGCCGGCCAACGCGGCTCCAGGGCCGCGGGCGCAGCGGCGGGTTGGTCGAGTCTGGTCGGGATCGGCGACATCAGGTCATTCGATCCTAGTACGTTCTGGGACAACCGAACCCACGCCGATCGCCTGCGCGCGCCGATCGGAACCACGATCGACGGTGCACCGATTGAGCTGGACGTCAAGGAGGCGGCCGAAGGTGGCATGGGTCCCCATGGGCTCTGTGTGGGAGCCACCGGCTCGGGAAAGTCCGAGCTGCTGCGGACCATCACGCTGGGCATGATGGCGCGCAATTCGCCGGAGGTGCTCAACCTGCTGCTCATCGATTTCAAGGGTGGGGCAACGTTTCTCGACCTGGCGCGGGCGCCGCACGTCGCCGCGGTCATCACCAACCTGGCCGAGGAAGCGCCCCTGGTCGCCCGGATGCGTGACGCGCTGGCCGGTGAGATGAACCGCCGCCAGCAGGTGCTGCGGGCGGCGAGCTGTGCCAGCGTCGCGGCGTACGAGCGGGCGCGTCGGGCCGGTGCGCAATTGCCCGCCCTGCCGACGTTGTTCATCATCGTCGACGAGTTTTCCGAACTGCTGGGCCAGCATCCCGATTTTGCCGACATGTTCGTCGCGATCGGTCGACTCGGCCGCTCGCTGGCCATGCATCTCTTGTTGGCCAGTCAACGGCTCGATGAGGGACGGTTGCGCGGATTAGAAGCGCACCTGTCGTACCGGATATGTCTGAAGGTGCTCTCCGCCAGCGAATCACGAACCGTGCTGGGAACACCGGATGCGTATCTGCTGCCGAACGAGCCCGGGGCGGGATTGCTGCGTGCCGCGGCGGGCGAGTCGGTTGGCTTTCGGGCGGCATACGTGTCCGGGCCGCTGGTGGGCGGCGCACCGGAGTCCGCGCTCCGGACCGCGCGACTGTTCACCTCACGAAACATCGAGCCGGTCGCGGCCCCGGCCGGCGCATCATCGGAAGGCACTGTGCTGCGGGCGATCATGGATCGGGTCGCGGGGCATGGGCCGCCCGCGCACCAGGTCTGGCTCCCGCCACTGCACGAGTCACCGACTCTGCGCGCCCTGTTGCGTCAAGCCGGACGTGCGGCGGGCGGTTTGGCCGTACCGATCGGGATCGTGGATCGGCCGTTCGACCAGTGCAGAACGCCGCTCATGGTCGAATTGTCCGCAGCGGCAGGCAATGTCGGGATTGTCGGCGCGCCTCAATCGGGCAAGTCGACGGTGCTGCGCACGCTGGTCACCGCGTTGTGCGCGACCCATGATCCCACGCAGGTGCAGTTCTACTGCCTCGACTTCGGCGGGGGAGGCCTGGCCTCGTTGCGCACGGTGGCACATGTTGGTGCGGTGGCCGGTAGGGCCGAGCCGGAGCTGGTGGTGCGTATGATCGCCGAACTGGAGTCGGTCGTGCGGTCCCGGGAGGCCTTCTTCCGCGAGCACCATGTCGACTCGATCGCCCGATACCGTCGGCAACGAACGGTGGATGCCGACCCGTTCGGCGACGTATTCCTCGTCGTCGACGGCTGGACCGGAGTGCGAAATGAGTTCCCTGAACTCGAGGAATCGATCACTGCGCTTGCGGTGCAAGGACTCTCGTTCGGTGTGCATGTGGTGCTGTCGGCATCGCGCTGGGCGGAGATCAGGCCGTCGCTGAAGGACCAGCTGGGTACCCGCATCGAACTGCGGCTGGGCGATCCCGCCGATTCCGAGCTGGACCGCCGGCAGGCGCGGCAAGTGCCCCACGATAGGCCGGGCCGCGGCCTCACTCCCGACGGACTGCACATGCTGATCGCGCTGCCAATCGACGTCGGTGACCTGCCGGGTCGCCACGGCGCTTTGCTCGCGCCGCCAATACCGCTGCTGCCCGCTCGGGTGGATCATGACGCCGTCGTGCGGCAGGCCGGTGACACCTCTGGCGTGGGCATCTTGCTCGGCATCGAGGAACGTCAGTTGCGGCCGGTGGCAGTCGATTTCAAGCAAGAGACGCACCTGCTGGCGATCGGTGACAACGACTGCGGCAAGACCGCCGTGCTGCGCACCTTGTGCCGTGAGATCGTCCGAACCAGGACAGCCGAGCAGGCCCAGTTGTTGATTGTCGACTTTCGGCGCACGCTGCTGGGTGTCGTCGAGTCGGAACACTGCGCCGGCTATGCCATGTCGCCCGCGGCGCTCGAGGCGTCGCTGCCCGGTTTCCTGGACCGGCTGCGCCACCGCATGCCTTCACCGCAACTGAGCCAGGCGCAATTGCGGGCCGGGTCATGGTGGTCCGGACCGGACCTCTATGTTGTGATCGACGACTACGATCTGGTTGCCGGCCCGGCGGGAAATCCGTTGGCGCCCCTGCTCGAATACCTGCCGTACGCGCGGGATCTGGGGTTGCATCTCGTCGTGGCGCGGCGCAGCGGCGGCGCGGCCCGGGCGTTGTTCGAGCCGGTGCTCGCGAGCCTGCGGGACTTCGGCTGCGCGGGACTAATGATGAGCGGGCGCGGCGCCGACGGGGCGCTGCTCGGCTCCGTCCGCCCCGAACCGCTGCCACCGGGGCGCGGCGTTCTGATCACCCGCACCGGCGACGAGCGGCTAGTTCAGGTGGCGTGGAGTCCGCCGTGAGCCCACATCGCGCGATCATTGAAGTGGGTCCCGGAAGCATCCGCCGATTATGTTGTGGCACAAGCGTGATCGACGATGCCCAGATGCGCGCGGCGCTGGAAGCGATAGACGATCGGGTCGCGCTGGTGGGGGAGCGCCCGGTCGCCGTCGAATCGCTGTGGCGAACAGTGCTGGAGTCGCTGCCCTGCGACGGCAGCAACGGCCTGACTATAATTCATCCGTCGTGGTGGCCGCCGGCGCGCATCGGCGTGCTCACCACAGCCGCGCCGCGGCCCAATGACCTAGCGGCGCAACCGCGGTCGTGGTTGTTGGCGCAGGGATGGTCGGACACCGGACCGGACGCGACGGTGGTGGAGATCGCCGAGCGCTTAGTGGCGGTCACTAGTGCCCCCGGCGGCGAGGTGGTCGCCGTGCCGCGCACGATGCGGCCGACGCTCGTCGCGCAGGAGGTCGCGAGCCTGGCCGCCGCGACGAAGCGCGCGGTCGTGGTGATCGATGCCTCGGACGACGGCATGGCGGCGCTCACGACATCGATCGCCGAGGCGGTACGTCATCGCGGCGCCCAGAAGGTGATCGAAATCGACGACGCACGGCTGCGGCAACTGGCCCGCCTAGCGTCGCTGCACCGGTGGGATTGCGGCGAGCCGCCGTCAACCGACATTGCTCGTGATTCTCGATCGCCCGCGCGGCGGCTGGGTTGGCTGGCGGCGGCCGGCGTCGTCGTGGTCGCGGCGGTGCCCGCGGTGGGCGCGGCCGGTCGGCGCGAGATGCCGAATGCGGCCAAGCCGGCAACGACATTCTTGGTGGAAGGTCAAGTCGCGGTGACGGTTCCGGCGAACTGGTCCACGCGGCGCCTAACCGGTGGGCCCGGCTCGGCGCGGGTAGAGCTCACGTCGCCGTCGGATCCCGAGGTGGCGTTGCACGTCACCCAGACTCCGATCCCCGGCGAGACGCTCAGCCGCACGGCCGAGCGGTTGAAGCGAGCCATCGACGCCGAGCCGGCCGGGATATTTGTCGACTTCAACCCGTCCGGAACCAGCGCCGGACGGCCCGCGGTGACCTACCGTGAACTGCGCGCCGGCCACCAAGTGCGGTGGACGGTGCTGCTCGACGGGCCGGTGCGCATCAGCGTGGGATGCCAGAGCCGTCCGGGCGGCGAGGACGCGGTCCGCGAGGTGTGCGAGCAGGCGGTGCGGTCGGCCCGCGCGATATCGGAGGGAACCAAACCAGCCCCGCAGCGGTCGGAATAGGTATGAGCACACCGACGAGCGCCAACACCCTGAGCACCGACTTCGACGTGATGCGGTCCGTCGCGGCCACCACGGATACCCGCAACGAAGAAATCCGGGCGCTGCTGCAGGCATTCATCGGCCGCATGAGCGCTGTGCCGCCGTCGGTGTGGGGTGGGCTCGCGGCCGTGCGGTTCAAAGATGTCGTGGATCGCTGGAACACCGAGTCGATGCGGCTTTATCGCGTTCTGCACGACATCGCCGAGACCATTCGGCACAACGAGGCTGCGCTGCAGGAGGCCGGCCAGAGCCATGCGCACCGCATCGCCGCCACCGGCGGACACCTGTGATCGAGAGGACTGCCCATGGATCCCGTGCTGTCGTACAACTTCGACGAAATCGAGCACTCGGTTCGCCAGGAGATTCACACCACGTCGACACGCTTCAACGCCGCGCTGGAGGAGCTGCGGTCACAAATCGCTCCGCTGCAACAACTTTGGACTCGCGAAGCCGCGGCCGCGTATCAGGCCGAGCAGCTGAAGTGGCACCAGGCCGCCACGGCACTCAATGAGATCCTGGTCGACCTCGGACACGCGGTGCGCGACGGTGCGCAAGAGGTGGCAGACGCCGACCGCCGGGCGGCCGGCGTCTGGGCCAGGTAGCCGAAACAGACCCTGTGTGGTCCCTGCGGAAGGAGAGCCGCCGGGACCACACAGTCACGCCCCGAGCCCAGCACTTCCACCCGGCCATGTGCCCGTGCACAATTGACGGCATGGAGGTTCACGAGGACACCAGCGTCGCGCTGACCGCAGCGCTTTTGCCCCTGCCGCGGCGCCTGGCCACGACGTCACCGCAACCGGCGTGAGCGCCACCGCCGGCGCCCCGGGGCCGCGCCCCCCGCTGAATGGCCTCTCGGACATACGCGCGTTCTTTCACACCAATAAGGTGCCGCTGTACTTCATCTCTCCGACCCCGTTCAACCTGCTCGGCGTTGACCGCTGGATACGAAACTTCTTCTACCTCACCTACTTTGACTCTTTCGAGGGCACGCACTCGCGGGTGTTCGTGCCGCGCCGCCGCGACCGCCGCGATTTCGATTCCATGGACGACGTGTGCAGCCACCTGCTGTCCGATCCCGAGACGCTCGACTTCATCGGGGGCAAGGGTCCCGGCGGCAAATGCTGCTTTGTGATGATGAACGAGGAAATCCAGGCCAAGGCGCGCTCGGCTGGTCTCGAGGTCATGCACCCACCGATCGAGCTACGCAATCGGTTGGGCTCCAAGATCGTGATGACGCGCCTGGCCGACGAGGCCGGCGTCCCGAGCGTGCCCAACACGATCGGGCGGGCCGGCTCCTACGACGAACTGTTGGCCCTCGCCCAAGACGCAAACCTGGGAGACGACCTCGTCATCTCGATCGCCTACGGCAACGCCGGCAGCGGGACGTTCTTCGTGCACGGCCAGCGCGACTGGGACGAGCACGCCGGCGACCTGGTCGGGCAGGAACTCAAGGTGATGAAGCGCATCCGCAACGTCGAGGTGTGCCTCGAGGGCGCCGTGACCCGCCACGGCACCGTCGTCGGCCCCGCGATGACCAGTTTGGTCGGCTACTCGGAGCTGACGCCGAGCCGGGGCAGCTGGTGTGGCAACGACATCTGGCACGAGGTGCTGCCGCCGGCCCAGACGCACGCCGCGCGAGAAATGGTGACCAAGCTCGGCGACGTCATGCGCCGCGAGGGCTACCTCGGCTACTTCGAGGTGGACCTGCTGCACGACCTGGACTCCGACGAGCTCTACCTCGGCGAGGTGAATCCGCGGCTGAGCGGCGCCAGCCCGATGACGAACCTGACCACCGAGGCCTACGCCGACATGCCGCTGTTCCTCTTCCACCTGCTCGAGTACATGGACGTGGAGTACGAGCTCGACATCGACGAGATCAACGCGCGCTGGGAGCGCGGCTACGGCGAGGACGAGGTCTGGGGCCAGGTGATCATCACCGAGACGTCGCCGGATCTGGAGATCTTCACCGCGACGCCACGCACCGGGGTATGGCGGATCGACGATGACGGCCGGGTCTCCTTCTCGCGGACCGCCAACGACTGGGCCACGCTGCTCGACGGGTCGGAGGCCTTCTATATGCGGGTCGCGGCGCCCGGCGACCTACGTTCCGAGGGCGCCCAACTCGGCGTGCTGGTCACCCGCTCGCACCTGCAGACCGACGACTATCAGCTCAGCGAGCGCTGCCAGCGCTGGGTGCGGGGCATGAAGGCGAAGTTCGTCTCGACGCCGCTGTCGCCGGCCGCGCCGATCGTCTCGCGGCTCGTCGCACGCGCGTGAGCGAAGCCCCGGCCGGTATCTCCCTGGACAACTGGCTGTCGGCGCCGTACGCGCACTGGTCCTTCCAGCACGTCGACGACTTCGTGCCGACCGCGCCCATCTCACGCGGGACCGGGCCCGTCGCGTCGCTGCCCACCGCCACCGCCCCGATCGCCGACATCGCAACGACCACCACGGACGGTTCCTCCACCACCGTCGGCGCGGTGATGGCCGCCACCGCCACCGACGGCTGGGCCGTCGCCCACCGCGGTGCGTTGGTGGCCGAGGAATACCTGGACGGCATGAGCGCGCAAACCCGGCACCTGCTGTTCTCGGTGAGCAAGTCGCTGGTGGCCGCGGTGGTCGGAGCGCTGCACGAGGCCGGCGCCATCGACCCGGACGCACCGGTCACGGCCTACGTGCCCGCCCTGGCGAACTGCGGCTATGCGGGGGCGACGGTGCGTCACCTGCTGGACATGAGGTCGGGCATCGCGTTCTCGGAGAATCCCCTCGACCCGACCGCGGAAATCCACCTTCTCGATCAGGCGATGGGGTGGGCGCCAAGGACCGTGGATGGCCCCGCGACGCTGCAGGATTTCCTGCTCACCCTGCGGCAGAAGTCGGCGCACGGCGGCCCCTTCGAATATCGCTCTTGCGAAACCGACGTGCTCGGCTGGATTTGCGAGGTAGCCGGCGGCCGGCGGATGCCCGAACTGATGTCGGAGCTGCTGTGGAGCCGCATCGGGGCCCAATGCGACGCCACCATCGCCGTCGACGCGGTCGGCACCGGGTTTTTCGACGGCGGCGTCAGCGCCTGCCTGACCGACATGATCCGGTTCGGGACGCTGCTGTTGCGCGACGGCGTCTCGTTGACGGGCGAGCAGGTGGTGCCGGCGGCGTGGATCGCCGACACCCTCGACGGGGGCCCCGGCTCGCGCGCGGCGTTCGCCGCCTGCCCCGGGGACACCGAACTGCCCGGCGGGATGTACCGCAACCAGGTGTGGGTTCCTTATCCGGGCAGCAACGTCGTGTTGTGCCTGGGCATGTGCGGCCAGATGATCTACGTCAACCGCGCCGCGGAGGTCGTCGCCGCCAAGGTGTCCACCCAGCCGCACTCGCACGAGCCGCACATGTTGGACACACTGCGCGCATTCGATGCGGTGGCGGCCGTTTTGACCTGCGGGGACGCCGGTCGGTAAGCTGCTCGGTTGGCGTGCGGTACGCCAGGGTCCTCGGGTCAATGCTGGTCGCCGAGATCAACCCAACCGTCAACGCCTGACCGGTACCCGGGTCACCCGGGATCCACCTCGAGATAGAAGAAGGTAAGCGGTGCCCACATATGCGCCCAAGGCGGGTGACACCACGCGGTCGTGGTACGTCATCGACGCCACGGACGTGGTGCTTGGTCGCCTTGCCGTCGCAGCAGCCACGCTGCTCCGCGGCAAGCACAAGCCGACGTTCGCTCCCAATGTCGACGGCGGCGACTTCGTCATCGTCATCAACGCCGACAAGGTCGCCATCGGCGGCGACAAACTGCAGCAGAAAATCGCTTACCGCCACTCCGGATACCCCGGCGGCCTGCACAAGCGCACCATCGGTGAGCTGATGCAAAAGCAGGCCGACCGCGTGGTCGAAAAGGCGATCGTCGGCATGCTGCCCAAGAACAAGCTGAGCCGCCAGATCCAGCGCAAGCTGCACGTCTACGCCGGCCCGCAGCATCCGCACGCCGCGCAGAAGCCGGTTCCGTTCGAGATCAAGCAGGTGGCCCAGTGACCGAGACCGAAACCAGCCTGGAAACCGACGAGCCCACCCTGGAACCCACCCAAGCTCCCGAAGCCGAAGCGGTGGAGGTCGTCGAAGAGGTGGACACCCCCGTCGAAAGCCCGGCGCCCAAGCGCACCGAGTCCTTCGTGTTCGAGCGCCCCATTCAGACCGTCGGCCGCCGCAAGGAGGCGGTGGTCCGGGTGCGCCTGGTGCCCGGCACCGGCAAGTTCGACCTCAACGGCCGCAGCCTGGAGGACTACTTCCCCAACAAGGTGCACCAGCAGCTGATCAAGGCCCCGCTGGTCACCGTGGACCGGGTCGAGAGCTTCGACATCTTCGCCCTGCTGCATGGCGGCGGCCCGTCGGGCCAGGCCGGTGCGCTTCGCCTGGGCATCGCCCGGGCGCTGATCCTGGCGTCGCCGGAGGACCGGCCCCCGCTGAAGAAGGCCGGCTTCCTCACCCGCGACCCGCGCGCCACCGAGCGCAAGAAGTACGGCCTGAAGAAGGCCCGCAAGGCGCCGCAGTACAGCAAGCGCTGATCGGCGATCACTTTCTGGATGCAACGGCGCATCGCGTGCATAGCCCGCGGCGTGTCGGCGCACAATTGTGCGCTGTTTGGGCCAGAAAAGAGTGGGCACGTTAGGTCGGGTATAGGCCCTGTTATTGGTCTGAGCCCAGCAATGTGGGAGGTTTGTCCGCATGGGTCGACTGTTCGGCACCGACGGGGTTCGCGGGGTCGCCAACCGCGAGCTGACCGCCGAGCTGGCGTTGGCGCTGGGTGCGGCGGCGGCCCGGAGGCTGGCGGCGTCGAGCGATCTGCGCAGGCGGGTCGCGGTGATCGGCCGCGATCCGCGGGCCAGCGGCGAGATGCTGGAGGCCGCCGTCATCGCCGGACTCACCAGCGAGGGCATCGACGCGCTGCGGGTCGGGGTGTTGCCCACGCCCGCGGTGGCGTACCTGACCGGCGCGTATGACGCCGACTTCGGCGTGATGATCTCGGCGTCACACAACCCGATGCCCGACAACGGGATCAAGATCTTCGGACCCCGCGGACACAAACTGGACGACGACACCGAGGACCAGATCGAGGAACTCGTCGCCGCCGGCCCCGGGTTGCGCCCCGT
Source organism: Mycobacterium conspicuum (assembly GCF_010730195.1). Lineage (NCBI taxonomy): Bacteria > Bacillati > Actinomycetota > Actinomycetes > Mycobacteriales > Mycobacteriaceae > Mycobacterium > Mycobacterium conspicuum. Next base: position 712,432 of record NZ_AP022613.1, read on the forward strand.
CGGCGCCGGGCTCGGTCGCGTCATCGACGCCGAGGACGCGGCGGAGCGCTACCTGCGCCACCTGAGCAAGGCCAGCACCGGCACGCTCGACAAGCTGACCGTGGTCGTCGACTGCGCGCACGGCGCCGCGTCGTCGGTGGCGCCGCGGGCCTACCGCGCGGCCGGTGCCCGGGTCATCGCGATCAACGCGGAGCCCAACGGCATCAACATCAATGACGACTGCGGATCGACCCACCTCGACTCGCTGCGCTCGGCGGTCCTCGCCCACCACGCCGACCTGGGCCTGGCGCATGACGGCGATGCCGACCGGTGCCTGGCCATCGACGCCAACGGCGACCTGGTCGACGGCGACGCCATCATGGTGGTGCTCGCGCTGGCGATGAAGGAGGCCGGCGAACTGGCCGGCGACACCGTGGTCGCCACCGTGATGAGCAACCTCGGGCTGCACCTGGCGATGCGGTCGGCCGGGGTCAGGGTGCGCACGACGGGCGTCGGCGACCGCTACGTCCTCGAGGAGTTACGCGCCGGCGACTTCAGCCTCGGTGGCGAGCAGTCCGGACACATCGTGATGCCGGCGCTGGGCTCGACCGGCGACGGCATCGTCACGGGACTGCGATTGATGGCGCGCATGGCGCAGACCGGCTCGTCGCTGGCCGAACTCGCGTCGACGATAAAGTCGCTGCCGCAGGTGCTGATCAACGTCCAGGTCGCCGATAAGGCGACCGCCGCCGCCGCGCCGGCGGTGCGCACGGCGGTCGACGAGGCCGAGGCCGAACTGGGCGACACCGGCCGAATCTTGTTGCGCCCCTCGGGAACTGAACCCATGATCCGGGTCATGGTGGAAGCGGCCGACGAAGACGTCGCCCACCGGGTGGCGACTCGTGTTGCCGACGCGGTGAGTTCGCAGCGCTAATTCTTTTGCGGGAACTCCCGCGCCTTGTCCGGCGTCGGAATAGGCATGAGACCCGACAGCCGTTCCACCGGTATCGACACCGGCGCCGTGCACGCGATCGCCGAGCGGTTCGGTGACGCCGCCGAACTCCTCGACGCCGCCGTCTATGACCACATGGCCGCCCTCGCGTTCGGCGGGTCCGGCGCGGGCCGCGCCCACACCGCGAGCGGCGACGCGTTACGCGGCGCGCTGGACCGGTTGACGGCCGAGGTGTCGCGGTGGTCGCGGGCCGCCGTCGAGATCGCCGTCGCCATGCGGGCCAGCGCCAACCGCTACGCCGACGCCGACGGGTATGCCGCGGCGCGGATCGCCTGATCATGGCCGAGCGGTTCGACGTCGCCGGCCGCCTCGCCGAGGGCCGGCCGGCCGTCGAACACACCCAGGCCTACGTGCGGGCGTGTCAGGTGCTGGGCTATCACGATCCCGAATTGACTTCCCGCCCAAACCAAATCAGAGATTGGTACGACAGCGAGCAAGGGCTCGACCTGCACGCGCTCGACGGCGACTGTGCGCGGCTGCGGGCGGCGGCCGGGGCGGTCACCGAAGCGCTGCGGATGCAGCGCGCCCAAGTCGACGAGCTGGCGGCGGCGTGGACCGGGCCCGGGGCGGAGTCCGCGCTCGCCTTTCTGCAGCGCCACTGCGATGCGGCCAACGCGGTGGCCACCGAGATCCGCGCGGCGGCCCAGCGTTGCGAGTCGCTGCGCGACAACCTGTGGCACCTTGTCGACGTCAAGGTCGCGACGGCCACCGCCATCGACGATCGCACCGCGGCGAACCGGCCCGCGTGGCTGGCCGCGGCCGCCGCGGTCACCGACGGAGACCGGCCCGCTGGCGAACTGGTCCAACAGCAGATAAAACCCTACGTGGACAACGACATTCGCGTCGAATGGCTGGCCGCGATGCGGTCGGCGCGGGCCGGGGTAGCGACGGCCTATGACATGGTGATCGACAAGTTCGCCGCGGCCGCACCGGTCTATTTTGAGATCCCCGAGGACCTCCGGCCCGACCGCGCCCCGCTTCAGCCGGCGAGCGCACCGCCCGTGAGCGCGACGCCCGCGCCCGCGCGTCCCACCCTGGTCCCCGAGCCGGCGCCGGCTGAAGTTGCCCCACCTCCCGCGCCGGCCGCGACATCCGCGCCGCCCGTGCCACTCGCGGCGCCGGACTTGGGCACCGGGCTGGGAGATGCGTCGGCGCTGCCCGCTGGTCTCGGTGGTACCTCCGGCCCCGACGGACTGGGCGGGCTCGGCGGGCTGGGTGGGCTGGGCGGCCTCGCGAATCGGATCATCGACGAGTTGAGTGGGCTGCTGGGTTCGGACGATCCGTCGGGGCTTGACGACGCGCCGGACCCCGACGACACCGACGCCGACGACACCGACGCAGAAGACACCGACGACACCGACCACCCCGCCGACGACAAAGCCGACGATGACGAGGAGTCCGATCCCGAGCCGGACAAGCCCGACGAAAGCCAGAACGTCGTGGCCGAGGAGGCCGCCCCGGACGACGCGCCGCCGCCGGCCACGCCACCGATCGACGCGCCGCCGCCGGTAGCCGCGCCGCCGCCGGGTGCAAAGACCCCGTGTGAGATCGCGGCCGACGAGCTGCCGAAGGCGGGGCAGTGATCCCGCTCAGGCGGGGCGCAGCTCGAGCACTTCCTCGACGTAGCGCATGGCTTCGGCGGAGTCGGCCGCCAGCGGGCTCACCAGCATCGTCGTCACCCCGGCCTCGGCGAACGCGGCCAGCCGTTCGGCGACGAATCCGCGCGGGCCGATCAGCGAGAGTCCACGCACCAATTCGTCGGGCACCGCCTCGATGGCCTCACGCTTGCGCCCGGCCAAGTACAGCTCCTGGATCCGGTCGGCGACTTCGCCGTACCCGTAGCGGGTGGCCACGTTGTGGTAGAAGTTCCGTCCCTTGGCGCCCATGCCGCCGAGGTACAGACCCAGTTGCGGTTTGGTCCACGCCAGCCGCTCCTCGACGTCGTCGCCGATGGCCAGCGACGCGTGCACCATGACATCGAGGGGGCCGAGGGCGGGGTCGCGCTTGGCGGCGCCCGCCGCCAGCGCCCCACCCCAGATCGACGATGCCTTTTCGGGATAGAAGAAGACCGGGTGCCAGCCCTCGGCGATCTCGGCGGTCAGCTCGACATTCTTGGGGCCCAGCGCCGCGATCAGAATCGGAATGCGTTCGCGCACAGGGTGATTGATGAGCTGAAGGGCCTTGCCCAAACCGGTTCCGCGGTCGGCGGGCAGCGGCAGCTGATAGTGCTTGCCGTCATACCGCACCCGTTCGCGCCGCCACACCTGCCGGCAGATCTCCACGATCTCGCGGGTGCGTTCGATCGGCGCGTCGAACTCGACACCGTGAAATCCCTCGATCACCTGAGGCCCGGACGTGCCGATGCCGAGGCGAAACCGGCCGTCGGACACGAAATCCAGCCCCGCCGCGGTCATCGCCAACAGCGACGGCGTGCGGATGTAAATGGGGAACACACCCGAGGCCAATTCCACGGTGTTGGTCTTGGCCGCCAGGTACCCGAGTTGGCTGACCGCGTCATAGGAGTAGGCCTCGGCCACCACGGCGATGTCGAGACCCGACTTCTCGAGCGCAACGACGCGGTCGACGGCCTCGTGAAATCCGCGGGAGTAATCCAGGGCAATGCCGATGCGCATCAACGCTCCTTACTTCAGCAGCGCGACGATCTTTTCTTCCGGGGTAACCGGTTCCGCGTCGGGGTCCACCGGCACGGTCCGCGGCAGTTGCACGTCCGGGTCGGCGAAGTCGCGGTAGGTCTTGTCGCCGGCGAGCGTGGCAAGCAGATAGCCGGTGATCAGTGCCCGCACCGCCTTTTGCGTGCCGCGGTGCGGGCCGCCGAGCCCGATCGCCTGCGTCAGTCGCCGACCCTCGGCCAGACCCGCGGCTTCACCCTTTTTGACGATGCGCAACGTGGCCGCCTTCCACACCGCGGACAACGCGAGGGCGTTGGCGTTCAACGCGGTCGGGTCCGCGGGCGTGGTCAGGATCAAACCCGGGACCTTCAGCGTCGCGGCGGGCTGCTCGGGCGGGGGACTGGTGAACGTCGGGAAGATCGCCGTCACGGCCGCCAGCTTGGCGGGCATGCCCGCCGCGGCGAACACCGCGGCCGAGCCGCCGAACCCATGACCCACCACGCCGAGCTTGGCCGGGTGCACGCTGATCTTGCCCGGTCCGAGTCGCACCCCCGCCACGATGTCCAACGCCGTGCCCAGGTCGAAGGCCAGGTTGAGCACCGAAGGCGCCAGCCCCCGCTGCGTGTCGGGCGCCCCGGCCACGATGCCCCACGATGCCAGATGCTCCAGCAGACCCGAATAACGGTCGGCACCGGTAAGCCAATCGTGGCCGAACGCGACCGCGGGCAGGTTCAGCCCCGCTTCGGGGGTGTACACCACTCCCGGCAAGCCGGCGAAGGCCAGGTCACCTCGCAAAACCCGGTGCGGACCACGGCGGGTGAGGGCGGCGAAGAGCTTGCGGGTGCGGGCCACCCCTAGACGTTAGCGAACCTCGATCACACCCACGCGCCACAGCGCCGCGTACATGTGGCGCAGCGGGATGCTCAGCAACCTCGTGGCCGCATCCACCATGGGGTCGCCCCCGGTGTCGATCGGCGCCCGCCGCACCCGCTTCTTCGTCGCCGCGGGCGCCACGGCCAGCCGGGTGGTGGGCCGGATGTCGCTGGCCACATCGATAACGTCGATATCGTCCAAAAGAACTGCGGTCATGATTCCTCCAAGAGATTATTGGCAAATAGAATTGGTGAATTAGCTGGTTATGAGAACCATTTGCGGACAATTGCGTATTCGTATATCGCTAATCCGTGACGCATCCCCCCGTGGGGTAAACCGGTCGCTCGGTTATCGGCATTGTCGCCAGCTGGATCGGTTGCTGACGGAGAACAGTTTTACGGCCGGCAAGGGGTCGCCGCGCACGCAATAAAGGCTTGGACTGCAACGGAATTGGTCCGTGGCAAGCGTTTCAAGAGTCGGTAGGGTGGTGATCAGGCGGGCGTCAACTCCGTCGTCCTTTCCGCTGGTGCCGTTGGGCTATCGCCTTGGTGTGTCTGCCAATTCAGCGTGGGCTGATTTAGCGGATCCCCCTGGCTTCTGATAGTTGCCAGCCTTGCTTATATTCCGAGAGTAAGTCGGCCGGTTGCTGAGGCAATGACGTAATCGAAAACGTCACAAAGACATCAGGTGAAAAGGACCCCTATTTAATAGGAAGTCGACATGAATTGAAATGGAACCGAACGTGTCATCTCGTCGTAATCTGGCCGGGGTAGCGCCACCCGATCGGCCCCACCGCGCCCGGGTCGCGCGGCATTTCCCCAGGTCAGTGTGCTGCAACGGGCCGGGAGCGGTGGCGTGCACTACCCTGATCAGAATGTGCGGAATTGTCGGCTACGTCGGGCGCGGCTGCGCCTGCGAGGTTGTCATGGACGCGCTGCGACGCATGGAATACCGCGGCTATGACTCGTCGGGACTCGCCCTGGTCGACGGTCATGGCAAACTCACTGTCCGTCGCCGGGCCGGCGGACTGGCCAACCTTGAGGACGCCGTGGCCGAGATGGCCGAGACGTCCGAGGACTGGCGCACCGCCAGCACCGGCCTGGGCCACACCCGCTGGGCGACGCACGGCCGCCCCACCGATCGCAACGCGCACCCCCACCGCGACGCCGCCGGCAAGATCGCCGTCGTCCACAACGGCATCATCGAGAATTTCGCCAGCCTGCGCCATGAGCTGGAGACCGCCGGCGTCGAATTCGTCAGCGACACCGACACCGAGGTCGCGGTGCATCTGGTGGCCCGGGCCTACCAGCACGGCGACACCGCCGGCGACTTCCCCGCCTCCGTGCTCGCCGTGCTGCGCCGCTTGGAAGGCCACTTCACCCTGGTGTTCGCCAATGCCGACGAGCCGGGCACCATCGTCGCCGCCCGCCGGTCCACACCGCTGGTGGTGGGGATCGGCGACGGCGAGATGTTCGTCGGCTCCGACGTGGCGGCGTTCATCGAACACACCCGTCGGGCGGTCGAACTGGGCCAGGACCAGGCCGTAGTGATCACCGCCGACGGCTACCGGATCACCGATTTCGACGGCAACGATGATGTCGAATTCCGCGAGTTTCACATCGACTGGGACCTGGCCGCCGCCGAAAAGGGCGGCTACGAGTACTTCATGCTCAAGGAGATCGCCGAGCAGCCCGCCGCGGTGGCCGACACGCTGCTCGGCCACTTCGTCAACGGCCGCATCGTGCTGGACGAACAGCGGCTCTCCGACCAGGAATTGCGCGAGATCGACAAGGTATTCGTGGTTGCCTGCGGCACCGCCTACCACTCCGGGCTGCTGGCGAAATACGCGATCGAGCACTGGACGCGGCTGCCGGTGGAAGTGGAGCTTGCCAGCGAATTCCGCTACCGGGACCCGGTGCTGGACCGCAGCACGCTGGTGGTGGCGATCTCCCAATCCGGGGAAACCGCAGACACTTTGGAAGCGGTCCGGCACGCCAAGGAGCAGAAGGCCAAGGTGCTGGCGATCTGCAACACCAACGGCAGCCAGATCCCGCGCGAGTGCGATGCGGTGCTCTACACCCGCGCCGGACCGGAGATCGGGGTGGCCTCGACGAAAACCTTCCTGGCCCAAATTGCCGCCAACTACCTGCTGGGCCTGGCGCTGGCGCAGGCCCGGGGCACCAAGTACCCCGACGAGGTGGCGCGCGAATACCGCGAACTGGAAGCGATGCCCGACCTGGTGGCGCGGGTGATCGCGGCGATCGAGCCGGTAGCCGAGCTGGCTCGCCGGTTCGCTCAGTCGACGTGCGTGCTGTTCCTGGGCCGCCACGTCGGCTACCCGGTGGCGCTGGAAGGCGCGCTGAAACTCAAGGAATTGGCCTACATGCACGCCGAGGGGTTCGCCGCCGGCGAGCTCAAGCACGGCCCGATCGCGCTGATCGAAGAAGGCCTGCCGGTCATCGTTGTGATGCCTTCCCCGAAGGGGTCGGCCACGCTGCACGCCAAGCTGCTGTCCAACATCCGGGAGATCCAGGCCCGCGGCGCGGTGACCGTGGTGATCGCCGAGGAGGGCGACGACACCGTGCGCCCCTACGCCGATCACTTGGTCGAAATCCCGGCGGTATCAACGCTTTTGCAGCCCCTGCTGTCGACCATCCCGCTTCAGATGTTCGCCGCGTCGGTCGCGCGGGCCCGCGGTTACGATGTCGACAAACCGCGTAACCTGGCGAAGTCGGTGACCGTTGAGTAGGCGACGCACGCGACTGGGCATCTTGGGTGTCGCATTCTTCGTCGTCGTCTATGTCGTCTCAATTGTGTTGTATATCAACAACGGTTCGGGCCACCCCCACGTGGTTGTCCACGGTCCATCGATGGACGACGCAACCCGGGTGATCATCGATGCCGACAGCATGAAGTCCGATAGCAGCGTGCTTGTCATCAACGTCAACGTGTCACCCGCACCGGCGCTGTTGGACCCGCTGACCCACACGCTCAAGGACGACCTCAATATCGTGGTCACTTCCGCGGTCACGAGCAGCAAGCACACCTGGCAGAAGGGCACCCTGCCCGACGCCTTCCGCGTCTCCCTGGGGGTGGCCGGCGACGTCGCGAATTGGCCGTTCGACGAATACCATTCGGGGCCGATCGTGGCTGAGCTCCTGTCCGGCTCGTCGTACACGCCGGTGCCGACGGCGGTGACGTTGGTCAATCGTCTGCTGGGCTGGGAGGTCGCGGTCAGCCCCGTCAACGACACCAGCGAGATCGGCCCGTACCGGGTGGCGCTGCAGCGATCGCCCAGCACCGTGTTCGCCGGTGTCGCGATCCTCTGCGTCCTCGTCGCGCTGGCGGCCCTGGCCCTTTTCGTTGCGGTGGAAACGGTTTGGGACAGGCGAAAATTTCAGCCGCCGATGACGACGTGGTACGCGGCTATGTTGTTCGCGGTGATGCCGTTGCGTAACGCCCTGCCCGATGCGCCTCCCTTCGGAAGCTGGATCGACGTCACGATTGTCATGTGGGTGATCGTGGCGTTGGCGATCTCGATGGCGCTTTACATCTCCTGCTGGTGGCGGCATTTGCGACCGGAGCCGCAGAAGCCACTAGAACCGGTGCGGCCGGATGCCGCCAGGCCCCCGGAGCCGGTGCCGCCGGCGTGGGAAGCGGTGCAGCCACCGGGCCCGGTGCAGCCGGTGTCGCATACGGAGAAGCCGACGGTGGTGCACACGCTGCCGCCGAATTGGGACCACCCGACGGTTGCTCGTGAGCTGCCGCCGTTGCCGGGACCGCCCGGCGATGGCGGGGGTCCAACCGCCGGGGCCTAGCGGCTGATCGAAATCCCCGCGGTAGCAACGTTTTGCGGCAGCGACGTCGACAAGCCGGGTAGCTGGGCCAAGAGTCGCGGGCACAGTCTCCTGGATCGGCTGAGTTACTATCTGTGCGCGGTAAGCCGTTTCGCACGCTAACCAATCGGGGGAGGCATACTTCTTGTCCGCGGATGATTCTTCCAACCAACCCCATCGCTTTATGCGATTTTTCATCATCGGTCTGGTGATCTTCTTCATCGGGGCGTACATCGCCACGATTGCGCTGTACGCCAAATCGGGTTGCGGGTGCCCTCGGCCGCTCATCGAAGATCAATCTGCTCCGGACGGCACCTCCGTGACGATCAGCCTTGAAGATCTCCAGTCGGTGAAGGGTGCGTTGACGGCCAACGTCACTGTCCAACCGGGCGCTGGGCTGCTGGACCCGCAAACTCACGGACTCAACGCAGATTTGAGTGTCGTGATCCATTCGTCGGTGTCGCCCAGCAAGCGCACCTGGACGGCGGGGATGACCCCGGGCGTTTACCCTGTCCCCCTGACCATTTCGGGTGACCCCTCGAATTGGCCCTTCGATCGCTACCGGACGGGGCCGATCAGCGTCGACATCATCCGTGGCGGAGCGTCAGTAGCCCAGCGGGTGCCGGTGAACTTCGTCGACCGCGTTCCCGGCTGGCTGCTTGCGGTTTCGCCCGTCTCCGGCGGCGCTACACCGGCGCTGTACCGCGTGGAGTTGCATCGATCGCCAAGCACCGCGGCGTTTGGTGCCGTCATCGTCGGTGTGCTGATCGCGATCGCTGGCGTCTCCCTCTTCGTCGCGGTTCAGACACTGCGCAACAAGCGAAAATTCCAACCGCCGATGACAACGTGGTATGCGGCAATGCTCTTTGCGGTGGTTCCGCTGCGCAATGCCCTGCCCGACTCGCCCCCGATCGGATCGTGGCTCGACGTCACGGTCACGCTGTGGGTGATCGTCGTGGTGGTGATGTCGATGCTGATCTACATCTCCTGTTGGTGGCGTCATCTGAGACCCGAGGCCGAAAAACCGGCCTGACGTCCGCGCATGCGAAGGTGGCCGGGGCGCGGCACCTTGTCATCGCCCATTTCGCGGCGATCCTCATCGGGCTGTGCTGCTACCCGTCGCGTGGAGTCCCGGTGATCCGGGTATTAGACGGATGTGTCGAAGGGCCGCTCGGGCAACGGGCCAAGTAACGCGTCGGTAATTGGCCGCCCGTACGGTGGCGGAATGCGACGTTTAACGCCGCGAACATTGGGGGCGGAAGAAGAGTTTCACCTTGTCGACCTGAAGACACGGCGACTCACCGCGCGCGCTCCGGAGCTGTTGGCCGAGCTGAACGAGAACTACGTCGCCGAGTTGCAGCGCTGTGTCATCGAGACCAACACCCAGGTGGTGGAGTCGCTGCAGGGATTGCGCGACGAAATCGTCCGCCACCGCAAGGTTTTGGTCGACACCGCGGCGGGGCTGGGCATCGGCGTCGTCGCGGCGGGGGCGGTGCCGCTGGCGGTGCCGGCCGAAATGCAGGTGACCAGGACACGGCGTTACCGGCAAATGCTCGCCGACTATCAACTGCTGGCCCGCGAGCAGTTGATCTGCGGCACCCAGATCCACGTCGGCGTCGAGGACCGCGACACGGCGGTCGCCGTCGCCTACCGGGTGGCCGCGTACCTGCCGATCCTGCTCGCGTTGTCGGCCAGCTCGCCTTTCGCGTCGGACGGCTCCGACACCGGCTACGCCAGCATGCGCACGCTCGTCTGGCAGCGTTGGCCGACGACGGGTCTGGCCGCCCCGGTGCAATCGGCCCGCGAGTACGACGACCTGGTCGCCGACCTGGTGGCCAGCGGTGTCATCGCCGACATCGGGATGGTCTATTTCGACGTCCGTCCGGCCAACTGCGCTCCGACGCTGGAGTTGCGGGTCTGCGACAGCTGCCCGTCGGTGGACACCGTGTTGCTGATCGCCGGGATATTCCGGGCATTGGTCGAGCGCGAGCAGGCCGCGGCCCGGGCCGGCGTCCCAGCGACGGTGCTGTCGCCGGCGGTGGGCCGGGCGGCGCTGTGGCGAGCCGCCCGCTCGGGATTGGAGGGCGAGCTCGTCGATGTGACCGGCCCGGCCAGCCGGCCGGCCGCGGAGGTGGTCGGCGCCCTGGTCGACTCGCTGCGCCCGCAACTCGAACAAAGCGACGACTGGGACACCGTCAGCGAATTGAGCCGGGCCGCGCTGGTCGCGGGCACTTCGTCCGCTCGGCAACGGCGCGCGCTGCGCCGCCGTGGCCGTCTCACCGACGTGGTCGACCAGCTCATCGTCGAGACCGCCAACGGCGAGCGCAGCACCCCGACCGGCGCCATCGACGATCCCAGCCTGCTATTCGGCTACCACCCGGGCAGCAAACCCCTGACCGGCCCCGCCCGCGGCGATCCCCGGGTCACCCTCGAAGACAGCTACGACGAGGCGGTCGACGCGGACGGACAGCCCCGCCCGCACTACCGAACGGTCCTGGACACCGTGGCGCGGCTCGGCGCGGCGCAGCTGCGATCCCGGGAAGCGGATATCGAGCAGGAGCAGCGCGCCGACAGCATCATGTTCCGCGTCACCGGCCAGAGCCGGGCCCAGCTGTTCCCTGTCGACCTAGTGCCGCGCATCGTCGACGCGCAGGACTGGGCGGCGCTGTCCGACGGCCTGGCTCAGCGAGCACGCGCGCTGGACGCGTTCCTTCGCGACGTTTACTCGGAGCAGGCGATCGTCGCCGACGGCATCATCGGCGTGCAGGCCCTCGACCGCGCGCCCGGCTTCCGCTCCACGGGCCGCCGCGCGGGCAACACGGTGCGGGCCCACATCAGCGGCACCGACATCGTGTGCGACGGCGCCGGCCGCTGGATGGTGCTCGAAGACAACCTGCGCGTGCCGTCGGGCGTCGCCTACGCGATCGTCAACCACCGGCTGATCGCCAAGCACATCCCCGAATTGCAACCGCCCGCCCCGATCGAGGACCCCGGACAGACGCCGCGGATGCTGCTCGAGACGCTGCGCGCGGCCGCACCGGCACACGCGCCCGACGACCCCACCGTGGTGATCCTGTCGGCCGGCTGGAAAGACTCCGCGTGGTTCGAACACACATTTTTGGCCGAGGAGATGGACGTCGCGTTGGTGCAGCCGGCCGACCTGACGGTGCGCGACGGAAAGCTGGTGCAGCACATCGGTTCTCACGTGCGACGCATCGACGTCGTGTATGCGCGGATGGACGAAGACATGCTGCTGTCCTCCCACGGGTACGACGACGCGCCCCTGCGCCCGGGACTGCTGGAGGCGGTCAGCGACGGCAACCTCACGATCGCCAACGCGCTGGCCAACGGGGTGGCCGACGACAAGGCCATCTACGCCTACGTCCCGGCCATGATCGAGTACTACCTCGGCGAAAAGCCACGACTGGCTCAGGTGCCGACGTGGATCTGCGCCGAACGCGAACAGCGCGACTTCGTGCTGGCCCACCTGGGCGACCTGGTGGTGAAACCGATCGACGGGTTGGGCGGCAGCGGTGTGCTGATCGGGCCGGAGGCCTCCGACGCCGCGGTCGAGGCTCGCCGCGCCGAATTGGAGGCGCAACCCGAGCGGTTCATCGCCCAGGAGCCGATCAACCTGTCCACCCACCCCACGTTCGACGGCGGCGGCTTATACCCCCACCACGTCGACCTGCGCGCCTTCGTCCATCTGCGGCCCGATGCTGGTTCCGTCTCGGCGCACGTGATGCCCGCGGCGCTGACGCGAGTGGGGGTGCGCGGGTCGCGGATCGTCAACTCATCGTCGGGCGGCGGCAGCAAGGACACCTGGATTCTGGGCGCAGTCGATGGGGGCGGATGACATGTGCGGTATCTGCGGTGAAATCCGTTGGGACGGAAGGGCAGCCGACGTCGGGGCGGTGGCCCGGATGACATGCGCGATGACCTCGCGCGGGCCGGACGCCGACGGGGTGGTCGCGCACGGACCCGTGGCCCTCGGGCATCGGCGACTGTCGATCATCGACCTGTCGGCTCGCGGGGCGCAACCGATGGTCGACGCCGAACTCGGATTGAGCCTGGCCTTCAACGGCTGCATCTACAACTACCAGGAGCTGCGTAAGCAACTTCAGGCCGACGGGTACCGATTCTTCTCCACCGCCGACAGCGAGGTCGTGATCAAGGCGTTCCACAAGTGGGGCGCGCACTGCGTCGAGCGATTCAAGGGGATGTTCGCGTTCGCCATCGCCGACCGGGACACCGGTGTGCTGACGCTGGCCCGGGACCGGCTGGGCATCAAGCCGCTTTACCTGGCGGCGGCGCCGGGCCGGCTGCGGTTCGCGTCCAGCATGCGGGCGCTGCTACAGGCTGGCGAGCCCGGTGAGATCGACACCGAACTGGACCGCGAGGCCCTGCACCACTACATGACGTTCCACTCCGTGGTGCCGGCGCCGCTGACCATCTACCGCGGCGTGCGCAAGCTTCCGCCCGCGACGGTACGGGTGATCCAGCCCGACGGGTCGCACACCGAAACCGTCTACTGGACACCGAAATTCGGCCGCGACCCAGACAAGGCGTCCTGGTCGGGCCGCGACTGGGAAGCCGCGTTGATGGACGCGCTGCGCACCGCGGTGAAGCGCCGGATGGTCGCCGACGTCCCCGTGGGTGTGCTGCTGTCGGGCGGCATCGACTCCTCGATCGTGGTGGCGCTGCTGGCCGAGCAGGGCCAGCACGGGTTGGCCACCTTCAGCATCGGCTTCGACTCGTCCGACGGCGAATCCGGCGACGAGTACTTCTACTCCGACCTGATCGCCAAGACCTTCGACACCGACCACCACAAGATCCACATCGACACCTCGCGGCTGACGCCCGCGGTGCCGAAAAGCATTGCCGCCATGAGCGAACCGATGGTCAGCCACGACTGCGTGGCCTTCTACCTGCTGTCGGGCCAGGTCAGCAAGTCGGTGAAGGTGGTGCAATCCGGGCAGGGCGCCGACGAGATTCTGGCCGGCTACTCCTGGTACCCGCCGCTGGCGAACATTGCGCGCGAGCAGACCACCGAGGCCTACGCCAAGGTGTTCTTCGACCGCAGCCACGACGAGGTGCTGTCAATCCTGGCCCCCGAGTACGGGATTGACGCCGACGTGAGCCGCGAGTTCGCGACGGCCCATCAGGGCGCACCGGGCGCCGACAGCGCGGTGGATGCCGCGTTGCGGCTGGATACCCAGGTGATGCTCGTCGACGATCCGGTCAAACGCGTTGACACCATGACCATGGCGTGGGGCCTGGAAGCGCGGGTGCCGTTCCTCGACCACGACTTCGTCGAGCTGGCGGCTACCTGCCCGCCCGAACTGAAACTGGCCTCGGCCGGCAAGGGTGTGCTGAAAAACGGTTCACGCAAGCTGCTTCCGGCGGAGGTGATCGACCGCACCAAGGGACACTTCCTGGTGCCGGGCATCCGCCATCTGCACGGCGAGCTGCTCGACATGGTGGGCGACGCGCTGACCAACGACGCCGCCCGCGCGCGCGGGCTGTATCGCCCCGAGGCCATCCAAGCGCTGCTGGCCGAGCCCAACCGCACACGGACCACGTTGGGCGCCAACGCGTTGTGGCAACTGGCCGTGCTGGAAATGTGGCTGCAGGGCATGGCGGGCTGAGGCGATGGCCCAGCAGGTCCGCGCGCTCTACGGCGCGTCGCTGTCGCCGGACGCGACGGCGTTCGCCCATCTGGTCGACGACGGCGGTTATCCCCGTGCGGTGCAACGGTTTCTACGGGGCCGGCGGGCCAGCTCGTCGCGGGATGTGGAGCTACCGGTCGAGGGCGCGGTCTCGCGGGTCATTCACTCTGCGGACGGTCGGTGGCTGGCCTGCGAAGTCGCCCCGGGCGGCGGAACCCGCAGCCAGATCTGGGTCGTCACCACCGACCCCGACGACCGGATGGCCCGCAGGATTGACGACATCGACCGCATCGACGGCATCGACGGAAATGATGCCGGCACCGCCGAGCTGATCGCCTGGGACGGCACCCGGGTGGCCGCGATCCTCACCGGTGAGGACGGCGTCGGGACCTCATGTCTGATCGATCCGGCCGACGGCCAGTGCACGGTGCTGGACCGACGATCCGGCGGCAGACTGGTCGACGCGTGGGCCGGAGCGTCGCTGATACGAGTCGGGCCACGCGGCTACCACGAACTGATCATGCTGCACGGATCGACCGAAATCGCATTGCTGCCATCAGATCCTGGGTCCACCACGGAAGACGGCGTCATTCTCGACGACCACCATCCGCGCCGCGTCCGGCACGGCCCGGATAGTGAGCTGTACTACCCGGGCGCGGACGGCAGCGGATACGTCCGGGCGCTGATCCGCAGCGACAACGGCTGCGAGCATGCCCGGCTGTTGGAAGTCACGGCCACGCCGGACGGCGTCAGCTACTACGTGGTGGCCGAGCGCCCCGACTGTGATCTCGACGCGTTCGTCATCAGTGACGACCTGTCCACCGTTGCGTTGCTGTGGAACCTGCAGGGCCGCAGCGAATTACAGATTCTCGAATACTCCGACAACACGCTGGGAGAACCGATCCCGCTGCCCGGCCTGGTCGCCAGTGAGCTGTCCATCAGTGCGGGCGGGTCGATGGTCGCCGTCACCGTCGAAGGGCCTTCGACGCCGCGCACCGTCGAGCTCGTCGATCCCCGCTCGCGCCAATGGGAGCCGATCGACCGCGAACCCAGTTGCGGCCCAATCATTCCGGGATCGGCGGCCACCACGCTGGAAATCATCACCGCACGCGACGGGTTGCGCCTCAACGCCTGGCTGTACCGGCCCGCGCAGCCAACCGGGGCCGCGATGATCTATCTGCACGGCGGGCCGGAAGGCCAGGCCCGGCCCGGCTACAGCGAGATCTTCGCGCGGCTGGTCGGCGACGGAGTCGTGGTGCTGGCGCCCAACGTTCGCGGCTCCGGCGGCCTGGGCCGGACGTTCGTGCACGCCGACGACAAGGAGAAGCGCTTCGGCGCGATCGACGACGTCGCCGACTGCGTGCGCTTCCTGGTGGACAACGGCGTGGCCGACCCGACGCGGATCGCCTGCGCGGGCTGGTCCTACGGCGGCTACCTGACGCTGGCGGCCCTGACGTTTCACCCCGAGCTGTTCGCCGCGGGCGTCAGCATCTGCGGGATGAGCGATCTCACCACGTTCTACCGCAACACCGAGCCGTGGATCGCCGCCGCGGCGTACCCCGAGTACGGCCACCCGGTGCACGATCGCGAACTGCTGGCGGAGCTCTCCCCGCTGCGCCGCGTGGACGCGTTGACCGCGCCGCTGCTGGTGGTGCACGGCGCCATGGACACCAACGTCCCGGTCGGCGAATCGGAGCAAATCGTGGACGCGCTGCGCCGGGCCGGTCGCGACGTGCGCTACCTGCTGTTCGACGACGACGGACACGGGATCGTCAAGCGCGAGAATCGCGCGGCGTTGGCCACGGCGATGAGTGAATGGCTGGGCAAGGCCGTCGCCTAGGCTGGCGGTGATGCGGCACTACTACTCGGCAGACGCGATCCGCGAGGCGGAAGCCCCGCTGCTGGCCAGCCTGCCCGAGGGTGCGCTGATGCGACGCGCGGCGTTCGGGCTGGCCAGCGAGATCATCTGCGAGCTGGCCCGGCGCACCGGTGGGGTGGCCGGGCGCCGGGTGTGCGCGGTCGTCGGCTCCGGCGACAACGGCGGCGACGCGCTGTGGGCGGCCACCTTCCTGCGCCGTCGCGGCGCGGCCGCCGACGCGGTGCTGCTCAACCCGGACCGCACGCATCGCAAGGGGTTGGCGGCGTTCACCAAGGCCGGCGGGAGAATCGTGCAAAAGGTCTCGGCGGCAACGGATCTCGTCATCGACGGCGTGGTGGGCATTTCCGGATCCGGCCCGCTGCGGCCGGCGGCGGCCGAGGTGTTCGCCGCGGTGGACGCGGCCGGGATCCCGGTGGTCGCCGTCGACATCCCCAGCGGCGTCGACGCGGCGACCGGAGCGGTCACCGGCCCGGCCGTGCACGCGGCGCTGACGGTGACCTTCGGCGGGCTCAAGCCCGTGCACGCGCTGGGCGACTGCGGCCGCGTGCGGTTGGTCGACATCGGGCTCGACCTGCCGGAGACGGACCTGTTCGGCTTCGAGGCCGCCGATGTGGTGGCGCGCTGGCCGGTGCCCGGCGCCCGCGACGACAAATACACCCAGGGCGTGACCGGCGTGCTGGCCGGCTCGTCGACGTATCCGGGCGCGGCGGTGCTGTGCACCGGCGCCGCCGTCGTGACGCATTCCGGCATGGTGCGCTACGCCGGCGGCGCGCATGCCGAGGTGCTCGCGCGCTGGCCGGAGGTGATCGCCTCGCCCACTCCGTCGTCGGCCGGACGGGTGCAGTCCTGGGTGGTCGGGCCCGGGCTGGGCACCGACGACAAGGGGGCCGCCGCGCTGTGGTTCGCGCTGGACACCGACCTGCCCGTGATCGTCGACGCCGACGCGCTGACCATCGTGGCGGCCCATCCCGAGGTGCTCGTCGACCGCGCCGCGCCGACGGTGCTGACGCCGCACGCCGGCGAATTCGCCCGGCTGGCCGGCGCCCCGCCCGGGGACGATCGCGTGAGCGCGTGCCGAAAACTGGCCGACGCGTTCGGCGCGACCGTGCTGCTCAAGGGGAACGTCACCGTCATCGCTGACCCCGGCGGCCCGGTCTACCTGAACCCGGCGGGACAGTCCTGGGCGGCCACCGCCGGCTCCGGGGATGTGCTGTCCGGCATGATCGGCGCGCTGCTGGCGTCGGGGCTGCCGCCGGCCGAGGCGGCCGCGGCCGCGGCGTTCGTGCACGCGCGGGCGGCGGCGATGTCGGCGGCCGACCCGGGTCCCGGCGAGGCGCCGACGTCGGCGTCACGGATCCTGCACCACATCCGGGCGGCCGTGGCTGCCCTATAGACCTTAGAGAGGAATCCCGTGCCCCAACATCCGTCCATGCCAGCGCATTCCATCGCCCCCGCCTACACCGGCCGCCTGTTCACCGCGCCGGTACCCGCGCTGCGGCTGCCCGAGGAATCCATGGACCCCGACGCCGCCTACCGCTTCATTCACGACGAGCTGATGCTCGACGGCAGCTCGCGGCTGAACCTGGCCACCTTCGTCACCACCTGGATGGACCCCGAGGCCGGGCGGCTGATGGCCGAGACCTTCGACAAGAACATGATCGACAAGGACGAATATCCGGCCACCGCGGCCATCGAGCAGCGCTGCGTGTGCATGGTCGCCGACCTGTTCCACGCCGACGGCCTGCGCGACGACGACCCCTCCAGCGCGTGCGGGGTGTCGACGATCGGGTCCAGCGAGGCGGTGATGCTGGGTGGGCTGGCGATGAAATGGCGGTGGCGGGCGAAGGTCGGGAAAGACTGGAAGGGTCGCACCCCCAACCTGGTGATGGGCTCCAACGTGCAGGTGGTGTGGGAGAAGTTCTGCCGCTACTTCGACGTCGAGCCGCGCTACCTGCCGATGGAGGAGGGGCGCTACGTCATCACCCCCAAGCAGGTGGTCGAGGCGGTCGATGAGGACACCATCGGGGTGGTGGCGATCCTGGGCACCACCTACACCGGCGAGCTGGAACCCATCGCGCAGATCTGCGCGGCGCTGGACAAGCTGGCGGCGGGCGGGGGAGTCGACGTTCCGGTGCACGTCGACGCCGCCAGCGGCGGCTTCGTGGTGCCGTTCTTGCACCCCGACCTGAAGTGGGACTTCCGGCTGCCGCGGGTGGTGTCGATCAACGTCAGCGGCCACAAGTACGGCCTGACCTACCCCGGCGTCGGGTTCGTGGTTTGGCGCAGCAAGGAGTACCTGCCCGAGGACCTGGTGTTCCACGTCAACTACCTGGGCGGCGACATGCCGACGTTCACGCTGAACTTCTCCCGCCCCGGCAATCAGGTGGTCGGCCAGTACTACAACTTCCTGCGGCTGGGCCGCGAGGGCTACACCCAGGTGATGCAGACGCTGTCGTCGACCGCGCGCTGGCTGGCCGAGCAGCTGCGCGTCGGGGACCACTGCGAGCTGATCTCGGACGGCTCGGCGATCCCGGTGGTCAGCTTCCGGCTGCAGCGCGGCCTGGGCTACACCGAGTTCGACGTTTCGCATGAACTGCGCGGTTACGGCTGGCAGGTGCCCGCCTACACGATGCCGGACAACGCCACCGACATCTCTGTGCTGCGCATCGTGGTGCGTGAGGGGCTGTCCGCCGACCTGGCCCGGGCGCTGCACGACGACGCCCGCAGCGCGCTGGCCTCGCTGGACAAGCTCAAGCCGGGCGGGCACTACCGCGCCGAGCACTTCGCGCACTGAGTCCTTGCGCTCGCGAGCCGAACCGCACTGCGAAATCAGCGCAGGATTTTCGCACTGACGTTCGGTTCGCGGGCGCTCGCGGCACTTCTGGGACAATGGCGGCGTGGCTGTTACGCCGATATCGCTGAGGCCCGGGGTCCTCGCCGAGGCCGTGGTGGACCTCGGGGCAATCGAACACAACGTGCGGGTGCTGCGCGAGCACGCCGGCTCCGCGCAGGTGATGGCCGTCGTCAAGGCCGACGGCTATGGCCACGGGGCCGCGCGGGTCGCCCGCGCCGCGCTGGCCGCCGGGGCGGCCGAACTGGGGGTGGCCACGGTCGACGAGGCACTGGCGCTGCGGGCCGACGACATCTGCGTGCCGGTGCTGGCCTGGTTGCATGCGCCCGGCACCGACTTCGGGCCCGCGCTGCTGGCCGACGTCGAGATCGCGGTGTCCTCGATACGTCAGCTCGACGAACTGCTCGGCGCGGCGCAGCGGACCGGGCGCACCGCGACGGTGACTGTCAAGGTCGACACCGGGCTGAATCGCAACGGTGTGCCCGCCGCGGAATACCCGACGATGCTGCAGACATTGCGGGTCGGCGCCGCCGAGGGCGCCCTGCGCCTGCGCGGGCTGATGTCGCACCTGGTGTACGCCGACCAGCCCGACAACCCGATCAACGACGTTCAGGCCCAACGGTTCTCCGAGATGCTGGCCCACGCGCGCGATCAGGGGGTGCAATTCGAGGTGGCGCACCTGGCGAACTCGTCGGCCACCCTGTCGCGCCCCGATCTGGCCCTTGATCTGGTGCGCCCGGGCATCGCGGTGTACGGCCTGAGCCCGGTGCCGCAGCTGGGCGACATGGGCCTGATTCCGGCGATGACGGTGAAATGCGCTGTGGCACTGGTCAAATCGATTCGCGCCGGCGAAAGCGTCTCCTACGGTCACACCTGGACCGCGCAGCGCGACACCAATCTGGCGCTGCTGCCGATCGGCTACGCCGACGGCGTGTTCCGCGCGCTGGGCGGGCGGCTGGACGTACTGATCAACGGCCGGCGCCGCCCGGGCGTCGGGCGGATCTGCATGGACCAGTTCGTCGTCGACCTGGGCCCCGGGCAGCCCGACGTCGCCGAGGGCGACGAGGCGATCCTGTTCGGGCCGGGCACCGCGGGCGAGCCCACCGCGCAGGACTGGGCGGATCTGCTCGACACCATCCACTACGAAGTGGTCACCAGCCCGCGCGGTCGCATTACCAGAACCTATCGCGAGGCCGAAAACCGTTGAGTGATGAAGAAACCCGCAAGCGCAGGGCCTGGCTTGCGGGGGGCGCCGGGGTGAGCGCGGTGGCTACCATCGTCGGGGCATCGGCCCGGCGTTCGATGACCGCCCGGGCCGCCGCGCTCGAAGATCCTTACGCTGGCGAGGATTTCGACGACGTGGACGTCGACCGTAGCTACGTGGTGAGCGCGCCCGATGGGGTGCGGTTGACGGTGCGCGAGGACGGCCCGACGGACGCCCCGCTGACCCTGGTCTTCGTGCACGGATTCTGTCTGCGCATGGGCGCCTTCCACTTTCAGCGTCGGCGCCTGGCCGGGCACTGGGTATCCGATGTGCGGATGGTCTTCTACGACCAGCGCGGTCACGGCGAGTCCGCCGAGGCCGACCCCGAGACCTACACGCTGACCCAACTGGGCAAGGACCTGGAAGCCGTGCTGCGGGCGGCGGTGCCGCGCGGGGCGATCGTATTGGTCGGCCATTCGATGGGCGGCATGACCGTGTTGTCGCACGCCCGGCAGTTCCCCGAGCGGTACGGCCGCCGGATTGTCGGTGCGGCATTGATCTCCTCCGCCGCCGAAGGTGTGACCCGGTCCCCCCTGGGCGAGATACTGAAAAACCCTGCGCTGGAAGCGATCCGGTTCACCGCCCGGTCCGCACCCAGTCTGCTGCACCGCGGCCGCACCGTGTCACGGTCGCTGATCGCTCCCATCCTGCGCGCCGCCTCCTTCAGCGACCTGCAAGTCAGCCGCAGCCTGGACGCGTTCTCCCAGCGGATGATGAACGAGACCCCGATCGCCACCATGGTCGGCTTCCTGCCCGCGCTGGAAGCGCACGACGAAACCGCCGGGCTGTGGACGCTGTTGCGGGTCCCGACGCTGATCGCCTGCGGTGACCACGACCTGCTCACCCCCGACGAGTACTCGCGAAAGATGGCGGCCTGTATGCCGCGATCCGAACTGGTCATCGTCACCGGCGCCAGCCACCTGGCGCTGCTGGACAAACCCGACGCCATCAACGACGGACTGATCCGGCTGGTCAACCGGTCGCGGCCGAGCAAGATGGCGCAGCGGTACCGCCGGCTTCGGGAATGGTTGTGCCGCGATGACTAGCTCGGGAACCGCCACACTCGAACGGGTCGAGGACACCGTCGCGCTGGGCTCCCGGCTCGGGGAGCAGCTGCGCGCCGGTGACGTCGTCGTCCTGTCCGGTCCGCTGGGCGCGGGAAAGACGGTGCTGGCCAAGGGGATTGCCGCGGCGATGGACGTCGACGGCCCGGTCACGTCGCCGACCTACGTGCTGGCGCGGGTGCATCCGCCGCGACGACCCGGTGCCCCGGCGATGATCCACGTCGACGTCTACCGGCTGTTGGACCGCAACGCCGCCGACCTGCTCGACGAGCTGGAATCGCTGGACCTCGACACCGAGCTGGCCGACGCGGTCGTCGTGGTGGAGTGGGGCGAGGGTCTGGCCGAACGCCTCGCCGAGCGCCACCTCGACATCCGTCTCGAACGAATCAGCCATTCCGACACCAGGATTGCGACGTGGGAGTGGGGCTCATGAGCGCCATCCTGACCCTCGACACCTCCACTCCGGCGGTGACGGCGGGCATCGTGCGCCGCGACGATCTCAGCGTGCTGGCCGAGCGGGTCACCATCGACGCCCGCGCACATGCCGAGCGGCTGACGCCCAACGTGCTGGCCGCGCTGACCGACGCCGAACTGACCATGGCCGACCTCGACGCCGTCGTGGTGGGCTGCGGGCCCGGCCCCTTCACCGGCCTGCGGGCCGGGATGGCGACCGCCGCCGCCTACGGACACGCGCTGGGCATCCCGGTGCACGGGGTGTGCAGCCTGGACGCGATCGGCGTGCTGACCACCGGCGACACCCTGGTGGTCACCGACGCCCGTCGCCGCGAAATCTATTGGGCGCGATACCAAGACGGGTCACGCACCGACGGTCCCGCGGTCAGCGCCCCCGCCGACGTCGACCCCGGCCCGGCGCGGGCGGTGGCCGGCTCACCCGAGCACGCGGCGCTGTTCGACCTGCCGCGCTGCGAGCCGGTCTACCCGACCCCGGCCGGCCTGGTCGCCGCGGTGAACTGGGCCGACGAACCCGCGCCGTTGGTGGCGTTGTACCTGCGCCGGCCCGACGCCAAGCCGCTGGCGGCGCACCCATGACCGCGCACCTCGAGCCCGTCACCGTCGGGGCGCTGACCCCCGCCGACGCCGCCCGGTGCGCCGAGCTGGAGGCGCAGCTGTTCGACGGCGACGACCCGTGGCCGGCGGTGGCGTTCCAGCGCGAATTGGCCGCCACCCACAACCATTACGTCGCCGCGCGCGCCAACGGCGTGCTGGTCGGCTACGCTGGCATCTCGCGGCTGGGCCGCAAACCGCCGTTCGAGTACGAGGTGCACACCATCGGCGTGGATCCGGCATTCCAAGGGCAGGGCATCGGCCGCAGGATGCTGGCGCAGCTGTTGGAGTTCGCCGACGGCGGCGTCGTCTACCTGGAGGTCCGCACCGACAACGAGGCGGCCATCGCGCTGTACCGCAGCATGGGATTCGAACAGGTCGGCCTGCGCAAGCGCTACTACCGGGTGAGCGGCGCCGACGCCTACACGATGCGCCGGGAGGCCCTGTGACCGTCGTTCTGGCCATCGAAACCTCTTGCGACGAAACGGGAGTCGGCATCGCGCGGCTGGACCGCGATGGCACCGTGACCATGCTGGCCGACGAGGTCGCGTCCAGCGTCGACGAGCACGTCCGGTTCGGCGGCGTCGTTCCCGAGATCGCGTCCCGCGCGCACCTGGAGGCGCTCGGCCCGGCCATGCGCCGCGCGCTGGACGCAGCCGGTCTGGACCGGCCCGATATCGTCGCGGCCACCATCGGGCCCGGGCTGGCCGGCGCCCTGTTGGTGGGAGTCGCTGCGGCCAAGGCGTATTCGGCCGCGTGGGACATTCCGTTCTACGCCGTCAACCACCTGGGCGGGCATCTGGCCGCCGACGTCTACGCGCACGGACCGCTGCCCGAATGCGTGGCGCTGCTGGTGTCCGGGGGCCACACCCATTTGTTGCATGTGCGTTCGCTCGGCGAGCCGATCATCGAGCTGGGCAGCACCGTCGACGACGCGGCGGGGGAGGCCTACGACAAGGTGGCGCGGCTGCTGGGCCTGGGCTACCCGGGCGGCAAGGTCCTCGACGACCTGGCCCGCAGCGGCGACCCCGACGCGATCACGTTCCCGCGCGGCATGACCGGCCCGCGCGATGACCCCTACGCGTTCAGCTTCTCCGGGCTCAAGACGGCGGTCGCCCGGTATGTGGAGAGCCACCCGGACGCCGCCACGGCCGACATCGCCGCCGGGTTCCAGGAAGCCGTCGCCGACGTGCTGACCCGCAAGGCGGTGCGCGCGGCCACCGCACTCGGAGTGCAGACCCTGCTGATCGCGGGGGGAGTGGCCGCCAACTCGCGGCTACGGGAGCTGGCCGCGCAGCGCTGCGCCGCGACGGGCCTCGCGCTGCGGATCCCGCCGCTGCGGCTGTGCACCGACAACGGCGCCATGATCGCCGCGTTCGCCGCGCACCTGGTGGCCGCGGGAGCGCCGCCGTCGCCGCTGGACGTGGCAACCGACCCGGGTCTGCCGGTGGTGCGCGGGCAGCTGCCCTGACCGTCAGGCGACGATAAGCAGGTTGTTGCCGGTGGACCAGGCCTGGGTGAAGGTGGCCATCGGGATCTGCTCATCGCGGCCGTTGGGGGTGCCGCTGTCGTTGAGGTGCACGACGTTGTTGGCGGTGTCGACGCCGGTGACGACGACGGCGTGGTCGGCCTGGGTCCGCTGGCCCTGGCCCGCCGGGTAATTCCAAATGGTCTCGGCGTTGAGGGCGGCGATCACTTTATGGTCGCCGGCCAGGTCCTGTTCCACCGTCTGCATGCTGTTCCCGGTCGTGAGCTGCGCTGGGACGCCATATTTGCCTAGCAGCATGACCATGTCTTCGGGAGAGGTGCCGTCAAGCTTGTAGACGCTGCCGCGGTGGACTTCGCTTTTAGTGAACACGCCGCGCAGCTCGATGCCGATCTGATGCGGTTCCCGCCCGGTGACCTGTCCGACCACGTCGGCGACGGCCATCAGGCCGCAATCGTCGCCGTGCTGGTAGCGCCAATAACGTGCCGCGGCCTGCGGATCTCCGTACATTTGACCGCCCGGGTCGGCGTGGGCGAGCGGCGCCAGGCCGAGCGCGAGGATGACGGCCAGCAGGGGGTTGAGCATGCGGGTGTACACATTGCGATTATGGCCGTTCGGCCGATTCAGGGGAGTGATCCCCGGGACCGGCGGCTCTGGATTCGCTTCGGCAGCGGGGTGGCCTTGAGTGCTAGCACTCTCGTGTATAGAGTGCTAGGTGGCAATCGGCCAAACCCCTGTGTCGGCACCCGCGACGACGGCGCTCGGGCCCGGACGAATGCCATATCACCTGGTAATTCGGACGGTCCAGGGGCAGACCCCGGACCGACCGCCAACTCTGGTCGGGGCATGGGCCCCGAACCCGAACTAACCCGTCCGGGGCGAAGGCCCCGGACCCGAACAACTAAGTTGGAGGCTCCAATCGTGGCGAAGGTGAACATCAAGCCACTCGAGGACAAGATTCTCGTGCAGGCCAACGAGGCCGAGACCACGACCGCGTCCGGTCTGGTCATTCCTGACACCGCCAAGGAAAAGCCACAGGAGGGCACCGTCGTCGCAGTCGGCCCCGGCCGGTGGGACGAGGATGGCGAGAAGCGGATCCCGCTCGATGTGTCGGAGGGTGACACCGTCATCTACAGCAAGTACGGCGGCACCGAGATCAAGTACAACGGCGAGGAATACCTGATCCTGTCGGCACGTGACGTGCTGGCCGTGGTTTCCAAGTAACCAAGTAGTAGGTCGTGTTCCGCCCCGGGCGATCCCCGCGTTTTCGCGGGTGATTCCGGGGCGGCTCGCGTTACGGAGTTTGACGTGCCCGGTACCTCAGCAGGCCGCTGCGTCGGCCTGCATCGTCGCCGGGCGGAAGGAGCCTGATGAGCAAGCTGATTGAGTACGACGAAACCGCGCGCCGCGCGATGGAGGCGGGCGTGAACAAGCTCGCCGACACGGTCCGGGTGACGCTGGGTCCTCGGGGTCGACATGTGGTGCTGGCCAAGGCATTTGGCGGTCCCACCGTGACCAACGACGGCGTCACCGTCGCGCGTGAGATCGAGCTGGAGGACCCGTTCGAGAACTTGGGCGCCCAGCTGGTGAAGTCGGTGGCCACCAAGACCAACGACGTCGCCGGCGACGGCACCACCACCGCGACCGTGCTGGCCCAGGCGTTGGTCAAGGGCGGTCTGCGGATGGTTGCCGCCGGCGCCAACCCGATCGCGCTTGGCCTGGGCATCTCCAAGGCCGCCGACGCGGTGTCCGAGGCGCTGCTGGCCGCCGCCACCCCGGTCTCCGGCAAGGACGCCATCGCGCAGGTGGCGACCGTGTCGTCGCGCGACGAGCAGATCGGTGAGCTGGTTGGCGAGGCGATGACCAAGGTCGGCGCCGACGGCGTGGTCAGCGTCGAGGAGTCGTCCACGCTGAACACCGAGCTGGAGTTCACCGAGGGTGTCGGGTTCGACAAGGGCTTCCTGTCGGCGTACTTCGTGACCGACTTCGACTCGCAGGAGGCCGTGCTCGAGGACCCGCTGATCCTGCTGCACCAGGAGAAGATCAGCTCGCTGCCCGACCTGCTGCCGCTGCTGGAGAAGGTCGCCGAAGCGGGCAAGCCGCTGCTGATCATCGCCGAGGACGTCGAGGGCGAGCCGCTGGCGACCCTGGTCGTCAACTCGATCCGCAAGACGCTCAAGGCGGTTGCCGTCAAGGCGCCGTTCTTCGGCGACCGGCGCAAGGCCTTCCTGGAGGACCTGGCGATCGTCACCGGTGGGCAGGTGATCAACCCCGACGTCGGGCTGGTGTTGCGGGAGGTCGGTTTGGACGTGCTGGGTACGGCCCGGCGCGTCGTGGTCGACAAGGACGACACCATCATCGTCGACGGCGGCGGCTCCAAGGACGCGGTGACCAACCGGGTCAAGCAGTTGCGCGCCGAGATCGAGGCCAGCGACTCGGAGTGGGATCGCGAGAAGCTGCAGGAGCGGGTGGCCAAGCTGGCCGGCGGGGTGGCCGTCATCAAGGTGGGGGCCGCCACCGAGACCGCGCTCAAGGAGCGCAAGGAAAGCGTCGAAGACGCCGTCGCGGCGGCGAAAGCCGCTGTCGAGGAAGGCATTGTCGCCGGCGGCGGTTCGGCGCTGATCCAGGCCGGCACGACGCTTGCCAAGCTGCGCAAGTCGTTGTCCGGCGACGAGGCGGCCGGCGTCGACGTGTTCGCCGACGCGCTGGAGGCGCCGCTGTACTGGATCGCCACCAACGCCGGGCTGGACGGCTCGGTCGCGGTGCACCAGGTCAGGGAGCTGCCCGCCGGGCACGGCCTGAACGCGAACACCCTGGACTACGGGGACCTGGCCGCCGCCGGCATCATCGACCCGGTCAAGGTCACCCGGTCCGCCGTGCTCAACGCCGCGTCGGTGGCCCGGATGGTGCTCACCACCGAGACGGCGGTCGTCGAGAAGCCGGCTGACGAGGAGGATGACGGCCACGGCCACGGCCATCACCACCATCACTAATCTCTGCCCAGCAGACGCAAAAGCCTCCGACACGCCGAGTGTTCGGGGGCTTTTGCGTCTGGTCGCGCTCGATGGCGCACGTCTAATCTCGCGTCATGGATCGCATCTGGCAGTGGGTGTGGGATCGGTACGGGGCGAGGTATTCGTGGGCGATCTGTGCAATCACGTTCGCCGTGGTTCTGCCGGTTTACCTCTTTTTGTCGTTTTTTGTTGCCGCTTTCGAGAAGTCGGATCACTACGTCGAGGCGGCCATGGTGACCGTTGTCGTCCTGTTGCTGGGGGTGTGCGTGGTTTTTCTTCCCGGCTCGGGCCCGAGCCGCCTCGTAGAGGAGTGGGCCGCCGGCCACGACATCGACCGGACGAGGGCACTGGACGCCACGTATACCTACGCTCGGGGCGCGGTGGCCCGAGGGCTGGGAAGCAATGTAATTGGGGGCGCACTGAATTTGGTTGTTGTCGGCGCGATCGCCGGAGGAACCGGGTCGCGGCTAATCCAGTACGGGATCCTGGGTGCCGCCATCGGGATTGGCATCGAGATGCTTGCCATTCACAGCTTCGTGGAGGCGACATTGCGACCAGCCAGGGTCGCTATCGCCGGGGATACGGAGGTCGGGGACTCGCTGCCCCGTTCTCGACCGACTTTTGCCGCGTGGTCGAACCTGTCGGTGCTCGGAGTCGCGTTCAACTTTGCCGTCTCGGGCGCCATGCTGGCGGCAGTGTTCGATCGGACCAGTGAAGTCCCGGTGCTTTCCGTCGTCATCGGAGGCGCGTTGGCACTGGTCCTCGGGGTGCCGGTGGTCGTTGTCTCCTCGTTCTCGCCATCCCTGCGACCGATTCGCGATCTTGCCGAAGGCACTGAACGTGTTGCGACCGGCGACTACAGCCAACGCCTGCCGGTGGTTCAAGACGATGACCTTGGCGCGCTAGCGGCGTCGTTCAACCGTATGCAGGCCGGTTTGGCTGAGCGGCAACGACTTCAGGCGGCGTTTGGGACCTACGTCGATCCGGCACTGGCAGAGCGCCTGCTGGAGCAGGGCGACGATGTCTTCACCGGTGAGCGTCGCGAGGTGACGGTGATGTTCATCGACATCCGTGACTTCACCTCGTTCGCGGAGGCCAACACCGCCGAGGACACGGTCGCGCGACTCAACGCATTGTTCGAGATCGTCGTGCCTGCCGTCGTGGATGCTGGCGGGCATGTGAACAAGTTCCTCGGCGACGGCGCGCTGGCAGTCTTCGGCGCCCCCAACGACCTCGCGGATCATGCCGATGCAGCCGTGTCCGCGGCCGTCCTGATCAATCGCCTGGCGGCCAGGCGATTCGGTGGCGCGTTGCGGATCGGTACCGGCATCAATACCGGTGTGGTGATCGCGGGCACGATCGGCGGAGGAGGCAAGCTAGAGTTCACGCTGATCGGCGACACGGTCAATGTCGCAGCCCGCGTTGAGCAGCTGACCAAGACCACCGGTGACGCGCTTCTTCTCACCCACGAAACCGTCGACGCCCTGGCTTCTCGTCCGCTCGGTCTTGTGGACCGAGGATCGCATGAGCTGAAAGGCAAGTCGGCAGCGGTAAAGGTCTTCGGTCTCGACCCGTCGGTGACACATTGACGGCTTACTTCTTTCACCACTGAGACGGCCGTCGTAGAGAAGCCGGCTGACGAGGAGGATGACGGCCACGGCCACGGCCACGGTCACCACCACCACCACCACTGAGCGGCATGCCGTTTGATCGACGAAGCACCCCCGGTGCTCGAGGCGGGTCCTCGGTGGGCCGGGGGTGTTGTCGTTTAGACACCCTCGCGAGTGCTGTTTCAACCGGAACGCGCCGCGATCGCGGATGGCGATCTACGCTCGAGCGCAGAGTGCAACTTGGGATCGGTAGCGCGATGTAGGCAGTGCACTGGTTGCGACACGTCGACCAGAAAGGACAGCCATCATGCTTTTGGCCCTCACATCGAAGCGAGCCCTCGCCGCCGCATTGCTGGCGGGGGGCACCGCGCTCACTGGGTGGGGTGCGGGGATCGCCCACGCGGACACGACTCAGCCCCACAGGTGGTGCCCGGGCAACCCGAAGCAGATGCCCTACATCGTCAACCAGTACATCGACTGGGACTGGAACGTCTGCCACACCTGGTATCCGACCAATTACGGGATGGGCAACGTCACCAGCCAGGGCCGGCCGACCGCGATCTGGGATGGCGACAACCCGCCGATCGAGGCGATCACCAGGAGGCAGTGCCCGCCGATCAGCTTCATGTGCCCCTAGCCCGGCAGCGCACTGTGCGTCGCCGCGCACGGGGAAGTCAACCGCTGCGATAGGCGGGTTCGGCCTCGACCAAGCGGCGAGTGGTTGGCGTCTTCCAGGACCACCACGGCCATCACCGCCACCACTACCCGGGTGATGCTGGCCTGTGGGGCTAATGTGCGAATTCGCAACGTTTTTCGTGCATAGGCCCCACAGTCGGCCGGCGGCGGAATCTCACCAACAGCCGCTGCTCAAAGCGTACGGACGTTAATCTCGCGGGATGGACCGCATCTGGCAGTCGGCGTGGGAGCGGTACGGATCGAAGTACTCGTGGGCGATCTGCGCATTCGTGTTCGCCTCGATGCTCGAGACGTTCCTGCTGTGGTCGTTTCTAGTAGTCGCTTACGAGAAGTCGAGTCGCTTCGTGGCGGCGAGCGCTTTCACCGTTGTTGCTGTGGCGGTGTTGGCGTACGTGATCGTCCTTCCCGGTAGCCGTCCGCTTCGGCTGACGCAACGTTGGGCGGCCGGCTTCGAGGTCGATCGTGCACGAGCACTGGCGGATACCTACACCTGGAGTCGCGCGACGGCCCTTCGGGGTTTTGGGTTCCTGCCCGTTTGGACCGCGCTGCTATCAGTCGGTGTCGCCGCGGTCGCCGGGAGTACCGGATGGCGGTTGATTCAGTACGCGATCGTGGGCGGCGCCTTGGGTTTTGCGCTGGCACTGATCGGATTGCACACCTTTACGCAAGGAGCTTTGCGTCCGGCGAGAGCCGCCCTCGCCGGCGATATGGGCGTCGGCGACACCCTTCCCCGCTCTCGTCCCACTTTTGCCGTGTGGTTGAACCTCTCGATGCTGGCCTCCGTGTTCACGTTTTCCGGCGCGGGCGCGATGCTGGGTGCGTTGCTGCATCGGGCCGGTGGAACGCCGCTGCTGTTCACTGGGATCGCGGGCGTGTTGACCCTTGGATTGGCGGCGCCGATCACCCTGGCCGCGATCGTCTCGCCGTCCTTGCGTCCCGTCCGCGACCTCGCGGCAGGGACTGAACGCGTGGGCGCCGGCGACTACAGCCAGCGCCTGCCGGTGGTGCAGGACGATGACCTCGGCGCGCTGGCGGCGTCGTTCAACCGCATGCAGGCGGGTTTGCTTGAGCGGCAACGACTTCAGGCGGCGTTCGGGACATATGTCGATCCTGGCCTGGCGGCGCGCTTGCTTGAGCAGGGTGATGATGTGTTCACCGGTGAGCGACGCGAGGTCACCGTGATGTTCGTCGATATTCGTGATTTCACGCCGTTCGCCGAGGTGAATAGTGCCGAGGACACGGTTGCGCGTCTCAACGCCCTATTTGAGATAGTGGTGCCCGCCGTCGTCGATGCCGGCGGACATGTGAACAAGTTCCTCGGCGACGGTGCGTTGGCGGTCTTCGGCGCCCCGAACGATCTTGCCGATCATGCCGATGCCGCGCTGGGTGCTGCCGCGCTGATTTGTCGTGTGGTCGCCGAACGGTTCGGCGGCGCGCTTCGGATCGGTATCGGGATCAACACCGGTGCGGTGATCGCCGGCACCATCGGCGGCGGCGGCAAGCTGGAGTTCACCCTGATCGGCGACACCGTCAACGTCGCGGCCCGCGTCGAGCAGCTCACGAAGTCCACCGGTGACGCGATCCTTCTTACTCAGCAAAGTGTCGACCTGCTGGCGTCGCGGCCCCTCGGACTGGTGGATCGAGGAACTCATGCCGTGAAAGGCAAGTCGGTTGCGGTGCAGGTTTTCGGCTTGCATCCGTAGCGAGCCAGGGCCGCAAACTTCAATTGCCGAGACGGCGGTGGTCGGATACCCCGCTGGAGGAAGGGCACGACGGTCACGATGCACGCGTCCGCAGCCGGCGCGGTGTAACATATGTACACATGAGTACTCATAGCCTGCGGGATCTTCGCGGGAGCCTCGGGGCGGTCGTGCGGGCGGTCGCCACGACCGGCGAGGAGGCCATCATCACCGACAGCGGTACCGAGGTTGCGGTGATCATCAGTTTGGCGGACTACGAACGTTTGCATGAGCACGCTGATGTCGTCGATGCGCTCAGACTGCGCGAACTACGGTCCAACACGTTCCGTGCGGTCCCTCTGGCGCAGATGCTTGACGAGCTGGGTGTCGACGCGGCCGCTTTCGCGGCCGGATGAGAATCTCGTTCCACCCTGATGTACTCAAGCAGTTACAGCGGCTCCCGCGCACCGAGCTGGAAACGGTTCTGCGGGTGATCATCGCCTTATCCCACGATCCGCGACCGGTCGGTGCGAAGAAACTTGTTGGAAGCCAGCGTGATTGGCGTGCGCGCTTCGGGCAGTATCGGGTGGTGTACTTTATCGACGACGCCGCTGGTGAAGTAACGGTGTTCAACGTGGCCAAGCGCAGCGACGCGTATCGGTGAGGCGTGGCGGCTTTCGCCGCGGTCATATGACGCTTGATAATGACTGCGGACTTCTTCCACCGCCCGAGGGAGTGTCAGCCCATGACGCAAGTTCTCCATACCCAGGTGTGCGTCGCCGGTGGTGGGCCGGCCGGCATGGTGCACGCCCTGCTGCTCGCCCGCGCTGGGATCCGGGTTGTCGTCTTGGAAAAGCACAACGACTTCCTGCGTGACTTCCGCGGCGACACCGTGCACCCGACCACCCTGCGGATCATGGACGAGCTGGGATTCATCGACGAGTTTCTGCGACTACCGCACACCAAGATCAACCGCGTCGCCTTCGATACCGACGGCTCGATTCGCACCCTCGGAAACTTCAAGGTGCTCAAACGGCTCGGCTTCGGGCAGCCGTATATCGCCATGATGCCGCAGTGGGACTTCCTCGACTTCATCGCGGAAAAGGCTTCTGCCTATCTGGAATTCACTTTGATCCGCAACGCCGAGGCCACCGACCTGATCTTCGACGGCGATCGGGTGGTCGGGGTGCGCACGCCAGAACTGGAGGTGCGTGCGGAGCTGGTGGTGGCCGCTGACGGGCGCAAGTCCGCGCTACGCGCAGCCGCGGGGCTGCAGACCGCTGCGGCGTACTCCCCGATGGACGTGCTGTGGTTCCGGCTGAAATGGCGTCCCGGCGACCCAGAGGAATTGTTCGGAGTGGCCCGCAGGGGCCTGATGATGGTCATGATTTACCGCGGTGACTATTGGCAGATCGCGTATCTGATGTCCAAGGGCTCGAGTCCCCGGGGCGGATCATTGGAGGAGTTCAAGCAACGGATCGTCATCGCACAACCACGGCTGCGTGAGCACGTCAACGACTTGACGTCATGGGACGACACCAGCGAGCTCGATGTGCGGGTGGACCGACTCAAGACGTGGTGGCGCAGCGGCCTGCTGTGCATCGGCGATGCCGCACATGCGATGTCGCCGGCCGGTGGGGTCGGCATCAACCTTGCGGTCGCCGACGCGGTCGCCGCGGCCAACATTTTGTGCGCGCCGCTGCGTGAAGGCCGATTGACCGACGATTTGCTCGCGAAGGTGCAGCGGCGGCGCGAGCTGCCCACTCGGATCATCCAGGCATTTCAGGTATTCGTGCAGAACAACGCCGTCGCGCCCAATTTGAGCGGCGACCTGTCTCCGATCAAGGTCCCCAAGATCGTGGGCTTCGGTCCGCTGCAGGCGATTCCGCCGATTTTCGTCGGGCGGGGCTTTCGTCCGGAGCATGTCCGCACCCCTGACGCGCACCCTCCGTCATAACCCGACGGCCCGCGCCAGGCCTTTGAGCAAGGTTTCGCGATGACCCAGCAACCGCTGCAGGTGCGGGACGGAGCTGCGGGCATCCCGCTCCAATTTCCCTGGTGTTCGAAACACCCTGTACGCCAGAGGCGTTCAGCATGATCAGCGCATCTGGCGTACATCTCGCACACCGAGACGGCAGTAGCGTCACGTAGCACTCCCGGCGTCTGAGTCGCGGGTGTTTCGCCCATGCGCGAAAACCTTTGGGATTTCCCGCATTAAGGCATGACTGGATGGTGGGGCGGGCATGGCGGATCACGTACAGCCCAGCACCACCGACGGGGTGCGAGGGCTCGACGTGGGACTTACCGTCGGTGCAAGCCTGCGGTACTTAGAGCCCGGCGATGACGATGCCCACGCCGACCACCATCGTCAGCGCCAGCGTCACCAGCAGAACGCTGACGACACCCTCCTTGACCGCCGAGGCTTCGTGGTCGCCGGTCGCGATCGGCGCGAATTTTCGGCCGGCGCCCCACGCCGCCGCCAGCAGCGCCGCCACCCAGTTCGCGTAGCCGGAGTAGACGATCAGCGCGACCGCGGTGACCGCCCACGCGTGCGGCAGGTCGACGTGCGGCCAAAGCAGGCCCAGCAGCACCAAAAACATCCCGTTGAGGACCGCCTCGAGGTGACTCGACAGCGCCATGCGCGGGTTCTTCAGCGCTGGCACGGCGAACCCGGTGAGCAGGCCGAGCAAAAACAGCACGAGCCCGAGCGTGAAAAGCGCCGTCTGCATGTCGTTAACCCGTGCCAATCCGGATGGTCAGCGCCATGACGCAACGATATAAGCCCATAGGAAGCGAATGCCGTGCTTTCGCGACTCGGCGACCACATACCGGCGCAAGAATTCCGCAAGCGCTCAGCGGCACACTACTTTCGCGCTCCCGATACCGGGAAGCGGAAGGAATCAACCATGAACACCTCACACAGCCTCAGGCACGTCGTTGCCGCGACGTTTATGACCGGCGGCATCGCGACGACGGGCCTGGCACTGACCCCGGGCAGCGCCCACGCGGAGAACTGGTGTCCGCCCAACGCGATGGTCGGCGCGGTCTGTTACGGGCCCAATCAATGGTGCCCCGGAGATTCGCTCTTTCATTTGACCCAAAACCACGTTGCCAACCCGATCAATTGGGACATGAACGTCTGCCACACCTATTTCTACGTGCCCTCGGGTCAGGGCAACGTCGGTCAAAACATCTGGGAAGGCCCCAATCCTCCTGGGCCGCCGACCCTTCCCCCGCGGGTGCCGGCCATAATCCCGCCCAACGAGTGCGCCCCGTGGTGTCGTTAGGGGTATGACCAGTGCAGCGTTCTTTGTCACCCCGGGATACGGCGATCGGCAGCGCCAGAAGTGGCACTATTCGCAGGCGGTCCGGTACGGCAACCGGGTCGACATCTCCGGCCAAGGCGGCTGGGACGACGACTGGGGATTCCCGGACGCGGCCCGCGACGAAGTGATCCGGGCCTTCGACAACGTCGAGCGGACGCTGGCCACCGCCGGCGCGTCGTGGCGCCACGTGGTCAGCGTGCACTCCTACCACCTGCCCGACGCCGACGGCGCGATCGGGCAAGACCAGCTGGCCACCATGGCCGAACAATTCCGCATCCGGATGGGAGACCGCGCTCCGCTATGGACCTGCGTCGGCGTCGCAGCGCTGGCCAACCCGCGCATGCGGGTCGAGATTCAGGTCACCGCCATCGTCGACGACTAGGCGGAGCGGCGGCGCCCGATGTCGCTCTTGAGCAGCAGATCGCGCTCCGACTCGGAAAGGCCGCCCCAGACGCCATAGGGCTCCCCGACGCCCAGGGCGTGGGACCGGCACTGCTCGATCACGGGGCAGCGCCGGCACATCTCCTTGGCACGCTGTTCGCGTTGCATGCGGGCCCGGCCGCGCTCGCCGTCGGGATGAAAGAACATCGATGAATCGACGCCGCGGCACAGGCCGTGCAGTTGCCAATTCCAGACGTCGGCATTCGGTCCAGGTAGCTGTTCCGGCTGTGGCATGGCTTATTCCCTCTCCGCACTGCACGCTCAAGCGGATTCAGCTTCGCGACTGCGCGAGTCGTGCAACTTAATTGGGTTCACGTCACCGATGACTACCGTCACGATAGACGTAAGGGGCGCTTCAAAAAAACTGTCAATTGCCCGCCGTTGTGTGACGAATGTCTAAGCGTTGCAAGAGAATTAACTCCGCGTTCATCTATCGCGCGGTCCCGAAACTCGAAGCGTGCTACTCGCAAGTCGGTCGGCGCCGAGATCGCGCAGCTCAGGAGCGTCTGAGTGGATGCTCCCGGCGACAGCGGCCTCGCCGTGGGTAATATCCCGGTAACGCAGACAGCACAGACTTTTTACTAATGGAACCCCCGCCATCAACGTGAGCGAAACTCCCGACGATCCGACGATTCCCTCAACGCTCGAAGCCGCCGCATTCGGAAACGAACCCGGCGCCTGGCCGCTGCCCGCCGCGCGCACACCGCACGAACTGTGGCTGCGGGCCGTCGCGTCCGGCGGACAAGGGCGCTATGGCAATGCCTACGCCGACCTGGCGTCGCTGCGGCGCGCCCGCGCGGGCCCGCGGCTGGTGTCGCTGGCGCACAGCACGCAGGCCTCGCTGCTGCGTCAGCTCGGCTGGCACACCCTGGCGCGCGGGTGGGACGGCCGCGCGCTGGCGCTGGCCGGCGCCGATCCCGAGGCTCGCGCCGACGCACTGATCGGCCTGGCCGCCGACGCGCTGGGCGTCGGCCGCTTTGCCGCCGCGGCCCGGTTGTTGACGCGGGCGGACGCGGCGCTAAAGCCGGCCGAGTTGGCCGCGAACGCGGCGCAGCGGCTGGCGGTACGGCGGCGCTGGGTGGGCGCGGAGCTGGCGATGGCGTCCGGCGACGGGGCGACCGCGGTCCGCCGCGCCGAGGAAGGGGTCGAGCTGGCGCGGGCGATGACGACCGCATCCGTGCGACACCAGGTCAAAAGCGACGTGGTTTTGGCCGCCGCGCTGTGCAGCGACGGTGCCACCGAGCGGGCACGCGTCGTCGCGCAGAACGCGTTGACCTCCACCGGCGAATTCGGGCTGATACCGCTTCGCTGGGCATTGGCTTGCTTGCTGATCGATATCGCAAGCGTCACGGTTTCGGTACATCAATTGCGCGAACTCACCGACATTCGGGATATTTGTGCGGGCCAGGTTCGGCACGCCGGAGGAACCTGGCATACGGCTTGAAAAGCGTTGCGGCCGTTACGTGTAGCTGTATTAGCCCGTGCTGTTTCCTAACCGTTACGTTGGAGAGACCCGCGTCGATGACAATGCAAGGGGAACGTCTCGACGCTGTGGTCGCGGAAGCGGTGGCAGGGGATCGCAATGCACTTCGGGAAGTATTGGAGATCATCCGCCCGATCGTCGTGCGCTATTGCCGGGCACGAGTCGGCACCGGCGAGCGCAGCGGCCTATCGGCAGACGATGTGGCACAGGAGGTTTGCTTGGCCGCTATAACGGCGCTGCCGCGCTACCGAGATCGCGGAAGGCCATTCCTGTCCTTCCTGTACGGCATCGCGGCCCACAAGGTGGCCGACGCCCATCGCGCCGCCGGCCGCGACCGCGCCTATCCGGCCGAGTCGGTTCCCGAACGCCGCTCGGCGGATGCCGGGCCCGAGCAGTTGGCGATCGAGGCCGACTCGGTCAGCCGGATGAACGAATTGCTCGAGATCCTGCCCGCCAAACAACGCGAGATCCTCATCCTGCGCGTTGTGGTGGGGCTCTCCGCCGAGGAGACCGCCGCCACCGTCGGCAGCACCACCGGCGCGGTGCGGGTGGCCCAGCACCGGGCACTTCAGCGACTCAAAGACGAAATCGTAGCGGCAGGTGACTATGCGTAATCAGGGATATGCCTTCGGAGATCAGCCGGCGCTGGACGAGATAGCCCACACCGATCTGCTGTTGGACGCCCTCGCCGAGCGCGAGCGGATCGACCTCGATGATCCCGAGGTCGACGCGCTGGCCGTGCTGATGGGGGACTGGCGCGACGACTTGCGGTGGCCGCCGGCCAGCGCGCTGGTCTCGCCCGAGGAAGCGGTCGAGGCGCTGCGCACCGGGCTGGCCGAGCGCCGCCGCACGCATCGGGGCGTGGCGGCGATCGGATCGGTCGCCGCGACCCTGCTGATGCTCAGCGGGTTCGGCGCACTCGTCGCCGACGCCCATCGCGGAGACCCGCTCTACGGGCTGCACGTGATGTTCTTC
Organism: Mycobacterium conspicuum; assembly: GCF_010730195.1. Lineage (NCBI taxonomy): Bacteria > Bacillati > Actinomycetota > Actinomycetes > Mycobacteriales > Mycobacteriaceae > Mycobacterium > Mycobacterium conspicuum. Next base: position 749,264 of record NZ_AP022613.1, read on the forward strand.
GACGCGCCGCGGGTCAACGACGACACCATCACGCTGTCCGCCAAGGCCGATCTGGCCAAGATCCAACAAATGATCGACCAGGGCCAATGGGATCAGGCCCACAATGAACTGGCCGAGGTCAGCAGCACCGTGCAGGCCATGAATGACAGCAGCAGCAGGCAGAACCTGCTCGACGAGGTCAACCTGCTGAACACCAGGGTGGAGTCGCGAAACCCCAACGCGCTGCCGGCTCCCGCGACCAAACCCAAGGCGTCCGCGGTACCCGAGGAAGCGCCCGCCGCGCCCCCGGCCGAGGCCCCGCCGACGGTCGCCGACTCGATCCCCCCGTCGGTCCCGGCGTCGGTCCCCCCGGCCCCGTCGGCGCCTCCGCACCCGGGCCACCACCGGCACCACCACGGACAGACGGAGCCCCCGGTCACACCGAGCGCAGGACCTTAGCGAAAGGCGTCAGTGCCGCCGGTGAAACCCGTCGGCGTCCGACGTGGCCTCATTGAGCGAGGCGTCGGCGTACCCCCGGCAGTAATCCCAGGTGACGTACGCGTCGGGTTCGGGATCGTAGGCGGGCTCGTGCGGGCGGACCGTGCCGTCGATCAGCAGTTGCAGCAGGTTCGCGCGCAACATGTCCCAGTCGTGGTAGTGGTCTTGCTGGCACTCGTCGCAGCACACCACCAGCCCGCGAATTCCCTTGTGCGCCAAGAGGGCCTCATACACGGCCAGGTCGGCCAGGTCGGCCTCGACCGCCACCCGTTCTTGCTGATCGAGCGGCTGGCCCGGCTCGACGGCGTCCAGCGCCGCCGACGGGTCACAGGGGTCGTCGGCAAACGGGTCGGGCGGCAATCCCGGCGGGAGGTAGTCGCGCACGCCACCAGAGTACGCAAGGGGGCCGTCAAAACGCCAGCAGGGCGGCACGCCCAGACAAGCGGGTCCGGGCGGTACATCAGCCGATAGGATGGGTTTCTCACTCCAACTATTGGAGGGCCTCACCGATGACCCGTGGCATGTCCCGCCTAGAAGATAGCTCCGACCTGGTCGCCAGTCCCTATCTGAGCGACACGCACCTTGGCGGCCTGGACGCGGTGCCGACCGGCGGTGACAACCCGAACAAGATCGCGATGCTGGGGCTGACCTTCGACGACGTGCTGCTGCTGCCGGCGGCATCCGATGTGGTGCCCGCCACAGCGGACACCTCCAGCCAGCTCACCAAGAAGATCCGGCTCAAGGTGCCGCTGGTCAGCTCCGCGATGGACACCGTCACCGAGTCGCGGATGGCCATCGCGATGGCCCGGGCCGGCGGCATGGGTGTGCTGCACCGCAACCTGCCCGTCGCCGAGCAGGCCGCGCAGGTGGAGATGGTCAAGCGTTCCGAGGCCGGCATGGTCACCGACCCGGTCACCTGCCGCCCGGACAACACCTTGGCCCAGGTCGATGCGCTGTGCGCGAAATTCCGGATCTCCGGGCTGCCGGTGGTCGACGATTCCGGTGCGCTGGTCGGCATCATCACCAACCGCGACATGCGCTTCGAGGTGGACCAGACCAAGCCGGTGTCCGAGGTGATGACCAAGGCCCCGCTGATCACGGCGCAGGAGGGCGTCAGCGCCGACGCGGCGCTGGGACTGTTGCGCCGCAACAAGATTGAGAAGCTGCCCATCGTCGACGGTCACGGGCGGCTGACCGGATTGATCACCGTCAAGGACTTCGTCAAGACCGAACAACACCCGCTGGCCACCAAGGACAGCGACGGCCGGCTCCTGGTGGGCGCGGCCGTCGGCGTCGGAGGCGACGCCTGGGTGCGGGCGATGATGCTGGTCGACGCCGGGGTGGACGTGCTGATCGTGGACACCGCGCACGCGCACAACAATCAGGTCCTGAAGATGGTCCGCGAACTCAAGGCCGAGGTCGGCGACCGCGTCGAGGTGGTCGGCGGCAACGTCGCCACCCGCTCGGCCGCCACGGCGCTGGTCGAGGCCGGCGCCGACGCGGTGAAGGTCGGCGTGGGACCGGGCTCGATCTGCACGACGCGGGTGGTGGCCGGCGTCGGGGCACCACAAATCACGGCGATTTTGGAGGCCGTCGCGGCGTGCGGCCCGGCGGGCGTGCCGGTGATCGCCGACGGCGGGCTGCAATACTCCGGCGACATCGCCAAGGCCCTGGCCGCTGGCGCGTCGACGGCGATGCTGGGCTCGTTGCTGGCCGGCACCGCCGAGGCGCCGGGCGAGCTGATCTTCGTCAACGGCAAACAGTTCAAGAGCTACCGGGGCATGGGATCGCTGGGCGCCATGGCCGGGCGCGCGGGCGGCGGCAAGTCGTATTCCAAGGACCGCTACTTCGCCGACGACGCGTTGAGCGAAGACAAGCTGGTGCCCGAGGGCATCGAGGGCCGGGTGCCGTTCCGCGGTCCGCTGTCGTCGGTGATTCACCAGCTGACCGGCGGCCTGCGCGCCGCGATGGGCTACACCGGCGCGCCCACCATCGAGGTGCTGCAGCAGGCGCAGTTCGTCCGGATCACGCCGGCTGGCCTCAAGGAGAGCCACCCGCACGACGTCGCCATGACCGTCGAAGCGCCCAACTACTACGCCCGGTGAACAGCGAACTGACCATGGTCGAAATCGGGATGGGCCGCGCCGCCCGGCGCACCTACGAGCTCAGTGACATCAGCATCGTGCCGTCGCGGCGCACCCGGTCGTCCAAGGACGTCTCGACGGCGTGGCAGCTGGACGCCTACCGGTTCGAGATCCCGGTGCTGGCGCACCCCACCGACGCCCTGGTGTCACCGGAGTTCGCCATCGAGCTCGGCCGGCTCGGCGGGCTGGGCGTGCTCAACGGCGAGGGGCTGATCGGCCGGCACGCCGACGTCGAAGCCAAGATCGCGCAGATCGTCGAGGCCGCGCACAAGGAGCCCGAACCGTCGGCGGCGATCCGGCTGCTGCAGGAGCTGCATGCCGCGCCGCTGGATCCGGAGCTGCTGGGCGCCGCGGTGGCCCGGATCCGCGAGGCCGGGGTGATCACCGCGGTGCGGGTCAGCCCCCAGAACGCGCAGGCGCTGACACCGGTGCTGCTGCAAGCCGGGATCGACCTGCTGGTCATCCACGGCACGATCGTGTCGGCCGAGCGGGTCGCCAACGACGGCGAGCCGCTCAACCTGAAGACCTTCATCTCCGAACTGGACGTGCCGGTGGTCGCCGGCGGCGTGCTCGACCACCGCACCGCGCTGCACCTGATGCGCACCGGCGCGGCCGGCGTCATCGTCGGCTACGGCTCCACCCAGGGCGTGACCACCAGCGACGAGGTGTTGGGCATCAGCGTGCCGATGGCCACCGCGATCGCAGACGCCGCCGCAGCGCGCCGCGAGTACCTCGACGAGACCGGCGGCCGCTACGTCCACGTGCTGGCCGACGGCGACATCCACACCTCGGGCGAGCTGGCCAAGGCCATCGCGTGCGGCGCGGACGCGGTGATGCTGGGCACGCCGCTGGCCGAGGCCGCCGAGGCGCTCGGCGACGGCTGGTTCTGGCCGGCCGCCGCCGCGCACCCGTCGTTGCCGCGGGGGGCACTGCTGCAGATCGCCGTCGGCGAACGCCCTCCTTTGGAGCGGGTACTCAACGGGCCGTCCGACGAACCCTTCGGCACCCTCAACCTCGTCGGGGGCCTGCGCCGATCGATGGCCAAGGCCGGCTACTGCGACCTCAAGGAATTCCAGAAGGTCGGGCTGGCCGTCGGGAGCTGACCTGCGCGAGCAGCGCGCTACCCGGAAGCTCGGCGGTCCGCAGCGCGTGGGCATGCTCGACCGGTAGCGGGGAGGTCCCGGAACGACGCATTCGGTCGGGCACGTACGAGCCTGGCGCTTCGGGCAACGGTAGCTTGCCGAGCCGGAATTTGATCGCGATCTCCCACGCGCTGGCAGCGGACTGCATCCACAACCAGACCTGGGTGTCGACCAGGTAACGCCTCACCGATGGAAGCTTTGTAGAACGTCGTCGGGCTGCGGGGCGTCGAAGTCGTCGGGCACGGTATATACGCCATGGTCCGTGCCCAATCGGCGTACCGCTCGGGGGTGAAACGGTACTATTTTCGCCACGGGCTCGCCGCCGCGTGCGATCTCGATTTCTTGGCCGCTGTCGACCAGCCGCAACAGCTCCGACATCCGTGTCTTCGCCTCATGGACGCCGACGCGGAGCACGGTGGACTTAGTCATGGACTTAGTCTGGTCCATCTCAAGTTTTGGCCCCCGCCACTTTTTCGCGTCACCGCAGCACTATGCGTTGCTCCCGATGGCGTCCAGGCGGGCGAACTGACGGTTGCGGTACTGCTCGACGCAGGCCGCGCGCCTGACCTTGCCGCTGGTGGTGATGGGCAGCGAGCCGGGGGCCACGAGCACGAGGTCCGCGACGCGCAGGCCGTGCGACCGCGAAATGGCCGATGTGACTTCGCGTTTCACGGTGCCGAGCTTGTCCGCCACCTCTTCGGGCGAATCGCCTCGCTTCTTGAGTTCGACGATGGCGACCAGCTTTTCGGTGTGGCCGTCGGGGACCGCTATCGCCGCGGCCCGGCCGCGGGTGATCTCTTGGATCGTTGCCTCGATGTCATCGGGATAGTGGTTGCGCCCGTAGACGACCAGCAGGTCCTTGTCGCGGCCGACGATGAAAAGCTCACCGTCGCAGAAGAAGCCGAGGTCTCCGGTGCGCAGCCACGGCTCTTCGGGGACACCGTCGGGCGCGCCGACGAGCCGGGCGCCGAACGTGCGCTCGGTCAATTGCTGGTTCTGCCAATAGCCCATCGCCACGTTGGCGCCGTGCACCCAAATCTCGCCGACCGTTTCGGCGGGGCACTCCGTCCCGGTGTCGCGATCGACGACCCGCACCAGCGGTGACCCGGTCGCGCCGTAGCTGACCAACGGCGTGCCCTCGCTGTCGGCGCACCGCGCGGCCGTTCCGCCGGACAGCTGCTCGGACTCGAAGTGGACGAGCTTCGGCGGCTCTGCGGGCATCCGGGTCGCCACGTATACCGTTGCCTCGGCCAGGCCGTACGAGGGCCGAACCACCTTGGGCTGCAAGTTGAATGGCGCGAACCGATCGGTGAAGCGCTTGAGGGTCGCGGGCTGCACCCGCTCGCTGCCGTTGAGGATGTGCAGCACGTCGCCGAGATCGAGACCGGCCATGTCGTCGTCCGAGGTTTTGCGGGCCGCCAGGTCGAATGCGAAGTTCGGTGCCCCCGAATACGCTTTGCTGTTGGTGGCCAGCATCTGCATCCAGCGTGCGGGTCGCTGCAGGAAGGATGCCGGACTGGTGAGCACGGCGGGTATGCCGGCCAGGATCGGTAGACAGATCCCCACGATCAGGCCCATGTCGTGAAAGAACGGCAGCCACGACACCACCGTCGTGTCCGGCGGGGCGACCCTGCCGTATTCCCCGAAGTAGCACGACATGACCTGCTTGATGTTGGCCCGCAGGTTCTTATGGGAGATCATCACCCCGGCCGGCTGGCGCGTCGACCCCGAGGTGTACTGCAAATACGCGACGCTCGGCCGATCGGCCCCGGCGGCCGATCCGCCACTGGGATTCGGTTCGAGCGAATCGATTTCGACGATCGCAGGGGCGGGATCGCCTGCCTGCGGCTTGGCGAATTCACGGACGTCGCCGACGACCGAGGACGTCGTGAGGATGACCGACGGCGACGCGTCGCGCAGCACCGAGGTGACCCGGTCGTCGGCGACGCCTCCGGTCGGGACCGACAGGGGAACCGCGATCAGTCCCGCCTGCAGCGCGCCGAGAAAGGCCGCGACGTAGTCAAGGCTCTGGGGGGCCAGGATCACCGCGCGATCACCAACCGAGCCACACGCGCCCAGCCCCGCGGCCACGTCCAGCACTCGCCGATACAGCTGCGACCAGGTGACGCTATCCGGGACGCCGAGCCAATCCTGTTGATAGTCAACGAATGTGAAGGCCGTGTGGTTGGAATTCAGGCTGGCGCGCTCACGCAGCACCGTCAAAATGGAAGACTCGGTCACCGGCACAGTTGCTAACCTCCGTTTAAACCTCTTGGCTGGCCAGCGTATCGCCGAGGTGTTGCGCCAAACCTCCCACGGTAATGATGTCGCCGGGACTGATGCTCACCCCGGTTTCGGCCTCGATCCGGGTGCGAAGTTCGGTGTGGCCCAACGAGTCCAGTCCGTATTCGTGCAGTGGACGGTCCGCGTCGACGTTACGGCGCAGAATCAGGCTGACTTGTTCAGCGACCAGCTCCCGCAGCCGCGCGGACCGGTCGTCGACGGAAAGTGCCATCAGCTCGGCCCGGAATTTGCTTGAGCTCATTCGGTTTTGGCCGCTGTGTTGGAATCGCTCGGCGAACGGGCTGTGCTGTGCCAGCGCCGTCAACCACGAGCTGCCGATGATGGTGGTGTAGCCGGTGTAGGCGCGGTCGTGGCGCAGCAGCGCCTCCAACGCGTGCGCGCCCTCCTCGACGGTGATCACGGTGCCGTTGCTGTCGACATCAGCCTGCCACGCGATCGAGGTGGCCGTCAGGCCCTGGGCCCGCCGCCAGTGGGTGAAGGCGTCCAGCCAGCTGTTGGCCGCGGCGTAGGAGCCCAGCCCCGGCGAGCCCAGCAGCGCCGCCGACGAGGAGAACGAGCAGAACCAGTCAAGTGGCTGCCCGGAACTGGCCCGGTGCAGGTGCCAGGCGCCGTAGACCTTGGGGGTCCACTCGCGCGTCAGCAGTTCATCGGTGATGTTGGCCAGGCCGGCGGTTTCGATGATCCCGGCCGCGTGCAGCACGCCGCGCAGCGGCAGCCCGGTGGCGGTCGCCGCCGCGACCAACCGGTCTGCGGTCTCGGGATGGGCGATGTCGCCGCGCTCCACCACGACGTCGCTCCCGATCGCGCGGATCAGATCGATGGTTTCTTGTGCGGCGCTGCTGGGCGCCGCCCGCGAGCACAGCACGATCCGGCCACAGCCGGCCGCGGCCAGGCTCTCGGCGAGCACCAGACCGACCTCACCGAGCCCGCCGGTGATGATGTAGGCGCCGTCGCCGCGGAAGACCTGAGCATGTTCCGGCGGCACCACGGCATGGGTTTGCCCGTCGCGCGGTATGTCGAGCACCAGCTTGCCGGTGTGTTCGGCCGCGCACATCACCCGAATCGCGGTGGCCGCCTGGGCCAGTGGGTAATGGGTGGCCTGCGGTGTGGGCAGCGTTCCGTCGGCGACCGACCGGTATACGGTGTCCAGCAGCTGCCGAACCTGGCCGGGTTGGTACAGCGACATCAACGCCAAATCCACATAGGAGAAGGTCAGGTTGCGCCGAAACGCGAAGAGCCCCATGCGGGTGTCGCCGTAGACGTCACGCTTGCCGATCTCGACGAACCGGCCGCCGAAGGCCAGCAGCTCCAGGCCGGCCTGTTGGGCGGCGCCGGCGACGGAGTTGAGCACGATGTCGACGCCGTACCCGTGGGTGTCACGGCGGATCTGTTCGGCGAACTCGAGGCTGCGCGAGTCGTAGACATGCTCGATGCCCATGGCGCGCAACAGTTCTCGACGTTCGGGACTGCCGGCGGTGGCGAAAATTTCGGCTCCCGCGGCGCGCGCAACCCCGACCGCGGCCTGCCCGACCCCGCCGGTCGCCGAGTGGATCAATACCTTGTCGCCGGCCTTGATGCGGGCCAGGTCATGCAGGCCGTGCCAGGCGGTGGCGTGCGCCGTGGTGACCGCGGCCGCCTGGGCGTCGGTCAAACCGTCGGGCAGGGTGGCGGCCAGGCGGGCATCGCAGGTGACGAACGTGGCCCAACACCCGTTGGGGGACATGCCCCCGACGCGGTCACCGACCTTGTGCTCGGACACGCCCGGGCCCACCGCGGTGACCACGCCGACGAAGTCGGTGCCCGGCTGGGGCCGTTGCCCCTCGAAGGTCGGATAGCGGCCGAACGCGGCCAGCACGTCGAGGAAGTTGACGCTGGATGCGCTGACCGAAACCTCGATCTGTCCCGGGCCCGGCGCGACGCGCTCGAACGCGACGAACTCCATGGTCTCCATGTCACCGGGAGTCCTGAGCCGTAGGCGCATTCCGTCGCGGCCGTGGTCCACCACGGTCTGGCGTCCCTCGCCGGGGCGCAGCGTGGTGGGCGTCAGGCGGGCGGCGTACCACTCATCGTTGCGCCAGGCCGTCTCGTCCTCGTCGGAGCCGACCAGCAGCTGGCGCGCCACCTGCTCGGCGCCGGTGTGTTCGTCGATGTCGATGTGGGTGACCCACAAGTGGGGTTGCTCGGTGCCGATCACCCGCAGCAGGCCGCGCAGGCCGCCCTGCTCCAGGTTGATCGGGTCGCCGTCCCGCACTGCCTGCGCGCCCCGGGTCACGACGTAAAGCCGGGGTGACTCGCCGGTGATCTCGCTGAGCTCGCGCGCGATGCGCACCACGTGCGTGGCGTATTGCGCGCCGCGCAAGACGCATTCGTCGTCGGGGTTGCCGTTCATCGGTGCGGTGACCACGACGACGCCGGCGAACCCACCTTCGCCGAGCTGACCGCGCAGCACCTCGGCCGCCGGAGCGTGGTCGCCCTGCTGCGGCCAGAACATCGTCGTGCATTCCGCGCCGTGCAGCTTCAGCGCATCGGTCAACCCCGTCGCCAGCAGGTGGGCGGCGTCGGAGGTGCTGAGCAACAGCCAGGCGCCCGAGTGGACGTAGTCTGGCTCCGGCAGCTCGCGCCGTTGCCACTCGATGGACAGCAGCCGCTCGTTGAGCACGCGGTCGCGACTTTCCTTCTCCGACAACGCGGTTGCCAGCCGCAGACCGCGCATCGCGAGCAGCACCGTGCCGTGCTCGTCGCAGACATCGAGGTCGGCCTGCGCCATCGCAGCGGTGCCGTCGGGGTCTTGCGCGAGGGTCACCCGCGCGTGGCAGTAGCGGGCGTTGCGGGTGGGGCCGTAGGCCCGCAGCCGGCGCACGCCGATCGGCAGCAGCGTGCCGCGCTTAGCCGTGGCGGCCAGGGCGGGATGCGCGCTCAGGGACTGGAAACACGCATCGAGGAGCGCGGGATGCACGGTGTAGGCGGCTTGTTGGGACCGGATCGAACCGGGCGAAACCACTTCGGCCAGCACGCTATTCACGGTCCCGTCGGGGCCCTCGGCCAGGTGGGCGGCCGTCAGGCCGGTGAACGCGGGACCCAGGTGCACACCGCGCTCGTCCAGTTGCTGCCGCAGGTCGGCGCCCTCGACGCGGCACGGGTGCGCCGCCAGCAGCGCGGCGACGTCCAGTGCGGGTGGCCGGTCGTCGTCGGAAACGGCGCGCAGCTCGGCGCCGGCCCGCTGCTGTCGTTCGCCCTGGTGCTCGGTCTGGATGGTGAACGTGACCGTGCCCGGCAGGTTCACCGAAGCGATTGCGGTCAACGGGATCTCGGCGTCCAGGCTCAGCGTCGGCTCGAAGTCGAGATCGCGGACCTCGCAGTCCTCGCCCAGGACCGTGCGGGCCGCGGCCAAAGCCATCTCGCAGTAAACGGCACCGGGAACCGCGGCGGTTTCGTCGAGTTGATAGTCGGCCAGCCAGGGCTGCGCCGCTGAATCTAAGGCGCCGAACTGCGCCTGCCACACGTGGCGCTCCGGTTCCTCGGGCAGGCGCACGTGCGCACCCAGGAGCGGATGGGCGGCGACCGCGTACCCGCCCGTCGTCGACGGGTCCTGCCCGTCGGGCGCGATCGGCGCGCGCGGCTCGTGCGTCCAGGCCGGCAGCGGCGCATCCACCAGGCGCCCAACGGGATACAGCACCGAGAAGTCCACCACGGCGCCCGCGCTGTGTAGCTCCGCCAGCAGGCTGCGCGGGCCGGTCGACGGCATACCAGCGAAGCCGGCGACCTGCACGCCGGCGCCGGTCGCGATCTGCTCGACGGCGTCGATCAGTTGCGGTTGCGGCGCCAGTGCGGCGAAGACCCGGTGGCCGTCGTCCACCGCCGCCTGCGCGGCGGCGGCGAACCGCACGGTGTGGCGCACGTTGTCCACCCAATAGCCGGCATTGCAAACCGGTTGCTCGCGCGGATCGAACAGGGTCGCCGAATAGAACGGTATCCGCGGGGGCGCCGGGGTGAGGTCGGCCAGCGCCTCGGACAGCTCATCGAGGATCGGGTCGACGCATGGCGAGTTCGCGGCGACCTCGACGGCCAGCTCGCGCGCCGCCACGCCGCGCTGCTCCCACGCGGCGACGAGCTCGCGCACCGCCGCGCCCGGCCCGGCGATCACCGTGGACCGCGGCGCGGTCACCACCGCGATGACGACGTCGTCGTCGTCGCGAGTCATCAGCTCCGAAAGCACTTGGTCGGCAGGCAGTTCCGTCGATGCCATCGCGCCGGCACCGGCCGTCCGGGCCAGCAGCGCGGAGCGGCGGCAGATGACGCGTACCCCGTCCTCCAGCGACAGGGCCCCCGCGACGACGGCGGCCGCCACCTCGCCCGCCGAATGGCCGAGCACCGCGCCCGGGCGCACGCCGTACGCCTGCTCCATCGTGGCGGCCAGCGCGACCTGCATGGTGAACCAGACCGGCTCGGCCCAGCCGATCCCGCTCGGTTGTTGTCCCGACGTGATCGCCTCGGTCACCGAGAATCCGGATTCCGTCGCGATCAGCGGTTCGGCCTGCGCGACGGTCGCGGCGAATACCGGCTCGTGGGCCAGCAGCTCGGCGCCCATCCCGGCCCATAAGCCGTCGAGTGAACCTGCCCCGGAGAACACCCACACCGGGCCCCGGTCGTCGTGGCCGACCGCGGCGCGATACGGCATGTCGCCCTCGGCGACCTCGCGCAGCGCGCCCGTCAGCTCGGCCGGGTCTCCGGCGATTACCGCGGTGCGCACCGGCCGGTAGCCGCGTCGCCGCGCCAGGGTGTAGGCCAGGTCGGTCAGGGGCACGGGATCCGTACGGCTCTCCAGCCAGTCGGCGAGCCGGCGCGACGTCTCGCGCAGCCCATCGGCGGAGGTGGACGATAGCGTGAAAAGCATTGGGGCGGAGGCGGTTTCGGTGGCTGCGGCGTCGGTCACCGGGGCTTGTTCGAGAATCGCGTGCACGTGTGTGCCCGACGACCCGTACGACGACACGGCCGCTCGCCGGGCGGGCCAGGGTGTCGTCTGCTGCGGCACGACGAGTCCGGTTGCGATGGCGGCGAGGTCGTCGGGCAGCCGGGTGAAGTGCGGCGGCGGCGGTATCGCCGCGTGCCGCAGCGAAAGGATCGCCTTGATCAACGAGACCGCGCCCGCCGCGGCGCCGGTGTCGCCGGCAGTGCTCTTGACCGACGCCAGCGCACAGTCGTGGCCGGCGGCGCCGTACACCCGCGCCAGGCTGGTGAACTCGGTCGAGTCGCCACGCGGGTCGCCGGCGCCGTTCGCCTCGACCATGCCCACGGTGTCGGCGTCCACCCCGGCCGCGGCCAGGGCGGTGCGGTACAGCGCGACCTGAGCGTCCGGCCCGCCGCCATCCTGGTTGGCGGCCGTGCCGCGCAGCACGGCGAGGATGCGGTCACCGTCGCGCAACGCGTCCGGCAGTCGCTTGAGCAACACCATCGCGCAACCCTCGGAAGGCACGGAACCGTCGGCGCCGACATCGAACGTGCGGCAGCGTCCGGTTGGCGACAGGCCGGGCGACGACGCGAAGCTGGGTGGTTCCAGCATCACGGTGCAGCCGCCGGCCAAGGCGAGGTCGCTTTCGCCGTCGTGCAGGCTGCGGCACGCCAGGTGGACCGCGAGCAGGCTCGACGAGCCCGCCGTGTCCACGGTCAGCGCCGGGCCGCGCAGCCCGAGCGTGCGGGCGATGCGCCCGGAGGCCAGGCTGGCGGCCGAGCCGCCGGTGTCGGATGGCCCCCCGGATGAGAGGTCGGACAGTCCGACGAACACGCCGCCCTGCGCGCCGGTCAACGACGTGGGCGCCAGACCGGCGTGCTCCACCGCCTCCCACGACACTTCCAGCAGCAAACGGTGGTGCGGATCCAGCGCGGCCGCCTCCGGCTCACCGATCCCGAAGAAGGCGGGATCGAAGCCCGCGACGTCGTCGAGGAAACCACCCGAGCGGTCGGGCGCTGAAGGCTCAGGGTCGTAGTAGCTGTCGGCGTCCCACCGCGCGGCGCGAATTTCGCCGATCAGGTCCTCGCCGGCCAACAATGCGTCCCACAGCTGCTCCGGCGAGTCGATGCCGCGGGGGAGCCGGCACGCCATGCCGATGACAGCAATCGGGGTCACGGGTTTCCTCTTGACGGCAGCTCACCTCTTCTCACCTGTGCTTCAAGGAGACATCCCGGAGTTCGATCCGAGATGGGAACGCCGCAACTTCGCAGGTTGACCCACCGCCCCCGGCATCGAAGCCGAAACTTCAATGCTGAAGTCCTCAGCAGCGTAACCCGTCAACTGCACGTGCGTAAGAAGAATCGTGCGGACGTACCAAAGTTTGCCAGGGATGGCTGTCGCACCGCCTCTGAACCGTTCACGCGGCCTTCGCCGGGGCCCGCCGAACGTAGCCAGGGGTAGGGTTGGCTGAATGGTTTACGGCCTGTGAGGAAGGTCATACTGCAGCGCATGAAGCCGGATTACGACGTCCTGATCATCGGTTCAGGTTTCGGGGGGAGCGTCAGCGCTTTGCGGCTGACGGAAAAGGGCTATCGCGTCGGCGTCCTGGAAGCCGGCCGGCGCTTCGCGGACGAGGAGTTCGCCAAGACATCCTGGGACCTGCGCAAGTTCCTGTGGGCGCCGCGGCTGGGCTGCTACGGCATCCAGCGGATCCACCCGCTGCGCAACGTGATGATCCTGGCCGGCGCCGGGGTGGGCGGCGGATCGCTGAACTACGCCAACACGTTGTATGTGCCCCCCGAGCCGTTCTTCGCCGACCGGCAGTGGTCGCACATCACCGACTGGCGCAGCGAGCTGGCGCCGCATTACGACCAGGCGCAACGGATGTTGGGCGTGGTGGTAAACCCGACCTTCACCGACGCGGACCGCATCGTCAAAGAGGTCGCCGACGAGATGGGTTGCGGGGACACCTGGGTGCCGACGCCCGTTGGGGTGTTCTTCGGTCCCGACGGCACCAAGACGCCGGGCAAGACCGTGCCCGACCCGTATTTCGGCGGGGTCGGACCGGCGCGGACCGGCTGCCTGGAATGCGGTGCCTGCATGACGGGCTGCCGCTACGGCGCTAAGAACACGCTGCTGAAGAACTATCTCGGTCTCGCGGAATCGGCAGGCGCACAAGTCATTCCGATGACAACGGTCAAGGGTTTCGAGCAGCGGTCCGACGGACTTTGGGAGGTGCGTACCGTCCGCACCGGCAGCTGGCTGCGCAGGGAGCGGCGCACGTTCACCGCCACGTACCTGATCGTGGCCGCTGGCACCTGGGGCACGCAGCACCTGCTGTTCAAGATGCGCGACAAGGGCAAGCTGCCCCGGCTTTCGAAGCGGTTGGGCATGCTGACCCGGACCAACTCCGAGTCGATCGTGGGGGCTGGTCGGCTGGCCGTCGCACCGGATTTGGACCTCACGCACGGCGTGGCGATCACCTCGTCGATCCACCCGACGCCGGACACGCACGTCGAGCCGGTCCGGTACGGCAAGGGATCCAACGCGATGGGGTTGCTGCAAACCCTGATGACCGACGGCCCCGGGCCGGAGGGCACGGACCTGCCGCGCTGGCGACAGTTGCTGGACCAGGCCCGCGAAGACCCCCGCGCCACGCTGCGGCTGCTGAACCCCCGCCAGTGGAGCGAGCGGACGATGATCGCGCTGGTGATGCAGCACCTGGACAACTCGATCACCACGTTCACCAAGCGCGGGAAGCTGGGCATCCGCTGGTACACCAGCAAACAGGGGCACGGCGCACCGAACCCGACCTGGATCCCCGTCGGCAACGCGGTGACCCGCCGGATCGCCGCCAAGATCGACGGGGTGGCCGGCGGCACCTGGGGCGAGCTGTTCAACATCCCGCTGACCGCGCACTTCCTCGGTGGCGCGGTGATCGGTGACAGCGCCGAACACGGCGTCATCGACCCGTACCACCGGGTCTACGGCTACCCGACGCTGTTCGTGGTGGACGGGGCCGCGATCTCGGCGAACCTGGGCGTCAACCCGTCGCTGTCCATCACCGCGCAGGCCGAGCGGGCCGCCTCGCTGTGGCCGAACAAGGGCGAGATCGACCAGCGGCCGCTGCAGGGGGACACCTACCGCAGGCTGGAGCCGATCCCGCCCGCGCACCCGGTGGTGCCGGACACGGCGCCGGGCGCGCTGCGCTGGCTGCCGATCGACCCGATCAGCAGCGCCGGGTGACGATTCAGCTCGCGAGCGCCGTCAGCGGCGCGCCGCTGACCACTCGGCTGCGTTGCCCGTGCACGTTGACGGGTACGTCGCCCATCAGGGTGACCCGATGCATGAGCCGATGCTGGTTGTCGTAATCGTCGATCGCCCGGTGCTGAGTTGCCTGGTTGTCCCAGATGGCGACGTCGCCTAGATCCCAATTCCAGCGAATCGTGTTCTCGGGCATCGTGATTCGTCGCTGCAGCAGTTCCAGCAGCATGGTCGACTCGTAGCTGTCCAGGCCGACGAAGCCGCGCACGAAATTACCCGCCACCAGCGTGCGCTCACCGGTCTCCGGGTGCACCCGAACCACGGGATGCTCGGTGCGGTAATCCGCCTTCTCGAAGGCCTGCCGGAATGCGCGCTGAGCTTCTGTCATCGAAGCCGTCGACGTGGTGGCTTCAGCATCCACGTAGTCGTAGCGGTTGGTGTGCAGCGCCCACAGGTTGTCGACGAACCACTTGAGCGGCTCGGGCAGGGCGTCGTAGGCCGCCGCGGTGGAGGCCCAGAGCGTCGAGCCGCCGTAGCTGGGCAGCGTGACCGCGCGCAGGATCGAGGCCGAGGGATAGTTCGCCACAAAGGTGACGTCGGTGTGCCAGCGCGTCGCCTTGCCGTAGTCGGAGTTGATCGGCGTGATGATCGGGGCATCGGCGGCGGCCAAGACACCGGCGGCGGGATGGCCGATCGGCGTGCCCAGCAGCCGGGCGAACGCGAGTTGCTGCTCGTCGTCGAGGTGGTGCTGGCCACGGAAGAAGATCACCTTGTAGGAAAGCAACGCGTCCCGGATCTCCTCAACGGTGTCCGGATCGAGGTCACCGCCCAGGTGCACCCCGTCGATGCGCGCGCCGATCTGGCTGCCCAGTTTGGTGACGGTGATCTGGTCGGTCATTGCTCTCGTCCTTTTAGCCACAGTTAGATGTAGTCAGCTGACTACATGCGCTAGTGTAGTCACATGACTACGCGTTCGGCAAGTGCCACCCGCAACATTCCCACCGGGCGGGAAGAGGTCGCCGCGGCGATCCTGGAGGCCGCCACCGGGTTGTTCGCGGAGCGAGGCCCGGCCGCGACGTCGATCCGCGACATCGCCGCCCGCTCGAAGGTCAACCATGGACTGGTGTTTCGGCACTTCGGCACCAAGGACCAACTCGTCGGCGCCGTGCTCGATCACCTCAGCGCGACCACGAACAGCTTGCGGCGAACCGACGCGTCGCCCGCGCAGGTGCAGCGATCCGTCGACCGGCACATGCGGGTGATCGCGCGCGCGTTGCTCGACGGATATCCGGTGGGGCAGCTGCAGACGCAGTTCCCCGGCATGTCGCAACTGCTCGACGGCATACGCCCGCGCCACACCGACGACCGCAGCGCGCGGCTGGCGCTCGCCAATGCCGCTGCCCTGCAATTCGGTTGGCGGCTGTTCGAGCCCTTCCTGCGGGCGTCGACCGGTCTCGACGAGCTGACCGACGACGAATTGCGCGCGGCGATCGACGGCGAGGTCGGCCGCATTCTCGAACCCCACTAAACGCGCGGGCGCGTTAGCTGCGGCGCAAGGATTCCGCAAGCATCAGCCAAGAACCCGGATAGTGCCGTCGCGGATTCTCGTGCCATGCGAACGGCAAGGCGGATAGCGCTACTGGGCATCGTCGGAGTGATCGGATTCTGCGGTGCCACAACCACAGTCACACCCACGGCGCACGCCGCGCCGTCCCCACGCCGCGACGGCCAGATGTACGGCGATCCCGGTGCCGCGGCGCCGTTTTGGCGCCGGCAGCACGGTTCCAACTGCGGGGAGATGGCCGCGGCCGACGTGATCGGCGAGGTGACCGGTCGTGAGCCCGACGAGCAGCAGATCAATGCCACCGCGCAGAGCACCCAGAGCATCGCGCACCCCGGGCCGATCTGGACGCCCGGGGGCTCGACGAACAGCATGGACATCGCGCTGCTGCTGGCACGCTACGGCGTCGGATCCGACGCCGCGCCCAGCTCGATCGGGGCAATCGAACAGGCGCTGGCTCGGGGGCACAAGGTGATCGCCGGCGCCAACGGCCCGATCCTGTGGAACGAGCGCGGCGACCGCTCCAAGCAAGACCACTTCGTCGTCGTCACGGGCATCGAAATAAAGGGGGACACCAACGCGGATGTGGTGCACCTCAACGACAGTGGCAACAATGCCGGCCGCGACGAGCAGGTCCCCCTCGCCGTGTTCGAGCGATCGTGGGCCACCAGCGGTAACTACGCCATTGTCACCAGGTAGCCCGCTGGCTACCGCCTAAATCGTGGGGGTCCCGGACAGGGCCCGCCGGTGCATCGGCTCGCGGCCGGGCGGCTGGGGCGGTGGCGGCAGCAACGGCTTACGCGGTTGCACCGCAATGGTTGTCGGCGCATCCGTACAGAGCGTGAGTTCTTCGCCGGCATGGCGGATGGTCAACTCGGTGCCGGGACCGTCGCGCAGGGTGTAGGTGACGTCGGAGTGGTTGGCGTCGACGGTGAGCCGGAACTCGCGCCAGCGCAACCGGAACCGCAGGCAGGAGATGCCGTCGGGCAGATGGGGATTGATGTCGAGGATGCCGTCGTCGTCGCGCAGGCCGCCGAAGCCCGCGACCAGCGCCATCCACGCCCCGGCCAGCGACGCCATATGCAGGCCGTCGCGGGTGTTGCTGTGCAGGTCGCGCAGGTCGATCAGCGCGGCCTCGTAGGCATAGTCGTGGGCGAGCTCCATGTGGCCGACGTCGGCGCACATCACCGCCTGGGTGCAGGCCGACAGCGAGGAGTCGCGCACGGTGCGCCGCTCGTAGTAGTCGACGTTGCGGGCCCGCTGTTCGGCCGTGAACGCGTGGCTTTGCCATTGCATGGCCAGCACCAGGTCGGCCTGCTTGATCACCTGCGCCGGATATAGGCGCACATAGGCCTCGTGCATCAGCAGCGGGTAGGTGGCGTTGGTTTCGAAATCCCACTCCGCGAAGGTGGTGAAGCCCTCGCACTGCTGATGGACACCCAGTCCCTCGTCGTAGGGGATGTGGACCGCGTTGGCCGCGTCACGCCAGCAGGCCATTTCTTCGGTGGTCACCCCCAGTGCCGCGCCGGCATCCGGATCACGAACGCAGGCGTCGGCGGCGGTGACCAGGTTGTGCGCCGCCATCAGGTTGGTGAAGACGTTGTCGCGCACGATCGCGGTGTACTCGTCGGGGCCGGTGACGCCGTCGAGGTGCCAGACGCCGTGGCGATCGTGGTGCCCCAGCGACATCCACAGCCGGGCGGTTTCGACCAAAACCCTGAGGCCACAATCCTTTTCGAGGGATTGATCCCCGGTCACGATGCGGTACCGCTCGAAGGCCATCGCGATGTCGGCGTTGATGTGCCAGGCCGCGGTGCCGGCCGGCCAGTACGCCGAACACTCCTGCCCACGGATGGTGCGCCACGGGAAGGCCGCGCCATCGAGGCCGAGTTCGGCCGCCCGCTCCTTGGCGAGGTCCAATGTCGAGGCCCTCCACCGCAGCGCGTCGGCCACCGCGTGCGGCAGCGTGTAGGTGAGCACCGGGAGCACGAAACCCTCGGTGTCCCAGAAGGCGTGGCCGTCGTAGCCCGTCCCGGTGAGCCCCTTGCTGGGGATCGCCCGGCCTTCGGAGCGGGCGCTGGCCTGAACCAGGTGAAAAAGCCCGAACCGCACCGCTTGCTGGGATTCCGCGTCCCCCTCGACCTCGACGTCCGCGTTCTCCCAGAAGTCGTCGAGGTACTTGCGTTGCGCGTCCAGCAGTCCCTGCCATCCGCTGTAGCGCGCGCTGTGCAGGGCGGCGGCGGCCTGGTCGCGCAGGGCCGGGCGGGAGCGCAAGCTCGACCAGCCGTAGGCGATGTATTTGACGATGCGCAGCTTCTGGCCCGGGCGCAGCCCGCAGATCACCGTGGTGCGCGCCAGGTCGGCGCGGGCGTCGGTGCTGAACTCCACCCGCCCGGGCACGTCGATCTCGTGATCCATCGCGGCGGCCATCATCAGGGCGCTGGCCCGGGTCCGGTGCATGAGAAGTGCTCCGGTCTCGGTGTTTTCGTGGTCGACGGCTTCCAGCGGGTTGTCCAGGATCGCCGCCACCCGCGGATCGGCCGAGGTTGCCGGCTGGTCCTCGTTGGTGACCAGCTCGGACTGCACGGTGACGCGAACGAATTCGTCGACGGCCTCGACGCAGTACTCGATGGCCGCGACACTGCGCTGGGCCAGCGACACCAGCCGCGTCGACGTCACTTTGACCTGCTTGCCCGACGGCGAACTCCAGTGCGCGTTGCGGGTCAGCGTCCCGGCGCGCATGTCCAGGACGCGCTCGTGGGAGAGCAGCTTGCCGTAGCGGACGTCGAACGGCTCGTCGCCGACCAGCAGGCGAATGATCTTGCCGTTGGTGACGTCGACGACGGTCTGGCCGGCCTCGGGATAGCCGTAGCCGGCCTCGGCGTACGGCAAGGGGCGGATCTCGTAGAACGAGTTGAGGTAGGTGCCCGGCAGGCCGTGCGGCTCGCCCTCGTCGAGGTTGCCGCGCAACCCGATGTGCCCATTGGCCAAGGCGAACAGCGATTCCGACTGGGCGATCAGATTCAGATCCAGCCGGGTCTCGCGCACCTGCCACGGTTCGACGGGGAACGCGTCCTGGGTGATCATGACCGCAGCAATTCGGCCAGGTCGGTCACCACCACGTCGGCGCCGCTGCGGCGCAAGTCCTCGGCCTGGCCCACTCTGTCTACTCCCACCACGTAGCCGAAGTTACCGGCATGACCGGCCTGCACGCCGGATAACGCGTCCTCGAATACGGCGGCCGCGTCGGGGGGCACGTCGAGCAGCTGCGCCCCGCGCAGGTAGCAATCGGGGGCCGGCTTGCCCTTGATGTGCTCCTCGCGCAACGTGATCCCGTCCACGCGCTGTTGGACGAACCGGTCCAGACCGGTGATCTCGAGGACCTCGCGGGTGTTGGCGCTCGAGGACACCACGGCGATCCCCAGACCCGCGGCCGAGACCGCCTCCAGGTAGCGCCGCGAGCCGTCGAACACCTCGACGCCGTCTCGTTCCAGGACCTTCTGGAACGCGTCGTTCTTGCGGTTGCCCAGCCCGTAGATCGTTTCCTTGTCGCCGGAGTCGTCGGGGTTGCCCTCGGGCAGCTCGATTCCCCGGCTGTCCAGAAACGACTTCACGCCGTCTTCGCGTTTCTTGCCGTCGACGTATTTGCGGTAGTCCGCGCCGGCGTCGAACGGGACGAATTGGTCCCCGGTGCGCTCGGCCCGCTGCTGCAGGAAGGCGTCGAACATGGCCTTCCATGCCTTGGTATGCACGCTGGCGGTGTCGGTGAGCACGCCGTCGAGGTCGAACAGGCACGCACGCACCTTGTCGGGCAGACCCAGCACGGGGGACCTCACTCTCGGGTTGCGGAGTAGTCGGGCGATACCACTCCACCATGCTTGGCTGCGCGTCGCCAGAGATGTCGGGGTCGAGTCGACCGGCGAGGCCTGCGCGGAGCGTCGACGCGAGAATCAGGTTCGGGCCAAGAACAGCAAGTACCCGACGGCGGTCAGGATCGCGTGGGCTTCAGCCGCCGATCGCGCGCGCCAGACCCTGGACCACTCGCAGTCGTCCGTCCGCCAGGGCGACGGTGAGGTTTTCGGCCTTGCGCGCGAAGTCGGTGACGAACGCGTGCAATCCCAGCGGGCTCGGTGGCTGGGAGAGCATGGCTTTCATGAGCGCCCCGGCCTGGTCGGTGAGGTCGTTCCACTGCTCGACGTCGAAGCCGGCGGAATCGACGGCGCCGCGCAACTCGTCGCCGGCGACCAGGTGGCTGTATTCGGGCAGGTCGGCCCACGGCAGGGGGTAGTCGAGTTCGGCTCCGTCACCAATCACGATGTCCCACAGTGCAAGTCGTCCTCCGCTCACCAGCACCCGGCGGGCCTCGGAGTACAGGCGGCCCTTGTCGGCCACGTTCATCTGCACATGCTGGCTGATCGCGACGTCGAAAGTGCCGTCGGGAAAGGGAAGTTCGGTAACGTCCGCCTGGCGCACGGATATCCGGTCGTCGAGTCCGACGAGTCGATTGAGCCAGCGGTTCGTGTCGCTGTATTCGTCGGTGAGGTCCACGGCGGTCACCGAGCAGCCGCAGTGGTCCGCGACGTAGCGGGCGGTGCCGCCGACGCCGCTGCCGGCGTCGAGCACCGAACTCGCAGCGGTGATCCCGGCCAGGTCCACCAGCTGGCTGGTGGCGATGCGGCCCATGGTGTGGAAGTCCTCCAGCATGGCCAGGTCCGCGGGTGCGAGGTGGCCGAGGTCCTTGCCGGCGGCGATGAGTGCCTGCTCGATGTTGTCGCGCGACAGGCCGGTCGAGTATTGCTCGGCGATGGTATTCATTTCTGCACCCATGCGGTGATCATCGGGGGCATCGTGATGAGGGCGTTGGCCGCCAGCGCCTCTTCGCGGAATCTCGGCACGAACTCGTCGATATTTCTGACTTCGTCGATGGCGAAGCCATTTCGGTCGGCGATGGGGGAGACCAATCGCCACACTTCCGCGGCATAGGCCAGGATGTCGGTGTCGGCGGCGGTGCCGATCGGCGTGCCCACGGTCAGGCGCGGCGCACCCAGACCGGCGTCGGCAAAGACTCGGTGCAGCGTGGTGCCGAACCGCGTGCTGAGCCCCATCGCCTCGAAGGCGCGGATGATGCCCGCCGACACCCGCTCGAACAGCGGCATGGCCGGGATGCTGGTCGTCCCATTCATGTCGTTTTCGGAGAACGCGACCACCCCGCCGGGGCGCACAAAGGAGCTGAGGTGCCGAAGCGTGCCGACCGGGTCGGGCAGGTGCATCAGGATCAGTCGGCCGATGACCGCGTCCACCGGTTCGTCGAGGTCGATCTCGCCGACCGCGGCCTGCGTGAAATGCACTGTGGACAGCCCCTGTTCGGCGGCACGGGCGCTGGCGAGCTCGACCATGGCCGGGGCGGCGTCCACACCCAGGACGGTCCCCGTCGGGCCGACCAGCCGGGCGGCGACGAACGACACGTCACCGGGTCCGGACCCGATATCGAGGACTCGCATGCCCGCCCGCAGCCCGGCGAGGCGCAGTGCGTGCTCGGTGTAGTCGTTGTACAGCCGGCCCTGCAGGAGCAGCCGTTGCACCTCCACGTCGGCGTGGCCCAGAACGTAGGTGCTGCCGGTCGATGTACTCATGGGTTCTTCCTTTTCTGTCGAGTTATCCTGGGCCGCTTGGCATCAAGCGCGCGCCGGTGACGGGGTCGTGGGGAATGCGGCGGTCTGACGCACCCGGGCGGGCAGTAGGCAGGCCACGATGATCGCCGCGGCCAGCGCGATGCCGGCGCAGACCAGCGAGCCCACCTGCAGGCCGTCCAGGAACGCGCCATTGACCGCGTCGTGGATACCGGTGGCTTGCGCGGTCGGCAGCTGCTCGGCGACCTTGTGCGCCACCGCCATTGACCGGCCCATCGCCGAACGCACATCGGCCGGCAGCGCGGTGAGCGCCGGCGCGGAGCCGATCCGACCCGAGTACACCGACGCGAAGACGCTGCCGACAATGGCGACGCCGAGGGTGCCGCCCAACTCGCGGGTGGTGTCGTTGACGGCCGAGCCGACCCCGGCCTTGTCGGCCGACAACGATCCCATGATCGCCTCGGTTGCCGGCGCGGTGGTGAGGCCGAGGCCGCCCCCGAGCAACAGCATCTGCATGGCGATCTGGTCATAGGGAGTCACGGCGCTGGCCGTGGATGCCCATGCCAGGCCGGCGGCGAACACGGTCAATCCGGCGGCGACGACGGCGGTGGTGCCGATCCGTTCGACGAGTCGGGGCCCCAGAACGCTGGCCAATGCGATGGATCCGGCCACCGGCAGCAACCGCACCCCGCTCTCGAATGCGCTGTAGTTCTTGATGAATTGGAAGTACTGGGTGATGACGAAGATGAACCCGAACAGGGTCAGAAAGCCCGCGGTCACCGCCAGGCTGCCGCCGGAGAATCGACGGTTGAGGAACACCGATATGTCCAGCATGGGGTGGGTGCTGCGGCGTTCCCACCGGGCAAAGCCAACCAGAATGGTTGCGGCCAAAGCGAATCCGATCGCAGCGCGAGCACTGGTCCATCCCCAGGTCGGCGCCTCGATGACGGTGTAGATCAAGGCGGTTACGCCGAGCGCGGACAGGATCAAACCGGGGATGTCCACACGCGGCGCGGCCGGGTCGCGCGAGGTGGGCACGAAGAGGACCGCACCGGTGATGGCCAGGGCCGCGACCGGAAGGTTGACCAAAAAGATCGAGCCCCACCAGAAGTGCTCGAGCAGCCAGCCGCCGCTGATCGGTCCCACCGCCACCCCGACGCCCACCATGGCCGCCCACACGCCGATCGCCTTGGCGCGCGGCGCCGGTTCGGTGAAGATGTTGGTGATCAGTCCCAGGGTGGTGGGGAAGATCACCGCCGCCCCGACGCCCATGGCGGCGCGTGCCGCGATGAGCGCGTCCGCCGAATTCACCTGTGCGGCAATGACAGAGGTGATCGCGAACAGCGCCAGGCCGGAGCTGAGCCAGCCGCGTCTGCCGTAGCGGTCGCCGAGGCTGCCGGCCGAGAGCAGCAACCCGGACATGACGAGGGTGTACGCATCGACGATCCACTGCAGCTGTGCGGTGTCGGCGCCAAGTTCGCGCGACAGCGTGGGGAGCGCGACGTTGACGATGGTGGCGTCGACGCTGATGACGAAGACACTCAGGCTGATGACGGCGAGTGCGGCGATGGGTTTGTCGCGGAAGATGAGGCGCATGGACAAAACACTAAAGCCACTAGACAAACAAATCAAGTAAGGACTTGAGAAAGTTGTCTTAGCAGGTATGATGGCTTTCTGTGGCCACTCGCAGGACCTACAACCAGAACTGCCCCATCGCGTTGGGGCTGGACGTCCTGGGCGAGCGGTGGACATTGCTGATCCTGCGTGAACTGGTCGGGGGGCCCCGCCGCTACGGCGACCTGCGCGCGCAACTGCCCGGCATCGCCACCAACCTGCTCGCCGAACGACTCAAGGAACTGCAGGACGCCGGGCTCGTCGACCGTGCCGACCTGCCGGCTCCCATCGGACGTACCGTCTACTCGCTCAGCGACTTCGGCTGGCGAAAGGTGTTGCCGGTGCTGCGCAGTATCGCGCTGCTGGGTGTGGACCGGCTGGCGCCCGTCGACGATTCGGGCGAACCAGGCCCGGTCTCGCCCTTGAACGGATTTCTGGCCGGCGTCTTGTTGCCCTTCGATCCGGCCGCCGCCGCCGGCTTGACCACGACCTGCCGCGTGGACATCGATGGCCGCCGTTTCGAGTTCTCGGTCGACCACGGGCACCTCGCGGCCGCACGCGCAGAGCCCGCGGTGACGATCACCGCCAGCGCGGCAGACCTTTACACGTCGCGCTTCGGACCGACCGACGCCAAGCGCAAGGCGGCGCTGCGGCGCATCGATTTCGACGGCGAGCAACGCGACATCGACGCACTGCGCACGGCGCTTTCGCTGTAACAGCGTCGCCCACAAGGAGCAGTCATGCTGCGCCCATTAAGCTTGCGGGGTGGCAGAACCTGGTGATTCCGAAGCCGCTGCGCCGCGCCCGGTGTTGGTGGTCGACTTCGGCGCGCAGTACGCGCAGCTGATCGCCCGCCGCGTACGGGAGGCGCGGGTCTACTCCGAGGTCGTCCCGCACACCGCCTCGGTCGAGGAGATCAGCTCCCGTGATCCCTTGGCGCTGGTGCTGTCCGGCGGACCGTCCAGTGTCTACGCCGACGGGGCCCCGCAGCTCGATCCCGCCGTGTTCGAGCTCGGCGTGCCGGTATTCGGGATCTGCTATGGGTTTCAGGCCATGGCCCAGGCGCTCGGCGGCACCGTCGCGCACACCGGCACCAGTGAGTACGGCCGCACCGAACTGAAAGTCCTTGGCGGAGAGCTGCATTCGGGACTTCCTGAGGTCCAGCCGGTCTGGATGAGCCACGGTGACGCGGTCACCGCCGCCCCCGACGGATTCGATGTGGTCGCCAGCACCGCGGGCGCGGCGGTGGCGGCCTTCGAGAACCGGGAGCGGAGCCTGGCCGGGGTGCAGTATCACCCGGAGGTGATGCACACCCCGCACGGGCAGCAGGTGCTCAGCCGGTTCCTGCACGACTTCGCCGGGCTCGGCGCGGACTGGACGGCCGCGAACATCGCCAATGCGCTGGTCGAACAGGTGCGGGCGCAGATCGGTGACGGCCATGCGATCTGCGGGCTGTCCGGCGGGGTGGATTCCGCGGTGGCCGCGGCGCTGGTGCAGCGCGCCATCGGCGATCGGTTGACCTGTGTGTTCGTCGACCACGGGCTGCTGCGCGAGGGTGAGCGCGCACAGGTGCAGCGCGATTTCGTCGCCGCCACCGGCGCCAACCTGGTCACCGTCGACGCGTCGGACACCTTCATCGAGGCGCTCACCGGGGTGAGCAACCCCGAGGGCAAGCGCAAGATCATCGGACGGCAGTTCATCCGGGCCTTCGAGGGCGCCGTGCGGGATGTGTTGGACGGCAAAGAAGTCGAGTTTCTTGTGCAGGGCACGCTGTATCCGGATGTGGTGGAGTCCGGCGGGGGCAGCGGCACCGCGAACATCAAGAGCCACCACAACGTCGGCGGCCTGCCGGGCGATTTGAAGTTCAAACTCGTCGAACCGCTGCGACTGCTGTTCAAGGACGAGGTGCGCGCCGTCGGGCGGGAGTTGGGGCTGCCCGAGGAAATCGTTGCGCGCCAACCATTTCCGGGTCCGGGTCTGGGGATCAGGATCGTCGGGGAGGTCACCGCGGCGCGGTTGGCGACCCTGCGGCGCGCCGACTCGATCGCGCGTGAGGAGCTCACCGCGGCGGGCCTGGACAACCAGATCTGGCAGTGCCCCGTGGTGTTGCTCGGCGATGTCCGCTCGGTCGGCGTGCAGGGCGACAACCGCACCTACGGGCACCCGATCGTGCTGCGCCCGGTGTCCAGTGAGGACGCCATGACCGCCGACTGGACCCGGGTGCCCTACGAGGTGCTGGAACGCATCTCGACCCGCATCACCAACGAGGTGCCCGAGGTCAACCGTGTGGTGTTGGACATCACCAGCAAGCCGCCCGGCACCATCGAGTGGGAGTAGCTGAGCGCGTGGGTGAACGTCGCGCCCGTCAACCCTCCACGAATTCCCGCCTGCCGTAGGCGATGGTGGCCGCATCCCAGCGCCCGCCGGCCTCGGTGACGAGTCGGCGGGCGACGTCGAGATCGGCGGTGTCGGTGATCAGGATCAAGGTGTGCTCGGCCGGGGCGACAGATCCGCCCCGCAAACGACGCCGCGCGGTCGAATCGGACACCAGCGCGTCGCGGAAGTGGGCGAGGTCGACGTCGGGCACGGTGACGGCGACCGCGTGCGCGTCGGGTGCGTCCTGCGGCAGGTAGTCGAAGGTCAGCACCGCTTCCTGGTGGAACTGCGTGCGCAGCGCCTCGGCGAGGGCGTGCAAGGTGGGCTCGTCGGGACTGCAGAGATGGAATTCGCGCGATCGTTCGGCGGTGGTCTGCTGCAGCCGGGTCGACCAATACACGCCGTCGAGCGGGGTCGATCCCGTCGCCGCGGCGCCGGCCAGCGCGATCGTCACGTCGGCCCGGATCTCGAACAGGGGATCCGTGTTGTCGGTGATGAAGAGCTCCGCCGGTTGACAGGTTGGGGGCGGCGCCGACGGCAGGAAAAAGCCGCCGGAAAGCACCATCAGCCCCACCAGCACCGAGCGCATAAAGCAGCCTCTCACGTTTCTTGACGGTTGTCGGAGGGTGGGTGTTTACTCGACAACAGTATCGAACATGCATTCGAAAGTCTTATTAAAAGTGCTGGTAGGAGGCTCGAAATGACGGCTGCTTTGGCCTCCGAACAACGCGCTGAACAGCTTGAGTCGCTGCGCCGGAAGATGGCCGTTCTTTCCGGAAGGCGGGCCGAGGCGGCCGTACCCCCGTCCGAGGCGGAAGCCGGGCTGGCCGTCCCGCCGTGGCTAGCCGAGGTGCTGCCGGCCCCCCTGCCCCGGGGGACGGTGGCGGTGTTGACGGGGGCCCGGTCGCTGCTGCTGGGCATGGTGGCCGCGGTGACGGCGGCCGGGGGCAACGCGGCAATCGTCGGCCAGCCCGATATCGGGCTGCTGGCCGCCGTGGAGATGGGGGCGGATCTGAGCCGGCTCGCGGTGATACCCGATCCCGGGACCGACCCGGTGGAGGTGGCCGCGGTGCTCATCGACGGCATGGATTTGGTGGCGCTGGGTCTTGGCGGACGCCGGGTGCCGCGATCCCGCGCGCGGGCGGTGGTGGCCCGCGCGCGCGCCAAAGGGTGCACCCTGCTGGTCACCGACGGCGACTGGGAAGGGGCGCCGACGCGGCTGCAGGCCCGGGTGTGCGGTTACGACATCACGGCCATCACCGCGGGCGGCCGGGGCGCGCCGGCCTGCGGATTCGGGCGGATCAGCGGGGTGCGGCTGCAGGTCAGCGGGGTGTGTGCGGGCGGGCGGACGATCGGCCGGGCCAGAACGGGATGACGGGCAGCTCCTCTCGGGTGCTGGCGATCTGGTGCCTGGATTGGCCCGCGGTCGCGGTCGCGGCGGCCGCGGGCCTGTCCGCGACGGCTCCGGTCGCGGTCACGTTGGCCAACCGGGTGGTGGCCTGTTCAGCGTCCGCCCGCGCGGCGGGGGTGCGGCGAGGGCTACGGCGCCGGGAGGCGGCCGCCCGGTGTCCGCAACTGCACGTCGCGACCGCCGATGCCGACCGCGACGCCCGCTTCTTCGAGGGGGTGGTCGCGGCGGTGGACGACCTGGTTCCCCGCGCCGAGGTGCTGCGGCCCGGGCTGTTGGTGTTGCCGGTGCGCGGGGCGGCCCGCTATTTCGGGTCCGAGGAGCGGGCGGCCGAACGGCTGATCGACGCGGTCGCCGTGAGTTCAGTGGCCGGCGCCGAGTGTCAGGTCGGTATCGCCGACCAGCTGTCCACCGCGGTCTTCGCCGCGCGCGCCGGCCGTGTCGTCCAGGCCGGCGGTGACGCGAAGTTTTTGTCGACGCTCTCGATCCGGCAGCTCGCCGCCGAGCCGAGCCTGTCCGGCCCGGGTCGTGAAGAGCTGGCGGATCTGTTGTGGCGGTTGGGGATTCGCACCATCGGGCAGTTCGCCGCGCTGTCGCGTACCGACGTGGCTTCCAGGTTCGGTGCCGACGGGATAACCGCCCACCGGTTCGCCCGCGGCGAACCCGAGCGGGGACCGTCCGGCCGGGAGCCGCCGCCGGAACTCGAGGCGGTGCTGGACTGCGATCCGCCGATCGACCGGGTCGATGCCGCGGCGTTCGCCGGACGCTCGCTGGCCGGCAGTCTGCATCAGACCCTGATGGCCGCCGGCGTGGGATGTACCCGGCTGGCGATTCACGCCGTCACCGCCAACGGCGAAGAGCTGGAAAGGGTTTGGCGTTGCGCCGAGCCGTTGACCGAGGATGCCACCGCCGACCGGGTGCGCTGGCAACTGGACGGGTGGTTGAACAACCGAGTCGCTCGGCACCGGCCCTCGGGGCCGGTGACACTGCTGCGGCTGCAGGCGGTGGAGGTGGTGTCCGCCGAGGCGCTGCAGTTGCCGCTTTGGGGCGGCCTCGGCGAGGAGGACAGGCTGCGGGTCCGCCGGGCGCTGGTGCGGGTGCAGGGTCTGCTCGGTCCGGAGGCGGTGCAGGTTCCGGTGCTGTCCGGCGGTCGCGGGCCGGCCGAACGCATCACGCTGACCCCGCTGGGTGACGAGCCGGAACCGCGGGCCGACCCGGATCGGCCCTGGCCCGGCCAACTGCCCCAGCCGTCACCGGCGGTGCTGCTCGACGATCCGGTGGAATTGCTTGACGCCCAAGGAAATCCGATCCGTGTCACCAGCCGCGGGATGTTCTCCGCCGACCCCGCGCGACTGGCTGTTCGCGGTCGTGAGGATCGGCTGCGCTGGTGGGCGGGACCGTGGACGGTCGATGAGCGGTGGTGGGATACCGACCTGGCAAAGGGGCGCACGGCCCGGGCGCAGGTGTTGCTGGAGGGCGAGCGCGCGCTGCTGCTGTGCTACCGCCAGCGGCGGTGGTATCTGGAAGGACGATACGAGTAGCGAAATCTTTTGGGGCGCAATGGGTTAAAGTGCCATAGCGTATTCCACCCGGCGCAATGCCGCGGGTGTCAAGTCCTTGAGCGACGGATATCCGTCGACGGCCATGATCAGATCCGCCTCGGCCAGCAGGGAACGTAGCACGTGCACGATGCCGTCGACACCGCCGAGCGCCAGACCGTAGGCGTAGGGGCGGCCGATCCCCACCGCGGTCGCCCCCATCGCCAGGGCCTTGATGACGTCGGCCCCGCTACGAATGCCCGAGTCGAACAGCACCGGCAGTCCGTCGGCGGCCTCGATGACTCCCGGCAGGCAATCCAATGCGGGTAGGCCGCCGTTGGCTTGCCGCCCGCCGTGGTTGGAACAGTAAATGCCATCAACGCCAAGGTCTTTCGCCCGTCGGACGTCGTCAGGGTGACAGATGCCCTTGACCATCAGCGGCAGGCTGGTCTCCGACCGTAGCCACTCCAAATCGTCCCACCTGAACGGACCGCCGAAGATCGGCAACTTGCGCACGGCGGCCGCGGTGGCATCCTCACCGGGTTGCAAGCTGGCGCGGAATACCGGATCGGAGGTGTAAGTGGCCAGGCACCCGCTGGGCACCTGAGGGTAATTCCCGGCGCTCAGGTCGCGCGGCCGCCACCCGGTGACCCAGGTGTCGAGGGTGACCGCGATGCCCTTCAAACCGGCCGCCTCGGCACGATGCACCAGGCTGGCCGCCATCTCTCGGTCCGGGGGCGTGTACAGCTGGAAGAAGCCCGGGGTGTCGCCGAGTTCGGGGACGATGTCTTCCAACGGATCTGAGGTGAGCGTTCCCACGCAGAACGGCACGCCGGTGCGGGCCGACGCGCGGGCCGCCGCCAAATCGCCGTGGCCGTCCTGGGCACACACGCCGATCACCCCGATCGGGGCCATGAAAATCGGTGAGGGCAAGGTGATGCCGAACAGTTCGATGGAGAGTTCGCGTTCGGCCGGGGCGATCCCCATGCGGGGGAACAGACCCCAGCGCTTGAAGGCGTCGACGTTGGCCCGCTGGGTGAGCTCGTCGCCGGCGCCGCCGGCGACGTACCCCAGCACTTTCGGCGGCATCGCGGCGGCCGCCTTGGCCTCCAGCTCCGCGAACCTAATCGGGTACGGCGGCTGCCGGCCGGCCTGGCCTTGCTGATAGAGCTCGTTCTGATACTCGGCGAATGCCATGGCTCGCGGGTACCCGGGGATCGGGTCACGAAACGGTCAAACGCTTCGCTCCCGTTCCGCGCGTGTGCTGTCCGCTTGACGCATCAGGATGCCACCGCCGGGAAGGGCGCCCACCACGGCGCGCGCTAACCGGTCCCGGCCGCGGATGGCGACCTGAGCCGCTCTGCCGGCGCTCAGGTGGTGCCAACCCAGCAGTGCCCACACCGCCGCGACGACGCAGTCGGTGACGCCCGCCCGCGCTCGGCTGCGGTCGACAACCGCCAGGCCTAGGGCGGTCAACGAGTGCACGGCATCGACCCAAACCCCGCCCGCGAGCATTTCCGGGCTGGGATTGATCCCCGACAGCCCCGCCTGGAGGAGTTGTCGCGCTCCCAGGATGCGCGCGACGACCAATGCCTTGCGGTCGACCCGCACCCCGTGCACCCGGCCAAGCACCAGGCCGGGCGCGACCAACAGCGCGGCGCCCCACGCCGCGCGCAGCAGCTCAATGCGGCGAAAGATCATGGCCGGCCGCTCGATTGAAGCCGGTCGGCACCCCGAAATGAACCGAGTACCTGCACGGACGGGGAGTAACCGCTGGCGAACTGGTGAAAACGCGGGCGTGCGGCTCCGATCGGTTCTACATTGATGCCACCGGTTTGCTAGCGCGGTTGGTGGCCCGGCCGTCTCGCGTAACGGGAGTTGTTAACTGATCGTCGATTAACGCGAGGAAGGGACGGCTGCAGATGAGTTTTGCGGGGTTGCCACCAGAGGTGACGTCGACGCAGATGTATTCCGGCGCGGGCTCGGGGCCGATGCTGACCGCCGCGGCGGCCTGGGCCGGATTGGGCAGCGAGCTGAGTTCGGCCGCGGACTCGTTTTCGTCGGTGGTCTCGGACCTGGTGAACGGGTCGTGGCAGGGCGCGGCGTCGGCGGCGATGGCGGCCGTGGCCACCCAGTATTGGCAATGGCTGAGTGCGGCGGCGGGTCACGCCGAGGCCTCGGCCACGCACGCCACATCCATCGCCGGAATCTTCGAGGCGGCCAAGGCGGCGGTGACGCATCCGGCGGCGGTGGCGGCCAACCGCTCCCAATTCGTGTCCCTGGTGCGGTCGAACCTGTTCGGCTTCAACGCCCCGGCGATCGCCGCCACCGAAGGCGCCTATGAGGGGATGTGGGCCGACAATGTCACCGCGCTGGCCGGCTACCACGGCGCGGCTTCGGCGGTGGCCGAACAGCTGGCCTCATCGCACCAGGCGCTGCCCAACCCGGCCGCGGTAACGCCCAGCAAGCTCAAGGTGGCCCTGCAAGCCGTGATAAACAACGACGTCGTCGCGATCAATCAGCAGATCGACCTCAACCGGAACACCGCTACTGCGGCGCGCCAGATAACCAGGACCGACCTCACCGCGGCGGGGACCGCCCTGACCAAGCTCCAACTTGGCAATGCCGCCACCGACGTCGTCGCCGCGGCGCTTGTCAACGTCGGCGCAACGCTCGCTCTGGTATCGGCGAATGCCACCTTCGTTCCGGAGCTGATCGGTGTGTCCATAGGTCAGTTGGGTGTCGCGTTAGGGCCCTAGTTTGCGTCCAGGCGCCGCGCGAACGGGCCTACCCGTTCGATGAACCGGTCGAAGAACACCAAGGGGTCGACGCCAACGCCGATGTGCGCGTTGGGTTCCCGGCCCCAGCGCCCCGACCAGTCGGTTACCGTCATGCCGCGGGTCAGGGTTCCGGTCAGCTCGACGTCGACCGTCGCGGCCTGGGTTGTAATCAGCTGCGGGTCCAGCGCGGCCGCGGCGGCCAGCGGATCGTGAAGATGCGCCACAAACCCGTGGCCTAGGCCGTGATAGGCCTCCATATAGAACCGCGTCGCGTCCTCGATCACCCGGATCAACGGATTGGCCGGGTTTGACCCGGCGGCGGTCGCCAGCCTCGCGAGATGTTCCGGCGTCATCGCGATGCGGCGCGTCAGATCCAGGCCGCACAAGATTGGAAGTTGTTGTGGTGCAACGGCATTCACCGACCAGGCCGCAAACACCTCGGCCGCCGCCTCGGGGTCGAAGCCGATGTTCCACTCCGTGACCGGGTTGGTGTTGCCGCGGTAATCGTAGGCGCCGCCCATGATCACCAGCCGCCGCAACAGCGTCGGCAGCGCCGGCTCGGCGCGCAGCGCCAGCGCCAGATTGGTCAACGGTGCCGTCGCCACGCCGATCAGCTCACCGGCGAAATCGTGCGCGGCGTGCACCCAGGCCGCCGCGGAGTCGTAGTCGGTGAGTCGGCGTTTCGAAGGCGGCAGGTCGGCATACCCCAAGCCCCTCGTTCCATGCACGGCCGAGGAAGCGAGGATCGCGCCCGCCAGTGTCTCGCTGGAGCCCTTCGAGACCGGCACGTCGGTGATCCGGCACAGCTCAAGCAGCCCGAAGTTGTTCTCGCAAACCTGTTCCACCGCAACGTTTCCGCCGGTCGAGGCGATCCCGACGACGTGCGCGTCCGGGCTGGCCAGCAGGTAGATCAACGCCAGGGCATCGTCGACCCCGGTGTCGACGTCGACGAAGACGGGCGCTTTCACCGCGACCACGTTAGTGCCGCTTCCTGGGGGCCATGCTGGCAGGGTGCCGAGAGCCTCCCCGGGTATCCGCCCGTGACTACCAGTGCACGCCGGGCACCAGCCGGACCAGCTGCTTGACCGGCTTGGGCACGCGGGTGCCGGCGCGTGCCGGCGGTTTGGGACGCCGGGGAGCCTCGGTGTGGTCTGGCTCCGACTCTGGCACCGAAATGCCCAGTGCTGCAGCCGAATCCGGATAGCCCAGATACAGCTGATGCAAGAACCGCCGGGCCGTCCTGGGCGCGAAGTAGTTGCCGGCCTCGGCCAGCGTTCCTATCGGGGTGTCGATGCGCGCCGGCTTGTCCACCAGTGCGCGCACCACCATGGCCGCCGCACGCTCGGGGCTGATGGCCGGCACCGGGTTGAGCCGGTGGGAGGGTGCGATCATCGGCGTCTTCACCAGGGGCATATGTATGTTGGTGAACGTGATGTGGTCGGACAGCGTCTCCGATCCGACCACGTCTGCGAATGCGTCCAGCGCGGCCTTGCTCGGCAGATACGAGCTGTACTTGGGATTTCGCGCTTGTACGCCGGCGCTGGACACGTTGACGACGTGGCCGAATCGGCGTTCACGCCAGTGCGGCAGCAGTGCCAGCACCATCCGCACCGCCCCGAAGTAGTTGACCGCCATCACCCGTTCGTAGTCGTGCAGCCGGTCGGTGGAGTTGACCACCGAGCGGCGTATCGACCGGCCGGCGTTGTTGACCAGGTAGTCGACGTGGCCGAATCGGCCCAGGATGTCTTTGACGGTGTGCTCCACCGAGGTGGAATCGGTGACGTCGCAGGTAAAGGCGTGCGCCGCACCACCTTTGGCGCGGATCTCAACGACCAGCTCGTCGAGGGCGTCGGCGTTGCGGGCCAGCGCGAATACGGTCGCACCTCGCTCCGCCACGGCCAGCGCCGACGCCCGGCCGATCCCGCTGGAGGCACCGGTGATGATGACGTGCCGGCCGCGCAGTGGGCCCTTCGGGTCGTCGCGGCGCGCCCGATCGGGGTCAAGGTGCTCGGCCCAGTATCGCCACAGCCGCGTCGCGTAGTCGGCGAACTCGGGAACCTCAATTCCGGTACCCTGCAATGCCTTTCGGGTCTGGTCGGCGACGAACGTGGGTTTGAGATCGACGACGTCGAAAATCTGCGGCGGCACTCCCACCTGAGTCGCGGCCATGTTGCGCAGCGCCTTGGCGCGCCCGCGAACCTTGAGCACCGGTGCGGCCGCCGACCGCGGCAGCGACCCGCGCAGCGGCGGCAGTCCGGCCGCCGGGGCGATGCCGCGGTAGATGCCGCGCAGCCCAATGGTTTTCGGCGCCGTCAGGTTGAAGGTCTGACCGTCCCGGCCCTCGGCGTGCATGAGCGCGACGAGTGCGTCGGCCACATAGTCGACCGGGACGATGTTGGTGCGGCCGGTGTCGGGCAGCATCAGCGGGGTCAGCCGGGGCAGCACGGCCAGCTTCGACAGCACGCCGAAGAAGTAATACGGTCCGTCGACCTTGTCCATCTCGCCGGTGCGGGAGTCGCCCACCACCACCGCCGGACGGTAGATGCGGTGCCGCAGCCCCGGCGTCGAGCGCACCAGCAGCTCGGCCTCGAACTTCGTCTGGTGATAGGGCGTCGGGAGCCGCTGGCCGACGTCGAAGTCGTCCTCGGTGAACTCGCCGGCGAAGTCGCCCGCGACCGCGATCGACGAGACGTGGTGCAACGTCGCACTTAGCCGCTTGGTCAGCTCGATGACGGCGCGGGTCCCCTCGACGTTGGCGGCCCGTTGTTCGGCGTCGCCGGCGGTGATGTCGTAGATCGCCGCGCAGTGCACCACGTGGTCGATCTCGCCCAACTCGGCGATGGTCGCGTCGGTCAACTCGAGTTCAGTCAGGTCTGCGACCAGCGGCTTTACCCGTTCGCCCCAGCGCACCGACCGTCGTTCGAATCGCCCCAGCGACGCGCGGCGAACCAGCACCCACACCCGCGCGTCGGGCTCGGTGTCCAAGATGCGTGAAACGACGCGGCCCCCAATAAACCCGGTACCGCCGGTAACGACATACCGCATGCGCCCATCGTGGCGGCCCTCACGCCGCGCGTCAACCGGGCCGGTCAGTTGAAGCTGCGGATCCCGTCCCAATCCACCAGCGTCCAGCCGTCCATCGGATTACCGGTGATCACCACCCGGCCGGCATTGGGCAGCGGATGGCTGGTCAGCAGGCTGTCCTTGGGGTTCTTCACGTTCAACAGCGTCCACACCATGATCGCGGTGCCCTGCGAGAACACCGCCGGCTTGCTGTGGCCGCTGTCGTAGATTTTGCGGACGGCGGCGGTGAACTGGTCGTTGAAGTCCTTGCCGCTCACCGAGCCCGGGATGCTGTCGCCGACGTCGCCGTTCAACCAGTTCGTCGGCGCCACCATGTAGGTCGAATTGGCCATCGATTGGGGTTTGCCGTTGTACCAGCCGGCGTTGAGCGGCTGCAGGCCCTGAATGATTTCGACCTGCTTGCCCAGTTCGCTGGCCAGCGGCCCGGCGGTCTGCTGCGCTTCGGCCATGGGCGAGGCGTAAATGGCATCCGCGGGGCCGTTGGAGTCGCTGTGCCGGAGTTGGTGCACCAACTGCTGGGCCTGCCCCTTGCCCTCGTCGGTGAGGCTGGGGCCGGGGACGTTGGTATCGAGGACGCCGTCCGCGTCGGCCTGGGACTGAGCGTTTCGGACAAACGTCACGGTGATGTTGCGCGCCTGCGGTGTTCCGCCGCAGGCACCGACGAGAATCGTGGCGGCGAGCACGGCCAGAACCTTGGCGGCCTTCCAGTCGGTGCGGTTACGCATCTCAATAGCCTGCCTTGCCTACCGCCTCGTTGTGAAGGGTTTGGTAGTGGTTAGCTGCAGGAAAGCTTGCCTTCTGGAATCGAGAGGAGATCCGCATGGCGATCGACCCGACAGCCATCGGCGCGAAGACCGAACCAATGCTGTTCGAATGGACCGACCGGGACACCATGCTCTACGCGCTCGGTATCGGCGCCGGGCTCGAGGACTTGTCGTTCACCACCGAGAACAGCCACGACCTTCCCCAGCAGGTGCTGCCGACCTACGCGGTGATCGCCTGCCCGGCGTTTGGGGCGGGCGGGCTGATCGGAAAGTTCAACTGGGCCTTGCTGTTACACGGCTCGCAGTCCATCAAGCTGCATGCGCCGCTGCCGCCCTCGGGGAAGCTGTCGGTGGTCTCCGACGTCGCCGACATCCAGGACAAGGGCGAGGGCAAGAACGCCATCGTCATGCTGCGGGGCCGCGGCACCGATCCGGACACGGGCGAGTTGGTCGCGGAGACGATGAGCACCGCGGTCATCCGTCAGGCCGGCGGGTTCGGGGGAGTGCCCGGCCAGCGACCCGTCGCACCCGAGTTCCCGGACCGCGCACCCGACGCCCGCATCGACCTGCCCACCCGCGAGGATCAGGCGCTGATCTATCGCCTGTCCGGTGACCGCAATCCGTTGCACAGTGACCCCTGGTTCGCCAAGGAGATGGCCGGGTTCCCCAAGCCGATCCTGCACGGGCTGTGCACCTACGGCGTCTCGGGCCGCGCGCTGGTCAGCGAGCTGGGCAAGGGCGTGGCCGCCAACATCACCTCGATCTCCGCACGGTTCACCTCGCCGGTGTTTCCCGGGGAGACGTTGAGCACGCTGATCTGGCGCACGGGGCCGGGCAAGGCGGTGTATCGCACCGAGGTCGCCGGCGTCGACGGCGCCGAAACGCGGGTGGTGCTCGACGACGGCGAGGTGGAATACACCGAGAGTTAGTTGCTCGGAAGCCGTTGCCGCTGACGGTAATAGTGCCGGTAGGTCGCCGCGGGCACGACGACGAAGGTGATCACGATCAGCGCGATCGAGAAGTAGTTGACGCCTTTTTGCGGCGTCAGCAGGATGGTCCGGTAGTCGAAGGACGCCGCCAGCGCCACCGATACCACGACCGCGACGACCGGTAACACCTTGTCGGTCAACGCATTTCGCCTGACCGCGGCGTGTTCTGGTGACCGACCGCGTGCCAATGCCATGAGAGCGATGGGCACGACGATGAATTGGATGAACCGGGCGATCACCGCCAGGCCGGTGAGGTTCACGCTGTTGAACCGAAGGGCCAGCGGGAACGCGAACGCCAAGGATGCGGTGATTCCGAAAGCGAGCATCGGTACGCCGAATTTGTTCTTGTCTGACAAGCGGATCGGCAAAATCCCGCGGTCGGACAGCGCGGTCCACAGTCGCGGGGCGCCGAACGACGCGGCCACGTTGATGCCGAACATCGACACCAAGGCGCCGATGACGATGACGGTCCGAAACGTCTCGTTTGCGACGGCGGCGGGCAGTTGCACGGTGTCGCGGGAAGCCACGATCTTGTCGGCTCCGAGGCACATTGCGACCACCACGGCGAGCACGTAAATGGCGCCGACGGTCAACACCGCCAGCGGTATGGCGCGCGGCAGGTTCCGGTCGGGTGTGTGCATTTCCTCGGCGGCATTGGCGATCGATTCGAAACCGGTGAACGCGTACAGCGCGGCTATGGTGGCAAGCGTCAATCCGGCGACGCCGTCCCTGTGGATTTCGACGGCCGCCGCCGACGTTGCGTAATTGTTCACGTGCTGGGTGACGACGAGCCACAGCCCGCCGGCGATAAACAACGAAAGCGCGAAAACCTTTCCGATGGTTGAAATTCCGTTCGCCCACCGGATCGCCCGGTTGCCGAACAGGTTAATGGCCAGCAGCACCGCGATAAAGAGGAGAAAGGTCAGGGTCTTGACGCTGAACAGCTCGGTACCTTCGGCCCAATGTTGGCCGGGGAAGAGCACATCCAACAGGGTCGACACAAACAGCGACGCCAAAACTCCCCAGGCGATCGAGGCCGTGATCGCGTGCGTGACACCGACATAGATGCCGATGCGTTCACCGAATGCGGCCCTCGTGTAGGCATAGGCCGCGCCATTGGTTTTCACGTATCGGGCCGCTGTGGCGAACACCAGTGCCATGACGCCGGCGAAGAGGCCCGCCAGAATGTAGGCCAGCGGTGCGTAGGGTCCGGCGAGCTTGATCACCGTGCCCGGGGTCAAGAAGATGCCCGCCCCGATGATCGCGTTGATCCCGAGCAGGACGACGCTCCAGAAGCCGAGCTTGCTGATCGCGCACCGTCCTGTCCGCAGGTCGTACCGCCACGGGCAGCGGTAGCACTGATGACGTCAACGGTGCCACAAGTTGCCTAACCGTTAGGGCCCGCCATCGGAACCATGGTTGCCGTCGGTTCCCCGCGTGCCCGACAGCGTCCCGGGGTCGCGGACCGTGCCGCCGGCGGCGCCGGTGCCGTCGGGCGCGCCGCCGTCGCCGCCGTCGCCGCCGTCGCCGCCGTTGCCGATGAACTGGGCGTTGCCGCCGTCGCCGCCGAGGGCGCCGCTGCCGCCGGTGCCCGTCCCGGTGTTGTTGCCGCCGTCTCCGCCCTGGCCGCCACCCCCGCCGTTGCCTTGGAATGACCCGCCCGTGCCGCCGTTGCCGCCTTGGCCGCCGTCGCCGCCGTTGCTGCTGGCTTGGGTGCTGTTGGTGTTGCCGCCGGTGCCGCCGGCGCCGCCGTTACCGCCGTCGCCGTTGATGGGGGCGTCGCCGCCGCTGCCCCCGGCGCCGCCCTGGCCGCCGTCGCCGGCGTTCTTGGCGGTTTGGCTGCCGCCGCTGCCGCCGTCCCCGCCGTCGCCGCCGCTGCCCTCGGCCGAACCGCCGCTGCCGCCGGCCCCGCCGGCGCCGCCGTTGCCGCCCCGGCCTGGGCCCCCGGTTTCGCTTCCGGCGTTCCCGCCCTGGCCGCCGGCCGGCCCGTTATTGTTGCCGCCGGCCCCGCCGGCGCCGGCCGCCGTCCCCGGATTTGCCGCCGGTGCCGCCGGTGCCGCCGGGGGTGCCGTCGCCGTTCGCGTTGATCCCGCCGGCCCCGCCGGTGCCGCCGGTGCCGCCGTTGCCGTTGCCGCCGTTGCCGCCGTTGCCGCCGTTGCCGGGGTGGTCGGTGAAGTCGCTGGGCTGCGGACCCGCGCCGCCGTTACCGCCGTTGCCGCCGTTGCCGGTGCCCAGGGCGTCGCCGCCGTTGCCGCCGTTGCCGCCGTTGCCGCCGCTGCCCCTGGCGACGTTGACGTCGCCGCCGTTGCCGCCGTTGCCGCCATTGCCGGATTGCGTGCCGCCGGCCCCGCCGTTGCCGCCATTGCCGCCGCCGCCGTTATCGGCGGGCGCCCCCGTTGCCGCCGTTGCCGCCGTCGCCGACCAGCCCGGCGTTGCCGCCGTCACCGCCGGTGCCACCGGCGCCCCCGGTGCCGATGGTCCCGCCACTGCCGCTAAGGTGCCCGCCGAATCCACCGTCGCCTCCGTCGCCGCCGACGCCCGCGGTGCCCGCGTTCACCCCGGCGGTGCCGCCGCTCCCGCCGTCGCCGCCGGCCCCACCGTTGCCGCTGGCCTTCGGTCCCGGGGCAAACCCTCCAAAGGCCGCTCCGCCCGTCCCGCCGGTCCCGCCCTGGCCGCCGGTGCCGCCGTTGCCGTCGAGCCCGGCGTCCCCGCCGTTTCCGCCGGCGCCGGCGTTGCCGCCGTTGCCGCCGGTGCCTTGGCTGGCGGGGGTGCTGTTTGTTCCGGAGTCGCCGCCGGTGCCGCCGTTGCCGCCGGTCCCGCCGTCCCCGGCGTTGCCGCTCTGCTCCCCGCCGTGCCCGCCCGCGCCGGCGTCGCCGCCGTCGCCGCCGTTGCCGGCCACGCTGTCGGTGCCGGTGACGTTCGCGCCACTGCCGCCGGCGCCGCCGTTGCCGCCTTGGCCGCCATTGCCGGTCACC
Source organism: Mycobacterium conspicuum (assembly GCF_010730195.1). Taxonomy (NCBI): domain Bacteria; kingdom Bacillati; phylum Actinomycetota; class Actinomycetes; order Mycobacteriales; family Mycobacteriaceae; genus Mycobacterium; species Mycobacterium conspicuum. The sequence goes on from NZ_AP022613.1 coordinate 788,262, forward strand.
CCGGCGTTGCCGCCGTTGCCACCGGAACCGCCTTTGCCGCCGGCATCACCGGTCGCGCCGTTGGCGATCCCGGTGCTGCCGTCACCGCCGTCGCCACCCGCGCCGCCGTTGCCGCCGCTGCCGGTGGTGGCGCCGGTGCCGGCGGTGCCGGAATTCCCGCCGTCACCGCCGTTCCCGCCGGCCGGGGCGCTGGCCCCGCCGGTGCCGGTGTCGGTGCCGCCGTTGGCGCCGTTGCCGCCGTCGCCGCCGTCACCGGCGTTGCCGCCGACACCGCCGGCGGCGTTGCCGCCATTGCCGCCTTGGCCGCCCTGGCCGCCGTTGTCGCCGGCCAGGCCGGCGGCGGTGGCGGTGTTCGCGTCGCTACCGTTGCCGCCTTTGCCGCCGTTACCGCCGTTGCCGGCATTGCCGTTGGTGGCGCCGGTGCCGGCGGTGCCGGCATCCCCACCGTTCCCGCCGTTACCGCCACCCGGGGCGGTGACCCCACCGGTGCCGGTGTCGGCGCCACCGTTGCCGCCGGCCCCGCCATCGCCGCCGCTACCGGCGTCGCCGCCGACGCCGGTGAGCCCGCCGCTGCCACCATTGCCACCTTGGCCGCCTTGCCCGCCGGCGGTGCCGGCCAGGCCGCTGACGTCGGACATCCCGTCCCCGCCCTGGCCGCCTTGCCCGCCGTTGCCGCCGACCCCGAAGTGGCCGTTGGCGCCCGCGGTGCCGGCGGTCCCGCCGCCCGCACCGGCGTTGCCGCCTCTGCCGCCGGCGCCGGCGTTGCCGCCGTTGCCGCCGTTTCCGCCGGTGCCCGCGCCCTTGCCGGTGTCCGGGGCGCCCGCACCGCCGGTGCCGCCGTTTCCGCCGGTGCCGCCGTTTCCGCCGGTGCCGCCGTTGCCGTTGACGCCGCCCGCGCCGGCGGCGCCGCCGGTCCCGCCGGTGCCGCCCTGTCCGCCCGCGGTGCCGTCGCCGCCGGCCGCGCCGGTGGTTCCGGTGGCGTCGGTGCCGGCCCTGCCGGCGCCGCCTTGGCCGCCTTGCCCGCCGTTGCCGCCGGTGCCCGCGTCGCCGACTGTCCCTGCGGTGCCCGCGGCGCCGGCGCCGCTGCCGGCGGCTCCGCCCTGCCCGCCGGCACCGGCCGCTCCGCCGGTGCCGCCGGTGCCGCCGTTGCCCGCGCCGGCGCCGCTGTCGGCGGCCCCGGTTCCCCCGGTGCCGCCGTTGCCGCCGGTGCCGCCGGTTCCGCCGGTGCCGCCGTTGCCGTTGACGCCGCCCGCGCCGGCGGCCGGTCCGCCGGTGCCGCCCTGTCCGCCCGCGGTGCCGTCGCCGCCGGCCGCGCCGGTGGTTCCGGTGGCGTCGGTGCCGGCCCTGCCGGCGCCGCCTTGGCCGCCGGTCCCGCCGTTGCCGCCGGTGCCCGCGTCGCCGACCGCCCCGCGGTGCCCGCGGCGCCGGCGCCGCTGCCGGCGGCTCCGCCCAGTCCGCCGGCACCGGCCGCTCCGCCGGTGCCGCCGGTGCCGCCAGCGCCCGCGCCGGACCCGGTGTCGGCGGCGCCAGTTCCCCAGTGCCGCCGTTGCCGCCGGTGCCGCCGACGCCCCCGGCGCCGCCGTTGCCGTTGACGCCGCCCGCCCCGGCGGCGCCGCCGGCCCCGCCGGCGCCGCCGTCACCGCCCGCGCTGCCATCCCCGCCGGCCGCACCGGTGGTTCCGGTGGCGTCAGCACCCGCCGCGCCGGCCCCACCGTTGCCGCCGCTGCCGCCCTGGCCGCCATTGCCCGCGCTGCCCGCCGCCCCGCCGGTGCCGCCGGTGCCGGCGACGCCGCCGGCCCCGGCCTGGCCGCCGGCGCCGCCGGTCCCGCCGTTGCCGCCGGCCGAACCGACGCCGGTGCTGTCGGCACCGTCTCCGCCGTTGCCGCCCGCACCGCCGTTGCCGCCGGTGCCGCCGTCGCCGTTGGTGCCGCCATTGCCGGCGCCGCCGTGGCCGCCCTGTCCGCCGGCCCCGCCGGCAAAACCGGACTCCCCGGCGCCGCCGTTGCTGCCGGCCCCCCCGTCACCGCCGTCACCGCCGGTGCCGCCGGTGCCGGCGCTGCCCGCGCTACCACCGACGCCACCGGTACCGGCGGCGCCGCCCTGGCCGGCGCCGCCGCCGTCGCCGCCGTTGCCACCGGCCCCGCCGGACAGGCCGAAGCCGACACCGGAGCTCCCATGGCCGCCGGCGCCGCCGTCGCCGCCGGTGCCGCCGGTGCCGCCGTTGCCGTTGATGCCACTGCCGGTGGTTGCACCACCCTGGCCGCCCGCGCCGCCGGCGCCGCCGTTGCCGCCGGCGCCGCCGGCCTCACCCGGATTGCTGCCTGTGGCGCCGGCCCCGCCGTGGCCGCCCACGCCACCATTGCCCGCGTTGCCGCCATTACCAGCCGCGCCGACGCCGGTGCCCGCATTGCCGCCATTGCCGCCGTGACCACCTAAGCCGCCGAACCCGCCGAGACCACCACCGCCGCCTCCGGTGCCGCCGACACCGCCTAGGCCGCCATCGCCGTTGGTGCCGCCGGTACCGGCGGACCCGCCGGCCCCACCCTGGCCGCCTGCGCCGCCGTCGCCGCCGTTGCCAAGCAGGAGGAAGCCCTTGGCGCCGTTGCCGCCGTTGCCCGCGTTGCCGCCATCGCCGCCGTTGCCCGCGGCCCCGCCGGCGCCGCCGGTGACCGCTTCCGCCCCCGCCCGTTGCCGCCGATGCCACCGGCACCGCTGCCACCAAAGCCGCTGCCGCCGTCGCCCGCCGCGCCGCCCTTGCCGCCGCCGCCACCGTTGCCGCCGACGCCGTTGGTGCCGCCGGCGCCGGTCGACCCGCCGGCCCCGCCTTGGCCGCCGCTCCCGCCGGTGCCGCCGTCGAAGCCGTTGGCGCCGGCACCCCCGGCATCGCCGGCTCCGCCGTTGCCGCCCAGGCCGCCGTCGCCGCCCACGCCGCCGTCGCCCGCCTTGCCCGCCGCGCCCACGCCGACGCCGGCCGCCCCGCCGGCGCCGGCATTACCGCCATTGCCGCCGGCGCCGCCCGACCCCCCGTCACTGTCCACGCCATCGGCACCCGCACCGCCCGCCCCGCCGCTCCCGCCGTTGCCGCCCTGACCACCGTTGCCGTTGGTGCCCCCGACCCCGGCCGAGCCACCCACACCGCCGACCCCGCCGGCGCCGCCGTTGAAGCCGTTGCCGCCAACGGCACCGGCATCGCCGGCCCCCCCGTTGCCGCCGGTTCCACCGTTACCGCCAGCGCCGGTCGCGCCGGCGGCACCGGCGTGTCCCGAGATTCCCGCCGCGCCACCCAAGCCGCCGGCCGCCGCGTCGCCACCGTGGCCGCCGGCGCCGCCATCGCCGCCGACCATGCCGGCACCCAGACCCGAACCGCCGTTGCCGCCCGCGCCGCCGTCGCCGCCCCTACCGCCCAGGCCGCCAGCGCCGCCGGCCCCGCCCAACAGCGCCTGGTTGGCCCCGCCCGCCCCACCTATCCCGCCGTTTCCGCCGTCCCCGCCGGCCGCCCCGCTCACGCCCGCCGTCGGGCTCGAGGCGCCGTCGGTACCGCTTCCCCCGACACCGCCGGGACCGCCGACGCCGCCGACGCCGGTGAGCGAGAACAGCTGCCGGTTGGCGCCACCGGCACCTCCGGCCCCCCCGTTACCGCCGGTCCCGCCGGTTCCCCCGCTTCCGCCGGACCCGCCGTTGCCGCCGCCGATCCACCCGTTGGCCCCGCCGGCCCCGCCGGCCCCACCGGTCCCGCCGACACCGGTAGCGGTTCCGCCAGCGCCGCCATTACCTCCATGGCCCCACAGCCCCGCCGATCCGCCCGCCCCGCCGACCCCGCCGTCGGCGCCGGTGGTGCCGGACCCGCCGTCGCCGCCGTTACCGATAATCCATCCGCCGTCGCCGCCGGGCTGCCCAGTACCCGGCGCCCCAGCGGCGCCGTTGCCGAACAGCGGGCGACCCGTCAGGTCTTTGACCGGCGAAAACAGCGCCAGCGCCTGCAGCGGCGAGCCGTTGGCGGCCTCGGTGCCGGCATACGCGTTGCCGGCGTCGTTGAGGGCCCGCACGAATTGCTGGTGAAAGCTTGCCACCAGTTTGCTGAGCGCCTGATACTCGTGGCCGTAGGCGCCGAATAGTCGCGAGATCGCCAACGACACTTCGTCGGAGGCCGCCGCTTCGATCTGTGTTGTCGGGGCGGTGGCCGCTGCGGTCGCATCGCTGATCGCGGATTGGACAGCGGCGTATTCGGTTGCCGCAATTGCCATAACTTCTGGGTTCGCGAACACCAATGACACGGCTTGACCTCCCGTTCGACCGTGGGAGGATACCGAAGCTCATATGTCTGGACGTAGATTTTGATGCAAGTTTCCAGACTATTCGCAGGGAAACCGATGACTGGTCGGAATTGCGGTCTGTTAATTCACGCGAGCGTCGGAAGAACGGGCCCGGATATCGAGTTGTCGTCCGTTATGTCGCCCGGGCGTGGGCTATCTGTTGCGCCAACCGCCGGGCGAACTCGCTGACCCGCGCGGGACTGTCCAGCGCGAACAACGCGGCGGTGGCGCGGTCACCATCGTCGGAATGCCGTACCACGATTGGCACACCGGTCGGGCGAACCGCGTCGAACGCATCCTCATCGGTGATGTCGTCGCCGAGAAAGATCGGCATAACCGGGCCCGAACCTGCCCGCTGCAGGTGATCGATCACCCAGCGCAGCGTCTTCCCCTTGTCCCAGTCGATGTCCGGTCGCAGCTCGATCACCTCGCGGCCGGTGGTGACGCGAAGCACGTCGCGCTGGCCGGCCGCCCGCACCGCCGCGGTCACTTCGCCGACACGGTCGCGGGCGGCGTTGCGGTAGTGCACCGCGACCCCAAAGCGCTTGTGTTCCGCCACAACACCGGAAATCGATCCGAGTTGGTCGCGCAGCTCCGCCGCGGCGCGCTCCAGCACCGGTATGGCCGCCGCCGCGTCGTCGTTCTGGTGGTGTCTTCCGTCGGGTGCGGTCAACTCGAAACCATGGCTGCCGGCATACCAAATGCCGGGCAGGCCGACGCGCTCGGTCACGTCGGCGAGGTCACGGCCGGACAGCACCGCGACAGGACAACGCCCGGCCAGTTCCCGCAGCGCCTCGGCCGCGCCCGCGACGAGCGTGGCGGTGTCGGGATCATTCACGATGTCGGACAGTGTGCCGTCGAAGTCGAAAAACACCGCCGGCCGTCGGGAGGCGAGGTCGTCGATCAGGCCCGCGGCCTGTAGGGCGTCGGGCAGCTCGGACATCCGTTGGTCTCCGGTGCGGACTCTGATGTCTCCCAAGCCGGCGACTACCGCATCGGCGCCGCTGCGGCCCAGTGCATCACCGTCGACACCGATCACCAACGCGAACCCACCGGCGCGCGCCGACTCGACATCGGTGGGGTGTGTGGCGACGACGACGCACCGGCCCGGGCGCATTTTCAGTCGATCGGCCAGCTCGACCAGTGCGCTCGCAGACGCCGGGACGGCGACGCGCGCGGTGCCGACACCGATGCCCTGGAGCCGACGGAGCAGGGTCACCGCGGCATCGGAGTCGGCCATCGCCGCGTCGAGGGCGAACAAGACAGCGTCGTGGCGGCGCGGGTCGATGACGACCGGCTCGAACGTGACCACGACCAACCTTCTCACGGTGGCCACCGCGGCCCGTGTGGGCCTGGGTGGGTCAGCGTCGCGCTCGCGTAGTCGGCGCCGACGGGTGCCGTCGCTGCGCGCTGATGGTGAGCGGGGGCGGCGAGGCCTTGCGACGGTCCCTGGTGAACAGCAGCACGGAGTCTTGACTGAGCGCCACCAGCTGCGCGACGCCCCGGTCGATACCGGCCGCGAGCTGTTCGAGCTCGGCCCCGTCGTCGTAGCCGGCGGTGATCCCGAACACCACCTCATCGCCATAGCTGAGCGCCGCGACGCCGGTGCTCAGTTGCGGCGCGGTCGGGGGGATGGGCAGCAGGCCGTCCACCTTCCTGCCCATCAGCGCCAACCGGTGCCGTGGCCCGGAACCGTTGGTTTCCAACGTCACGACGCGGGCTTCGGGCGGCCGAGTCAGCAGAGTGTGAACCGCCTTGGCGCACAACATGAATGGCGCGTAGGTGAGCGGCTTGGGCGGCTCGGTCTGCCCCACCTTCAGCCGGGCGTGGACCGTGCGCAGGCGCTGCACCGGGTCGCTGTGCTCGACGGGCAGGTACGGCAGCATGACCGACCGGCGATGGCCGACCGTCTCCCACGTGCGCAACGACCCCGCGCGCGGTTCGTCGCCCCGGTGCAGCAGGACGGTACGGAAGCCCTCCGTGATCGCGGCGAGGGCGACGTCGTTGGCGGTCACGCCGAACTTGCGGCAGACCGCGTCGACCGCGGCGACGGGAACCCGCACCGTGCCGTACCGCCGCATGGTGGTCACCGGACGCGATAGCTGCGCGCCGGGCCAGATCACGGCTTCCGCCGCGCGCGTGAACGCGCCGGCCGAAGCCCGCAGCAAGGTCTCGGCCCAGGTCCGCGTGGGCGTCTCCGAAACCGGTTTGACTCCAACGTGATTGGCGAACATGTCGCCGTCGGCGTCGTCGCAGAGCCGGGTAAGAAGGTGTGCGGCCGAGACGCCGTCGGCCATGCGGTGGTGCACCTTCATCAGGATCGCCCACTTCTTGTTGCGCAGGCCTTCGATGATCCAGCACTCCCACAGCGGACGGTCCAGATCCAGCGGGCGCTCCAGGGCATGGGTGATGGCCTGGAACAACTCGGCGTCGTCGCCCGGCTGCGGCAGGGCCACCCGGCGGACATGGTGGGCGAGGTCGAATCCCGGATAGTCCGTCCAGTCCTCGCCACCATCGAACGGATGCGTCAGCAACACCTGCCTGCACCGCGGTATCGCCTGGATTCGTTCTGCCAGAGTCGTTTTGAGCAGATCGTAGTCGGGGACTGCACCGTCGACGACCGCGACCGCGGCGATCGCCAAGCTCGCCCGCCGAGCCGGATCCTGAGCCTTGAGATAGCCGGCGTCAGGTGCCATCAGCTGTGCCACGGTCCATCCCCGAAAGTCGTTTTTTCAATGTGTACCAGTATCCGGCGAGGGCCCGCCCGGCGATAGGCCTGGCAGGTTAAGAACGTGTTTTGTTGTTAAATATGCGTTTAACTGCAGCGACAGTCTCGCGGCCGCCGCCGACGGCAAATTCCCCTCAGGCCGTTCCAAGGTATGCGGCCGTTCGGCCCGTACTTCTATATCGAACATACTTTCGATAGACTATCGCGCGTGGGATGGTTCAACGGCCCGCCGAGTTGGGCGGAAATGGAGCGGGTGCTCGACGGCAAGCCGCGCCACGCCGGTGCGCCGCCCATTGCGCCCCACGACCTCAACGACGATGTTCCCTTGTCGCGCAAGCGCGGCAGGTATGAGCCGCCCGGCGGCGAGAGGGCGGCCCGGTCGTCCGTCTCGTACGCCGAGCTGCACGCGCATTCGGCGTACAGCTTTCTCGACGGCGCCAGCACCCCGGAGGAACTGGTCGAGGAGGCCGCCCGACTAGATCTGCGTGCGCTGGCGCTGACCGATCACGACGGCCTGTACGGCGCGGTGCGGTTCGCCGAGGCGGCCGCGGAACTTGACGTGCGTACCGTGTTCGGCGCCGAGCTGTCACTGGGATCGCAAGCCCGCACCGAGCAGCCGGATCCGCCAGGCCCGCATCTGCTGGTGCTGGCCCGCGGCCCGGAAGGCTACCGTCGGTTGTCGCGGCAGCTGGCCGCCGCGCATCTGGCCGGCGGCGAAAAGGGTAAGCCCCGCTACGACTTCGACGCGCTGACCGAGGCGGCCGGCGGACATTGGCACATCCTCACCGGATGCCGCAAAGGTCATGTGCGCCAAGCGCTTTCCGAGGGCGGCCCGGACGCGGCGGGACGGGCGCTGGCCGATCTAGTGGACCGGTTCGGGCCGGGCCGGGTGTCCATCGAGCTGACCCATCACGGGCAACCGCTCGACGACGAACGCAACGCCACGCTGGCCGGGCTGGCGCCGCGCTTCGGGGTCGGCGTCGTCGCCACCACCGCCGCGCATTTCGCGCATCCGTCGCGCAGCCGGCTGGCCATGGCGATGGGCGCGATCCGGGCGCGGCAGTCCCTGGACGCCGCCGCCGGGTGGCTGGCCCCGCGCGGGGGTTCGCACCTGCGGTCCGGCGAGGAGATGGCCCGGCTGTTCGCGCATGTGCCCGATGCGGTGACCGCCGCCGCCGAGCTCGGCGAGCAGTGCGCATTCGGGCTGGCGCTGATCGCGCCGCAGCTGCCGCCGTTCGACGTGCCCGACGGGCACACCGAGGACAGCTGGCTGCGCCGGCTGACCATGGCCGGCGCGCGGGACCGCTACGGGCCCGCCGACCAGGCGGCTCGCGCTTACGCCCAGATCGAGCATGAATTGAAAGTCATTGCGCAACTGAAATTTCCGGGCTATTTCCTGGTGGTCCACGACATCGCCCGGTTCTGCCGGGACAACAACATCCTGTGTCAGGGCAGGGGCTCGGCGGCCAACTCCGCGGTCTGTTATGCCCTGGGCGTCACCGCCGTCGACCCGGTGGCCAACGAGCTGCTGTTCGAACGCTTCTTGTCGCCCGCCCGCGACGGGCCGCCCGACATCGACATGGACATCGAATCCGACCAACGTGAAAAGGTCATCCAGTACGTCTACGACAAATACGGCCGCGACTACGCTGCCCAGGTCGCCAACGTCATCACCTACCGGGGGCGGATCGCGGTGCGCGACATGGCCCGCGCCCTGGGGTTCTCGCAGGGCCAGCAGGACGCGTGGAGCAAGCAGATCAGCCAGTGGAACGGGCTGGCCGACTCGCCCGACTCGAATCTTCTAGCCGACATCCCAGAGCAGGTGATCGACCTGGCCACCCAGATTCGGAATCTTCCGCGGCACATGGGCATTCATTCCGGCGGGATGGTGATCTGCGACCGTCCGATCGCCGACGTGTGCCCGGTGGAGTGGGCGCGCATGGAAAACCGCAGCGTCCTGCAGTGGGACAAAGATGACTGTGCGGCAATCGGTTTGGTGAAGTTCGACCTGCTCGGGCTGGGCATGCTCTCGGCGCTGCACTACGCGATAGACCTGGTGGCCGAGCACAAAGGTATCGAGGTGGACCTGGCCAAGCTCGACCTGTCCGAGCCGGCGGTGTACGAGATGCTGGCCCGTGCCGATTCGGTCGGCGTGTTCCAGGTGGAGTCGCGGGCGCAGATGGCCACGCTGCCCAGGCTCAAGCCGCGAATCTTCTATGACCTGGTGGTCGAGGTCGCGCTGATTCGGCCCGGACCCATCCAGGGCGGGTCTGTGCACCCCTACATCCGGCGGCGCAACGGCCTCGACCCGGTGGTCTACGACCATCCGTCGATGGAGCCGGCGCTGCGAAAGACGTTGGGGGTGCCGCTTTTTCAGGAGCAGTTGATGCAGCTGGCGGTGGACTGCGCTGGCTTCTCGGCCGCCGAGGCCGACCAGTTGCGCCGCGCGATGGGATCCAAACGTTCCACCGAACGAATGCGACGGCTGCGCGGCCGGTTCTACGAGGGCATGCGCGCGTTGCACGGCGCCGCCGACGAGGTGATCGACCGGACCTACGAAAAGCTGGAGGCCTTCGCCAACTTCGGCTTTCCGGAAAGCCACGCGCTGTCCTTCGCGTCGCTGGTGTTCTACTCGTCGTGGTTCAAGCTGCACCACCCGGCGGCGTTCTGCGCCGCGCTGCTGCGTGCGCAACCGATGGGGTTCTATTCGCCCCAGTCGCTGGTGGCCGACGCGCGCCGGCACGGCGTGACAGTGCACGGCCCGGACGTCAACGCCAGCCAGGCGCACGCCACCCTCGAGAACGCGGGAACCGAAGTGCGACTCGGCCTGGGCGCCGTCCGCCACATCGGGGATGACCTGGCCGAAAAGCTGGTCGAGGAGCGAAAAGCCAACGGCGCCTTCGCCTCTCTGCTCGATCTGACGACCCGGCTGCAGCTCTCCGTGCCACAGACCGAGGCGCTCGCGACCGCCGGGGCGCTGGGCTGCTTCGGGATGTCCCGGCGGGAAGCCCTGTGGGCGGCCGGGGCCGCGGCCACCCAACGCCCGGACCGGCTACCGGGCGTGGGCTCGTCGTCGCACATTCCCGCATTGCCGGGGATGAGCGAGCTGGAGTTGGCCGCCGCCGACGTGTGGGCCACCGGCATCTCCCCGGACAGCTATCCGACGCAGTTCCTGCGGGCCGACCTGGACGCGCTGGGCGTGGTCCCCGCCGACGCGCTGGGATCGGTGCCCGACGGCGACCGGGTGCTGATCGCCGGCGCGGTGACCCATCGGCAGCGGCCCGGGACGGCGCAGGGCGTGACGTTTCTCAACCTCGAGGACGAGACCGGAATGGTCAACGTGCTCTGCACGCCGGGGGTGTGGGCGCGACACCGCAAGCTCGCGCACACCGCGCCCGCGCTGCTGATCCGCGGTCAGGTCCAAAACGCCAGCGGCGCGATCACCGTCGTGGCCGAGCGGATGGGCCGCATCAGCCTGACGGTCGGTTCGAAATCGCGCGACTTCCGCTAGGCCGTCGTCAATCCGTGCGTCGATCGTCCACTTCCGGCGTCCGCGCGCCGTAGACTTCGGCTCATTGCCGCGCCTCATCCACAAGCTTTCACCAAGGAGTCGACATGAAATTCCAGCTCGCTCGCCGTGGCGCTGCGATATTGGGTTGTGCTGCGGCGCTTGTTCTTTCTCCCGCGGTTGCCAGCGCGGATCCGCCCGACCCGCACCAGCCGGACATGACGAAGGGCTTCTGCCCGGGTGGTCGATGGGGGTACGGCAACTTGGCCGTGTGCGACGGCGACAAATACCCCGACGGGTCGTATTGGCACCAGTGGATGAAAACCTGGATAGTCGGCCCCCAGTTCTACTACGACTGCGTCAGCGGCGACGAACCTCTGCCCGGACCGCCCCCGCCCGGCGGCTGCGGCGGCGCGATTCCGCCCGACGGGCCGCCACCACCGCCGCCGAACTGACCTCGGTGGCTTCAAGGAATAGCGAAGTGCCGCAGAAGGTTTGGCTCCTCACCGGGGCGTCCCGCGGTTTCGGGTTGGAGATCGCGCGCAAGATCCTGGGTCAGGGTGATTGCGTGGTCGCGACCGCGCGCCGCGCCGGCCAGATTCCCGCCGAGTTTCCCGACGCCGGCGACAGCTTGCTTGCCGTCGACCTCGATGTCACCAATGGCGATCAGGCGGAGGCCGCCGTCGAGGCCGCCGTCGACAAATTCGGCCGGATCGACGTGCTGGTCAACAACGCCGGCCGGGGCCTGCTCGGCGCCGTCGAGGAGGCCTCCGACGCGGCGGCCCGAGCCGTCTACGAGGTCAACGTATTTGGCACCCTGACCATGCAGAGGGCCGTGCTGCCGATCATGCGTCGCCAGCGCTCCGGCCACATCATCAACATCAGTTCGGTCGGTGGGTTGCTCGGCTCGCCTGGGTGGGGCGTCTACTGCTCGACCAAGTTCGCCGTGGAGGGGTTCAGCGAGGCGCTCGCCAAGGAACTCAAGCCCCTCGGCATCTGGGTCACCATCGTCGAACCCGGCTATTTCCGCACCGACTTCCTCGACGCGTCCAGCCTCGACACCGAGCAGACCGTCATCGCCGACTACCAGGCCACCGCCGGGGCGATGCGCGCGCATGCGGCCGACGTCAACCACGCCCAGCCCGGCGATCCGATCAAGGCCGCCGCGGCCATCGTCGACATCGCTGCTGCGGCCGAGCCGCCCGTGCACCTGCTGCTGGGCACGGACTGCGTCGCCGCGGTCGAGGCCAAGATCGCCGACCTGCAGGCCGACATCGATACCTGGCGGGCCGTGTCGCTCTCGACCGACCACGACTGAGCGCGCTACGCGGTCGGGGTCGTCCAGACTTTCGTGGGCGTGATCTTCAGGCGGGTGGTGAAGTCGCCCATCATCTCGGTCAGGCCCTCCCGCTCGGCGTCGGCGCGGTATTTCGCCCAGTACGGGCCGTCGTCGCGACCATCGACGCCGGTGGCATCGATCGTCGCGGTCCCGCCGATGACGATGACGCCGCCGCCGTCGCCGTCGGAATCCAGGTTCAGGCTCACCTGCGGGTGCTCCTTGATGTGCGCCACCTTGGCCGCCTGCGGCATCGAGTACACGAACAGGTCGGCGCCGTCGAAGTAGAACCAGACCAGCCGCGGCACCGGTTGCCCCGATTTGGCGACGGTGGTCAGCCACCCGCAGTGGTCGGCGGTCAGCCGGTCGGAAACCTCTTGTGTCAGTTCGACGCTCATGACGTAACGGTAGCCTCCACACATGACCCTCAACCTGTCCGTCGACGAAGTCCTCACCACCACCCGCTCGGTACGCAAACGCCTCGACTTCGACAAGCCGGTGGGCCGCGACGTGCTGATGGAATGCCTCGAGTTGGCGCTGCAGGCACCGACCGGCTCCAACTCGCAGGGCTGGCAATGGGTGTTCGTCGAGGACGCCGACAAGAAGAAGGCGATCGGCGACGTTTACCTGTCCAACGCCCGCGGCTACCTGAGCGCGCCCGGAGTCGAATACCCCGAGGGTGACACGCGCGGTGAACGAATGGGCCTGGTCCGCGATTCGGCGACCTACCTCGCCGAGCACATGCACGAGGCGCCGGTCCTGATGATCCCGTGCATCTTCGGTCGCGAAGACAAGCAGCCGCTGGGCGGGGTGTCGTTCTGGGCGTCGCTGTTTCCCGCGGTCTGGAGTTTCTGCCTGGCGCTGCGCTCGCGGGGGCTGGGTTCCTGCTGGACCACGCTGCACCTGCTCGGCGACGGCGAGAAGCGGGTGGCCGACGTGCTCGGGATTCCCTACGACAAGTTCAGTCAGGGCGGCCTGTTTCCCATCGCCTACACCAAGGGCACCGACTTCCGGCCGGCCAAGCGGCTGCCCGCCGAGCAGCTCACGCACTGGAACAGCTGGTAATCACACGGCGCCGGAATAGCCGTGCTGCCGCCACGCCTCGTACACCGCGATCGCGGCGGCGTTGGACAGGTTCAGCGACCGCCGGCCCGCCAGCATGGGAATGCGCACCTGCTGGGTGACGTGATCGTCGGCCAGGGTGGCGGCGTCCAGCCCGGTGGGTTCCGGCCCGAACATCAGCACGTCGCCGGCCTGGTAGTCGACGTCGGCGAACGTCGTGTCCGCGTGCGCGGTGAACGCGATCACCCGCTCCGGCGACAGCGCCTCCCACGCGGCGGGCAGCGACGCGTGCACGGTGACCGACGCCAGGTCGTGATAGTCCAGCCCGGCCCGTCGCAGCTTGGGCTCGGACAGGTCGAAGCCCAACGGCTCCACCAGATGCAGCTCACACCCGGTGGCCGCCGCGGTCCTGATGGCGTTGCCCGTGTTGGGCGCGATGCGCGGGGTGAAAAACAGCAGACGGAACACAACACGGAATCCTTGCAGGCATGCGCGTGCCCCAACCGCTAAGAGCGGACGCAATCGCTGCCGGGTTTGCTGAGTCCAACCGCCCAGGAACGGCAGTGGTGACCGCGACCGCGGGCTGTCATACTCGCAGGGTTGCCAGGCAGCGAAGTCCAGAGCGCTCCTCGAGTGCATGCGCCTGGTGCGGGCGGAACAAAGCAGGAAGTTTCATGACTCTGTCGTTTTTCCGGGCGTTTCTCCGGGCACCAAAACTCAGCGCTGCGGCCGTTCACGCGGAGGCGGTCCGGTGACGATGTTTGCCGGGCCGGCCGCTCCGGCCGCGGCCGCGGCTCCGCCTGACAAGCCGGCGAAACGCCCCCGGCCCTGGGCGCTGAGCAACTGGCCCGTCGGGTCGAAAGTCCTGGCAATCGTGGTGGTTCCGCTGGTGCTGGCGACGATTTTCGGCGGGCTGCGGGTCGAGAACGCGATGGCCAGCGCCAGCGGCCTGCGGCTGGCCGCCACCCGCGCCGACGTGATCCCCGCGATCACCAAATACATGTCGTCGCTCGACGTCGCGCTGCTCGCCAGTTCCACCGGGCACGACGTCGAGGGCGCCCGGAAGAACTACGAGGCGCGCAAGTACGAGCTGCAGACCCGGCTGGCCGACACCAACGTGATCCCCGACGTCCGGTCGGGCGTGAGCACCCTGCTCAACGGCGGGCAGGCGCTGTTGGACAAGGTGCTGGCCAACAACATCAGTTTGCGAGACCGGGTGACCACCTATGCGCCGATCCTGTTGACGGCCGAGGACGTGATCAACGCGTCGGTGCGCGTCGACAGCGAGCAGATCCGGGCGCAGGCGCAGGGCCTGAGCCGGGCGGTCGGGGCCCGCGGACAGATGACGATGCAGGAAATCCTGGTGACCCGCGGCAACGACCTGCCCGAGCCGGAGCTGCGCACCTCGATGATCACCCTGGCCGGCACCGAGCCCTCGACGCTGTTCGGGATGAGCGAGGTGCTGGGCGCCGGCTCTCCGGAAGCCAAGACGCTGCAGCAGCAGATGGTGACCCGGATGGCGATCATGTCGGATCCGGCCAGCGCGCTGGTGAACAACTCCCAGCTGCTGCAATCGATCCACACCACCGACGGCATCGCCGAACAGATCGTCACCGACGCGACCGCCTCGGTGACCAAGTCGGTGCAGGCGGCGGCCACGGCCCGGCGCGAGGCCGCGATGCGCGACACCGGTCTGATGCTGGCCGTCATCCTGGTCGCGCTGGTCGTCGTGCTGCTGGTGGCGCGTGCGCTGGTCCGGCCGCTGCGGGTGCTGCGCGACGGCGCCCTGAAGGTCGCCCACACCGACCTCGAGGACGAGATCACCCGAATCCGGGCCGGCGGCGAGCCGGTGCCCGCGCCGCTGGCGGTCTACACCACCGAGGAAATCGGCCAGGTGGCCCACGCCGTGGACGAACTGCACGCCCAGGCCCTGCTGCTGGCCGGGGACGAGGCGCGGTTGCGATTGCTGGTCAACGACATGTTCGAGACCATGTCGCGGCGCAGCCGTTCGCTGGTCGACCAGCAGTTGTCGCTGATCGACCGGCTGGAGCGCGACGAGGAGGATCCCGACCGCCTGGACAGCCTGTTCCGGTTGGATCACTTGGCGGCGCGGCTGCGCCGCAACAGCGCCAACCTGTTGGTGCTGGCGGGCGCGCAGCTATCCCGCGATCAGCGCGAGCCGGTCGCCCTGTCGACGGTGATCAACGCCGCCGTGTCCGAGGTCGAGGACTATCGCCGCGTCCAACTCGCCGGCGTCCCCGACAGCACCGTGGTGGGTTCGGCGGTCGGCAGCGTCATCCACCTGTTGGCCGAATTGATCGACAACGCGCTGCGCTACTCGCCGCCGACGACGCCGGTGCGGGTTTCGGCCGCGCGCGGCGGCGACGGCGGGGTGCTGCTGTGGGTGTCCGACTCCGGGCTGGGCATGAACGACGGCGATCGGCGCATCGCCAACATGCGGCTGCAGTCGGGCGGCGCGATGGCACCCGACCCCGTCCCCGAGAATGCCCGCCACATGGGCCTTTTCGTGGTGGGCCGGTTGGCCGACCGGCACGGACTGCGGGTGGGTCTGCGCGGCCCCGCACCCGGCGAGGAGAGCATCGGCACCACCGCCGAGGTGTACCTGCCGCCGTCGGTGCTCGTCGAGGGCGTCGCGGCGGCACCGGCTCCGGCGGCCGTCCCGCAGGCGCGCGTCCGGGTGCTGCCTCCCGCGCCGGTGCAGCCGCCCGACGCCGTGTCGCCCGCGCCCGCCGCGGCGCACCGCAACGGGTACGAGCCGCCGGTCACGGTGCTGCCGCGCCGCACCCCGGGGTCCAGCGGCATCACCGATGTTCCTGCCGAGCCGAAAGAGGAACGGCAACGCCGCGAGCTGGCCACGCCGTGGTGGGAGAAGAACGGCGTCCAGCAGGAGCCGGCCGAGCCGGCGCAGGCGCCGTCGGACACCTCGGGCTTCTTTGCCGCCCGGCCACTGGCGCAAGCGGCCGAGCCCGTGACTCCGGACGCCGACGACGACGTGATCTACCAAAACATGCTCGCGGAGTGGCTGAGCGACCCGCACGATCTGGTGCAGAGCCCCGACCTGGATTGGCAGTCGGTGTGGGACCGCGGTTGGTCGCTGGCCGCCGAGGCCACCGACACGAAGCCGGTCGACTCGCACACCGACCACGGCCTGCCGGTGCGCACACCCGGAGCCCAGCTGGTGCCGGGGGCGGGGGCGGCGCGGGGCGCCGACCGGCCCGACGAGGACGATCCCGACCGAGCCCGCCAGCCGCAGCACGCCGCCGCGGTGCGCGACCCCGAGGCGGTTCGGGCCTCGATCGGCAGCCATTTCGGCGGCGTGCACAGCGCGCGGTCGCATGCCCGCGAAACCGACGGGGACGAGCAGGAATGACAGTGCACGCGCCGAACAATGCCAACAACTCGCTGGGCTGGCTGGTGTCGAAGTTCGCCCGCGAGGTGTCCGGGGTGGCGCACGCGCTGCTGGTGTCGGTCGACGGCTTGCCCATCGCGGCCAGTGAGCGGCTCTCGCGGGAACGGGCCGACCAGTTGGCGGCGGTGGCCTCCGGGCTGGCTAGCCTGTCGACCGGCGCCGCGCAGCTGTTCGACGGCGGGCCGGTGCTGCAATCGGTGGTCGAGATGCAGAAGGGATATCTGCTGTTGATGCACGTCGGCGACGGCTCGCATTTGGCGACGCTGGCCGTCTCGTCGTGCGATATCGGCCAGATCGGTTACGAGATGGCGATCCTTGTCGAGCAGGTAGGCGGCGTCGTGCAGTCCGCCCCCCGCGTGCAGTCGTGAGCCCCCATGAACGAACCCGAGCGGCTCGCCCCCGCGCGTGAGGCGAACCTGGTTCGCCCCTACACGCTCACGGCCGGACGCACCGACACCAGCGTCGACCTTCCGCTCGAGGCGCCGGTGCAGACGCTGCAGGCGGCACTCGCCCACAAATGGCCACCAAACGACATGAAAGACAAGATCATTCAGCTCTGTGTCGAAAGCCCTTCGGTCGCCGAGATCTCGGCCCGGCTGGATTTACCGGTGGGTGTCGCGCGCGTCTTGGTCGGAGATCTGGTGATGTCCGGCTACCTTCGGGTGCACGCGACGTTGACCGACCATTCGACCCTCGACGAGCGCCGCGAACTCATAGGAAGGACGCTGCGTGGCCTTAAGGCACTCTGACCCGCGCGCCAAAGCGACCCCGACCGCGTCGACGAAGATCATCATCGCGGGCGGGTTCGGTGCGGGCAAGACCACGTTCGTCGGTGCGGTGTCGGAGATCATGCCGCTGCGCACCGAGGCGATGGTCACCGACGCCTCGGTCGGCGTCGACATGCTCGAGGCCACGCCGCACAAGCAAACCACCACGGTGGCAATGGATTTCGGCCGGATCACCCTGGCCGACGACCTGGCGCTCTACCTGTTCGGCACCCCGGGCCAGCGCCGGTTCTGGTTCATGTGGGACGACCTGGTGCGCGGGGCCATCGGCGCGATCGTGCTGGTCGACTGCCGTCGCCTGCAGGACAGCTTCCCGGCCGTGGACTTCTTCGAGAACCGCAAGCTGCCGTTCTTGATCGCCGTCAACGAATTCGACGGTGCGCCAAGGTATCCCATGCGCGAGGTGCGTCAGGCGCTGACGCTGCCCCCGCACATTCCGATCGTCAGCGTCGATGCCAGGGACCGCCGGTCGGCGACCGACGCGCTGATCGCGGTGAGCGAATACGCGATGCACTGCCTGACGTCCAGCCAATAGCCCGACTCGCGGTGGGAACCGTCAGCGCTTGAGCCGCAGGCGCCACCGCACGATGACGGCATAGGCCACCGTCAGCGCGCACAGCATCGCCATGTCGACCAGCCACGCGCCCGTCGTGTGCGCCCAGTGGCTGTCCTGGGGGAGCAGCGCACCGGGCACCAGCGCCCGCAGGTCCACCGTGGACGCCGACGCCGCGTAGCCCCACCGCGACGGCACCGCCCAGGACAGCTGGTCGAGGAAGATCCGTCCGGTCACCGGGATCAGGCCGCCGGCGAGCACCAGCTGCAGCATCAGCGAGACCACCAGCAGCGGCATGATCTGCTCGCTGGTGCGCGCGATCGATGACAGCAGCAACCCGAGGACCGCCGAGGCCACGCACGTCGCGGCAACGGTGACGAACAGCTCGAAGGTCGGATTACCCACCAGCACAACGCTTTCGGTGGGCGCGCCCTTGCCGAGGACCACGATGACGGTGGTGATCGCCGCCTGCAGGCTGGCGAACACGCACAGCACCATGATCTTGGCGCTCAGGTAGGCCCCGGTGGACAGGCCGACCGCCTGTTCGCGCCGGAAGATCGGGCGCTCGCCGATCAGGTCGCGGATCGTCAGCGCGGTGCCCATGAACACCGCGGCGATCGACAGCAGCGTCAAGATCTGCGCCGCCTCGTCGGGCGTGGCACTGTTCGGCGCGCCGACCCCGAACCCGGTGTTGCCGGGAACCGTCAGCGCCAGGCCGCCCATGATGAACGGCAACAACGCCAGGAAAACGAAGTAGGCGCGATCGGCGACGACCAGTCGGACCTGGCGCCGCGCGATCGTGGAGAACTGGCGGCTCCTGCTGGTGCGCGCCGGGGCGCCGAGGTCGGCGGGTCTGGATTCGGCGCGAGCCGGTCCCGACGATCCGGGCCGGTTGCGGGCCAGAAAGCGGCGGTTGGCTTCGTCGGGGTCGGCGCCCACCTTGGCGAAGATGTGCGCCCAGTTGGTGGTGCCCATCGCCTCGCCGATCTGGCCGGGCGGGCCCAGAAACGCCGTCTTGCCACCGGGCGCCATCAGCAGCACCTGATCGCAGATATCCAGGTAGGTCAGCGAGTGCGTCACCACCAACACCACCCGACCGGCGTCGGCCAGCTGCCGCAGCATCGTCATGACCTGCAGGTCCAGCGCCGGGTCCAGCCCCGAGGTGGGCTCGTCGAGGATCAGCAGCGACGGGCCGGTGAGCAGTTCGAGGGCGACCGAGGCCCGCTTGCGCTGGCCGCCGGAGAGCTGATCGACGCGGGTGTCGGCGTGTTCGGTCAGCCCCAGCTCGTCGAGCACCTGGGCCACGACGCGTTCCCGATCGGCTCGGTTGGTGTCGGGGGGCAGCCGCAGCTCGGCCGCGTAGCCCAGCGCCTGGGTGACGGTCAGCTGGCGATGCACCACGTCGTCCTGGGGAACCATCCCGATCCTGGTGCGCAGCGACGCGTACTGGGTGTGGATGTCGTGGCCCTCGAAGGTCACCGAGCCGGAGCTGGGGCTGGCGTATCCGGCGATCAGCCGCGACAGCGTGGTCTTGCCGGCGCCGGACCCGCCGATGATGGCGGTCACCGTGCCGGGCCGCGCGGTCAGCGTGATGTTTTGCAGCAGCGTCTTGTCGCCGACGCTGAAGCCGACGTCGCGCACCTCCAAGCCGCCGGTACGCGTCGCCGCCTCGGCGCGGCGAACCAGTTCGCCGCCGCTGAACACCAGGTCGACGTTGCCGATCGTGACCACGTCGCCCTCGGTCAGCACGGCCGATTGCACCCGTACCCCGTTGACGAATGTGCCGTTGATGCTGTTGGAGTCGCGGATCTCGGTGCCCAGCGGCCCGGATGTGCGAGGCGCCAGATACGCGTGATGGCGCGAGGCCAGCACGTCGGCGATGACGATGTCGTTGTCGGTCGCCCGGCCGATCCGCGCCGCGCCCGCCGGTGCCCGCAGTCGCGCCCGCGGCCCGCCGACATTCAGCTTCCGGGTCTGAAACGCTGACACCGAGTCCCCCGTGGCGGGTATGACCGGGATGGCGGCGGTGCGCTCCGTGTCGGGCACCTGGGGCACAGGGCCCTGACGGAAGCTGCGGCGGATGCGTGCGGTGGATTCGGCGGCCGGAACCGGCGGCAGCCGGCCGACCGTCCCGGTGTGGTGTCCGACCGCGAAGGTCAGCTGCGGCCCTTCGGGCTTGCCGATGTTGATGGTCTGGCCGTCCTGGATGTCGACCCTCGGCATCCGCCGGCCGCCGACGAACATCCCGTTCAGCGAGTTGTTGTCGATCGCCAACCACCGGCCCTGATCGAAGCGCAGCAGCAGGTGGGCGCGCGCAATCAGCGGGTGCGCCACCCGCAGGTCGGCGCGCACGTCGCTGCCGACGACCACGTCGCGGCCCGGCGCGAAACTGCCCTCGGACTGGTGCGCGCGAACCGTCAGCACCGGTTGGGCGGGTCGGTTCATATTCACCCGCTCAGCGCCGGCGCTTGAGCCGGATCCTCCACCACACGATCGCGCTGTAGAAAATGCACAACACCCCCAGCATCGCCATGTCGAACAGCCATGCGCTGGCCTTGTGGTCCCAGTGCTGGTCCTTCGGATCGGTGGGACCCGGAATCAGCCGGTGGGTGTCGATCGTCGACGCCGACGCGGCAAAGCCCCAGCGGGCGGGCGTGACCCAGGACAACTGGTCGAGCACCAGCCGGTTGGTCACCCAGATCATGCCGCCGGAGAACACCAGCTGGGACATGATCGACACCACCAGCATCGGCATGATCTGGTCCTGCGACTGCGCCAGCGACGACAACGCCATGCCGAGCAGCGCGGCGCCGACACAGGTCGCGGCGACGTCGACGAACAGCTCGAAGTCGACGTTGCCGAGCAGCACCGCGCCCGAAAGTGGCTTGCCCCAACCGATTATCGAAATGGCCGTCGCGATCGCCGCCTGCACGATCGCGAACACCGAGAACACCACGATCTTGGCGCCCATGTAGGCCGCCGTCGACAGTCCGACGGCCTGCTCGCGGCGGAAGATGGGACGCTCGCCGATCAGGTCGCGGATCGTCAACGCGGTACCCATGAACACCGCGCCGACGTTGAGCATCACCAGGATCTGGTCCGGCTGGGCGGGATTGTTGCCCAGCGGATCGCTCATGCCGTACCCGCTGTTGCCGCGCACGGTCAGCGTCAGGATGCCGATGAGAAACGGCAGCAGCGCCAGGAACACCGTGTAGCCCCGGTCGGAGATCACCAGCCGGATCTGGCGGCGCGCGACCGTGGAGAACTGGCGCAGGACGTCGGTGTGCACCGGCTCGCCGAGGTCGCCCGGACTGGATTGCGACGGCGCCGACACCGGGGGCTTGTTTTCGGCCAGAAAGCGGCGGTTGGCCTCGTCGGGGTCGGCGCCCACGTTGGCGAAGATGTCGGCCCAGTTGGTGGTCCCCATGGCCGCGCCGATCTGGTTGGGCGGACCCAGGAACGCCGTCTTGCCGCCGGGCGCCACCAGCAGCAGCTGGTCGCAAACATCGAGGTAGGACACCGAGTGCGTGACGATCAGCACCACGCGGCCGGCGTCGGCCAGCTGGCGCAGCATCATCATCACCTGCCGGTCCAGCGCCGGGTCCAGGCCGGTGGTCGGCTCGTCCAGGATCAGCAGCGACGGCCCGGTGAGCAGCTCCAGGGCCACCGAGGCGCGTTTGCGTTGCCCGCCGGACAGCTTGTCGACCCGGGTGTCGGCGTGCTTGGTCAGCTCGAGTTCCTCGAGGACCTGCGCGACGATCTGGTCGCGGTCGGCCTTGCTGGTGTCGGGCGGCAGCCGCAGTTCGGCGGCGTAGCCGAGCGCCTGGTTGACGGTCAGCTGGCGGTGCACGACGTCGTCCTGCGGGACCATCCCGATCCGGCTTCGCATGGATGCGTACTCGGTGTGGATGTTGTGGCCCTCGAACGTGACCGAGCCGGAACTGGGGGTGGTGTAGCCGGCGATGAGCCGCGACAGCGTGGTCTTGCCGGCGCCGGACCCGCCGATGATCGCGGTCAGCGTGCCCGGCCGCGCGGTCAACGAAATGTGGTCCAGCAGTTGCTTTCCGCGCTCGACGGTGAAGCAGACCGAGTTGACCTCCAGGCCGCCGGAGCGGGTCGCCGCCTCGGTGCGCCGCACCAGGGTGTCGCGGGTGAAGACCAGGTCGACGTTGCCGATTGTGACCACGTCGCCCTCGGAGAGCACCGCGGACCCGACCCGCACGCCGTTGACGAAGGTGCCGTTGACGCTGTGGGCGTCGCGGATTTCGGTGCCCAGCGGGGTCTGGGTCAAGAACGCGTGATGCCGCGACGCCAGGACGTCCTGGATGACGATGTCGTTGTCGGTGGCCCGGCCGATGGTGGTCGAGCCGGTCGGCTTGCGCATCGCCCCGGAGCGGGACGGCAGCAGCGCCTGAAACATCTTGGTGGCCAGGTTGGACACCGACGTCTCGCCCGGCTTGGCCGTGCTGCTGCTGGGCGCCATCTGGGTCTGGGGGGCATGGGCCGAGCCCACCTGGCCCACCCCCGACAGCTGCGGGTGCGGCGGGAAATTGGCCGGCGGCGGGGCGGGTGCTCGCCCGGCTGGCGCGGGCGGGGGCCCGCCGGGCGGGCCGGCGTGGGGCCGCGGCGGCGGCGGCCCGGCCCACGTCGGGGGACGTGCGGGCGGCGCGGGCGGCCCCGGTGGACCCGATTGCGACCACGCGGTCGCGGATCCGGCAATCGGCATCGACGCGGTTTGGGGCGGGCGCCCGGCCATCCCTCGGTGCCGTCCGACCTCGAACCGCAGCGCCGGCCCGTCGGGATTGCCGATGTTGATGCTCTGGCCGTCCTGGATGTCGACGACCGGCACCCGCCGGCCGTTGACGAAGGTCCCGTTGAGCGAGCCGTTGTCGATCGCCAGCCACCGGCCCTGATCGAAGCGCAGCAGCAGGTGGGCGCGCGAAATCAACGGGTGGGTGATGCGCATGTCGGCCCGAAGGTCGCGTCCGACCACGACGTCGTGGCCTGCCGCGAATGTGCGTTCCGACCCGTCATACCGAACGGTCAGCGCCGGTGGGGCTGGCGGAGTCATTGCACCAACCTTAACGCTCGGCGCTATGGGGCAGCTGTGTCCGGCGCGCCGGTCACCACACACGTGGTCCGGCTGTAGATGGTTGGCATGCACCGATTGCAGTGCGTGCACGCCGACCGCACCTGCGCGCCGTCAGCCTTGATCCGGTTGATCAGGTCGGGCTCCGCCAGCAGCGCGCGGGCCATCGCGACGAACTCGAATCCCTCCGCCATGGCCAGGTCCATGGTCTCCCGGTTGGTGATGCCGCCGAGCAGGATCAGCGGCATCTTGAGTTCGGCCCGGAACAGCTTGGCGTCGCGCAGCAGGTACGCCTCTTGGTAGGGGTACTCGCGCAGGAACTTCGTGCCCGTCATCCGCATGCCCCAGCGCAGCGGGGGCTTGAACGCGCCGGAGAATTCCTTCAGCGGCGCGTCGCCGCGGAATAGGTACATGGGGTTGACCAGCGAGCTGCCCGCGGTGAGCTCGATCGCGTCCAGGCCGCCGTCTTCCTCCAGCCATTTGGCCGTCGTCAGGGACTCTTCGGTGCTGATCCCGCCGCGCACCCCGTCGGCCATGTTCAGCTTGGCGGTTACCGCGATCGGCGTCCCCTCCTTCTCGACGGCGCGGCGCACCGCCATGACCATGGCGCGGGCGACTTTGGCCCGGTTCTGCAGCGATCCGCCGAACTCGTCGTCGCGGCGGTTGATCAGCGGGCTGAGGAACGCGCTCGCCAAATAGTTGTGGCCCAAATGGATTTCGACGGCGTCAAAGCCGGCTTCGATGGCCAGGCGGACGGCGTTGGCGTGCCCGGCGATCACGTCGTCGATGTCCTGCCGGGTCGCCTTCTTGGCGAACCGCATGCCGATCGGATTGAAGAACCGGACCGGCGCCAGCGCGGTGGCCTTGTTGGATCGCGCGTTGGCGACCGGGCCGGCGTGGCCGATCTGCGCGCTGACGGCCGCCCCCTCGGCGTGGATCGCGTCGGTGAGCCGGCGGAACCCGGGCACCGCCTCCGGTCGCATCCAGATCCCGTTGCCTTCGGTGCGGCCGCCCGGCGACACGGCGCAGTAGGCGACGGTCGTCATGCCGACGCCGCCGGCGGCGGGCAGCCGGTGATATTCGATCAGGTCATCGCTGACCAGCGCGCCGGGCGTGCGCGCCTCGAAGGTCGCCGACTTGATGATGCGGTTGCGCAAGGTGATCGGGCCGAGCTTGGCCTCGCTGAACACGTCCGGGGCTGCAGACATGTCAGGAGCGTACGCGCTGGCGGGAAAGGCCATGAAAGACTGTCAGCCGTGGGCGCACAGACACTGGACGGCAAGGCCACCCGCGACGAAATCTTCGTCGACCTGACGCAACGCGTGGCCGCCCTGACCGAGTCGGGCCGCACGCCGGGGCTGGGCACCATCCTGGTCGGCGACGACCCCGGTTCGCAGGCGTACGTGCGGGGCAAGCACGCCGACTGCGCGAAGGTGGGGATCACCTCGCTGCGCCGCGACCTGCCGGCCGACATCTCCACGGCCAAGCTCAACGAGACCATCGACGAGCTCAACGCCAACCCCGAATGCACCGGCTACATCGTGCAGTTGCCGCTGCCCAAGCATCTCGACGAGAACGCAGCGCTGCAGCGCGTCGACCCGGACAAGGACGCCGACGGGTTGCACCCGACCAACCTGGGCCGGCTGGTGCTCAACGAGCCGGCGCCGCTGCCGTGCACCCCGCGCGGCATCGTGCACCTGCTGCGGCGCTACGGCGTCGAGATCGCCGGCGCGCACGTGGTGGTCATCGGACGCGGGGTGACGGTGGGTCGCCCGTTGGGCCTGCTGCTGACGCGGCGCTCGGAAAACGCCACGGTTACGTTGTGCCACACCGGAACTCGTGACCTGGCCGCGCTGACCAGGCAGGCGGACATCATCGTGGCCGGGGTGGGGGTGCCGCACCTGCTGACCGCCGACATGGTGCGTCCCGGCGCCGCGGTCGTCGACGTGGGGGTAAGCCGGGTGGACGGCAAGCTCACCGGCGACGTGCACCCGGATGTGTGGGAGGTGGCCGGGTACGTGTCGCCGAATCCCGGCGGCGTCGGCCCGCTGACCCGGGCGTTCCTGCTGACCAACGTCGTAGAGCGGGCCGAACAGCAATGAGCGGGCGGGCCGCCGCGGCCCGGGTTCAGGCCCAATGGCCGATCGTGGTGGTCGGCCTGATCTTCGCGACCGCGCTGGCCCTGGTGGGCGCCAACTTCTGGCGTCGCGGCTCGTTGCTGATCGGTGTCGGCGTCGCGGTGGCGGCGATGCTGCGGCTGGTGTTGTCCGAGGAGCGCGCCGGCCTGTTGGTGGTGCGCAGCAAGGGCGTCGACTTCTTGACGACCAGCACCGTTGCGGCGGCGATGGTTTACATCGCCTGGACCATCGACCCGTTGGGGACCGGCTAGATCCCCGGCATGCCCGGCACGCCCGGCACGCCCGGCATGCCCGGCATGCCCGGCATCGAGGGGATCTCGCCGTGGGCGACTTGCGCCATCATCTGGGGGCAGTACATCTGGATCGCGATCTGCGCGAACATGCCGGCCATTCCCGCCGAGATGCCGCCACCCTCCACCTTTGCCACCGCCTCGGCGAACTTCGCGCCGGGTTTGGCCAGCATCGGGCACACGGATTGGCCCAACGCGACGGCGTTGGCCGGATCGCCGTAGTGCACGCCGGCTTTGTTCAGGGCGGCGACGAAGTCGTCGTCGACCTGGTTCGCCTCGGCCGGCGCCGCGAACGCCGCGGCCACCGTGAGCAGTGCGGCCGTCGCGGCCAGCAGGCGAATGGTCAGCGGTTGATGCCGGAAAAGCCAGATCCACCGGTGCGTCGCTGCGAGTGCTTTCATTACAGGCCCCCCTCTGTCTAGGAGTGCGCTGTGGGCACTCGGATCACTCAAGGAACTCTGATCGACAACAGTCACATTCACAACACGGCGGGATAAAGGTTTGCGCACTATGCGTTTCGTGCGCGTCGCGCGCCCGGGATGTCGGTTAATGGCGGAAAATCGCGCCGCATGACCACCTTTTCGCGCCAGACGTTTCTTCGCGGTGCCGTCGCGGCGTTGGCGGGTTCGGGCGCGTGGGGCGCCGTGCGCGCGGCGGCGGACCCGGCCGGCGGGTGGGCCGGCTTGGCGTCCACGATCGGGGGCCGCGTCCTGTTGCCCTCCGACGGGTCGGCCTTCACCGCGGGCAAACGGGTCTTCAACTCCCGCTACGACGGCTCGTCGCCGGCGGCCGTCGTCGTCGTGACCTCGCAGCAGGACGTGCAGAAGGCGGTCGCGTTCGCGGCGGCCAACAACCTCAAAATCGCCCCGCGCGGCGGCGGGCACTCCTACATCGGCGCCTCGACCGCGCCCGGATCCATGGTGCTCGACCTGCGCGGGCTGCCCGGCGGGGTGAGCTTCGACGCAGCCAGCGGGCACGTCACCGTGCCGGCGGCGACCGGGCTGTATGCCATCCATCAGGCGTTGGCCAAAGCCGGCCGGGCGATTCCCGCCGGCAGCTGCCCGACCGTGGGCATCGCGGGCTTGACGCTCGGCGGCGGGCTGGGCGCCGACGTCCGCCACGCGGGGCTCTCCTGCGACGCGCTGCAGTCGGCGACCGTGGTGCTGCCCAGCGGCGAGGTGGTCACCGCGTCGGCCAACGACCACCCCGATCTGTTCTGGGCGCTGCGCGGCGGCGGGGGCGGCAACTTTGGCGTGACGACGTCGATGACGTTCGCCACCTTCCCGACCGCCGACAGCGACGTCGTCCGTATCACGTTCGCCCCGTCGGCGGCGGCCCAGGTGCTGGCCGGCTGGCAGTCGTGGCTGAGCGCGGCCGACCGGAACACCTGGGGTCTGGCCGATCTCTCGGTCAGCGCGGACCAAAGCGACTGCCACATCCTGGCGACCTGTCCGGCGGGCTCCGGCCCAGCCGTCGCCGAGGCGATCAAGGCGGCAGTTGGCTTGGCGCCCAGCGCAATTGAGAACAAGAAGTTCAGCCGCATGGATCTGGTGATGTATCTGGCCGGGGGCAGCCCGACGAGTGCACCGCGCGGCTTCGTGGCCGGCTCCGATGTCATCGGCACACTGAATTCCGCTGCGGCCCAAGCCATTGTGGCCGCGATGGGCAAATGGCAGTCGGGGGCGGGAGGCGCGTCGGTGATCGTCGACGCGCTGGGCGGCGCCGTCGGCGACGTGGAATCCGCGGCGACGGCCTTTCCGTGGCGCACGCAGTCCGCCGTCGCGCAGTGGTACGTCGAGACGTCCGGTCCAACCTCGACCGCCACCGAGTGGGTCAGCGCCGCACACCAAGCGGTGCAACCGTATTCGGTCGGCGGCTACGTCAATTACCTGGAGCCCGGCACCCCGGCGGCCCGGTACTTCGGTCCGAACCTGTCGCGGTTGACGTCCGTGCGGCAGAAGTACGACCCGAACAAGGTGATGTTCTCGGGGCTGGATTTTTAACTGGCCGCGCGCGAACCGAAATGGATCGTGGCGAACCCGGTGCTCAGCGAGACGTAGTGGGCATCAACGAATCCCGCCTCCGTCATCGCCGCCTTCAACTGGTCGCGCGTCAACCAGGTGCGGATCGAGTCGGCGGTGTAGTGGTGGGCGTCGCGATGCCAGGCCACGGCCCGGCCCACCTTCGGCATCACCCCGAAGTAGAGGAAATTGTGCAGGGCTTTGAGCCCCTTGGAGGTCGGGGTGCTGAAGTCGAGCACCATCAACCGCCCTCCCGGCCGCAGCACGCGGCGGAACTCGCGCAGCGCCTGGCCGCGGTCGGCGACGTTGCGCAGCCCGAAGCCGATCGTGACGACGTCGAACGTCGCATCCGGGAAGTGCAGGCGCATCGCGTCGCCCTCTTGGAAATCGACCTGGAAGCCGGCGCCGCCATGCTCGCGTCGCCGGGCGACTTCGAGCATCGGCACGCAGGAGTCGACGCCCACGACCTGGCCCTCCGGCCCGACGGCCGCGGCCTCCGCCAACGCCAGGTCACCCGTCCCGGTGGCGACGTCCAAAACGTGTTCGCCGGGCTTCAGGGCGAGTTGCGCCATGGCCTGGCGCTTCCACAGGCGGTGCAGCCCGAGCGTCCACAAATCGGTCATCACGTTGTAGCGCTTCGCCAGGGCCGAGAACAGGTCCCTGACGTAGCTGGCTTTGGCCTCGTCCGACTCGTTCCATCGCCGTGTGACCATCGTGAGCCTCCGCACCACGAGCAGGTATGACAGTCCGGGAACTTACCACGGGGTCTGTCGCGCGCCTTAGGATCCGCCTGGGCCCACGTCGCTGAAGGAGGCTCACCGTGGCACTGCCTGCTTTGGTTCTAGTGCACGGGGGCGGACTGGCCGCCGATTCGTGGGACCTCGCCGTCGAGGAAATCCACCGTCGGGCACCGGAGTTGACCGTGCTGGCCCTCGACCTGCCCGGGCGGCGAGACAAGCCGGGGGACCTGAGGGAGCTGACTTACGCCGACTTTGTCGGCTCGGTGGTGGGCGGCATCGAGGGTGCCGGGTTGCAGGACATCGTCCTGGTCGGTCATTCGATGGGGGGCATGACGCTGCCCGGGGTCGCCACCAAACTCGGCGCACAGCGGGTGCGCGAAATGATCTTCGCTGCCTCCTTCCTTCCACCCGAAGGCGCATCGATCGTTGACGGGTTGCCCTGGCTGCTTGCGGCGACGGCCCGGCGCTTCGTGTTGAGGGGCGTGCCGAGCGAAACACCTCGATGGCTGGCTCGATTCGGATATCTGAATGGAGTCCCCGCGCAGCGTCGCCGATTCATGACCGGCAAGCTCTACCCGGAATCGCTCCGCCTGCTCACGGAGAAGATGTCTTGGCGCGGCATGCCTGACGACATTCCACCACCTGGATTCTCACCCTGCGCGATCGCGCCATCACGCCCAAGCTGCAACGCAAAAACATTGCCGCACTGGGGGGAGTGCAGACGCTCGTCGAGATCGAGACCTGCCACATGCTGATGGTGAGCGAGCCGGAACGGCTCGCCGAAATATTGGTGGACCGGTGTCGGCTGTACAGCTAGCTAAGCAGTCCCGCCCAGCGTCGCGCGGATGCACACGGTGATGTAGGGCAGCGCCAAACCGGCCGAATTCGCCAGCGCCGGATGGCTGGCCAGTAGCTCGCGCACCTGGTCGAGGGTGCGGGTGCGCACCTCGGCCGGCGAGGTGATGCAATAGCTGCGCGACGACACCAGGTCGATCAAGGCTTGCGGGGTAAGGTAATTCGTCCACTCGACCTGATGGCGCACCACCTCGGTGAAGGGCTCGGGCAGTGTCACGTTGAAGCGGCGACCGTCGCCATCGCTACCGATGATCTTGCCCAGCTCGCGTACCCAGCCGAGCCGTTCGTCGCGGGTGTTCCACACCAGGCCCAACCGGCCGCCCGGCCGCAGCACCCGGGCCACCTCGGGCACGGCGCGCTGGGGGTCGACCCAGTGCCAGGCCTGGGCGACCAGCACAGCGTCAACGCTGTTGTCCTCCAACGGAATCTCTTCCGCGGTGCCCTCCAGCGCGGGCGTGTCCGGCAGCGAGGCGCGCAACACTTCCAGCATGTCGGGAATCGGGTCGACCGCCACCACGTCCAGGCCGCGCTCGACCAGCCTGGTCGTCAGCTTGCCGGTGCCGGCGCCCAGGTCCAGGACCCTGCGGGCGCCGGGGGGCAGCAGCCAGTCGATCGCCTCCGGCGGATACGACGGGCGCCCGCGCTCGTAGGCAGCCGCCGCAGAACCAAAGGATAGGGAGCGGTCGTGCCTCGAGCGGGTCACCGTGTACACGCGCCCTTGTTGTCGGCCAATTCCAGTGTCTGCCGGATCAATTCGCCGACCGCGTCGGATTCCACCAGGAACCCGTCGTGTCCACACAGGGAGTCGACAACCTGGAGCCCGGCGCAGCCCGGCAACAGCTCGGCCAGCTCCTCCTGCAGGCGCAGCGGGTAGAGCCGGTCGGAGGTGATGCCGCCGACCACCACCGGCACCGGGCACCCGCGCAGCGCCGCTTCGACCCCGCCGCGGCCACGGCCGACGTCGTGGCTGCTCAGCGTCTCGGTCAGGGTCACGTAGGTGCCGGCGTCGAAGCGGTCCACCAGCTTGTCGCCCTGGTGCTCGAGGTAGCTCTGCACCGCGTAGCGGCCGCCGGTCACCGGGTCCTCGTCGCCCTGGCCGTCGTTGCCGAAGCGGGTGTCGAGCTCCACCTCGCCGCGGTAGGTCAGATGCGCGAAGCGGCGGGCGATCTTCAGCCCGGCATCCGGGCTGCGGCCGGTGTCGTAATAGTCGCCGCCTTGCCAGTTCGGGTCGGCCTTGATGGCGGCGATCTGGGTGGCCTGGGTGCCGATCTGGTCGGCGGTGGCGCGCGCGCCGACCGCCAGCAGCAGCGCCGCGCGGACCCGGTCCGGGTAGCTGACGATCCACTCCAAAGCCCGGGCGCCACCCATCGATCCGCCGACCACGGCCGCGACCTCGGTGATGCCCAGCGCCGCCAGCGCGGCGACGTCCGCCTCCACCTGATCCCGCACCGATATCAGCGGAAACCTTGAACCCCAAGGCTTTCCGTCACGGGCCAGCGAGCTGGGGCCGGTGGATCCGCGGCACCCGCCCAACACGTTGGTGGCCACCGCGCACCAGCGGTCGGTGTCGATCGGCGCACCGGGGCCGGCCACGCCGTCCCACCAGCCCGGCGTGGGGTGCCCGGGCCCGGCCGGACCGGTGATGTGCGAATCCCCGGTCAGCGCGTGCAGCACCACCACCACGTTGTCCCGCGCCGGCGACAGCTTGCCCCAGCGCTGGATGGCGATGCAGACGTCGTCGATCTCCGCACCGCTTTCGGTGGTCAGCGAACCGATGTGGACCAGCCCGACCTCGCCCTCGGCGGGCAGCGTCTGCGTCGGCACGTCGAAGATCGTCATGTCAAACCCCCCTCAGAACGAAGCCACCGTCTGTGACTCGCCGCTGAATTTGCGGGCCGCGGCGAAGCCGAGCTCCAGGTCGGCGAGGATGTCGTCGATGCCCTCGATGCCGACGGCCAGCCGCACCAGCCCCGGGCTGACACCGGTGGCCAGCTGCTCGGTCGGGCTGAGCTGAGCGTGGGTGGTCGAGGCCGGGTGGATGACCAGCGAGCGCACATCGCCGATGTTGGCGACGTGGCTGTGCAGCTTGAGCGCGTTGACGAACGCCTTGCCCGCCTCGATGCCGCCGGCCAGCTCGAAGGCCAGCACGGCTCCGGTTCCCTTGGGCGCCAGCCGCTTTGCCCGCTCGTGCCAGGGTGAACCGGGCAGTCCGGCGTAGTTCACCGACACCACGTCGTCGCGGCCGGCCAAGAACTCGGCAACTCGTTGCGCGTTGGACACGTGCCGCTCCATGCGCAGGCTCAGCGTCTCGAGGCCCTGCGCCACCAGGAAGGCGTTGAACGGGGATGCCGCAGAACCCAAGTCGCGCAACAACTGCACGCGGGCCTTGAGCGCGAACGCCGGCGGTCCCAGTTCGGCGAACACCACGCCGTGGTAGCTCGGGTCGGGGGTGGTGAACCCGGGGAAGCGGCCCTGCGTCCAGTCGAAGGTGCCGCCGTCGACGATGACCCCGGCGATCGCGGAGCCGTGCCCGCCGAGGTATTTCGTCGCCGAGTGCACGACGATGTCGGCGCCCTGGGTGAACGGCTGGATCAGGTACGGCGTGGCGATCGTGTTGTCGACGATCAGCGGGACACCGTTGGCGTGGGCCACCCCGGAAACCCCGGGGGTGTCCAGGATGTCGATCTGCGGGTTGGAAATGGTCTCGCCGAAGAACGCCTTGGTGTTCGGTCGCACCGCCGCCTGCCAGGAATCCAGGTCGTCGGGATCTTCGACGAAGCTGACCTCGATGCCGAGCTTGGCCAGCGAGTAGTGGAACAGGTTATAGGTGCCGCCGTAGAGCCGTGGGCTGGACACCACGTGATCACCCGCGCCGGCCAGGTTCAGGATCGCGAACGTCTCCGCGGCCTGCCCGGAGGACAGGAACAGCGCCGCCACGCCCCCTTCGAGCGCGGCGATGCGTTGCTCGACGACATCGGTGGTCGGGTTGCCGATCCGGGTGTAGATGTTGCCCGGCACCTCGAGCCCGAACAGCGCGGCCGCATGCGCGGTGTCGTCGAAGGTGTAGGAGGTGGTCTGGTAGATCGGCAGCGCACGCGCGTGGGTGGCCGCATCGGCGCTCTGGCCGGCGTGAATCTGCTTGGTCTCAAAGGACCAATGCGCGGTCGGATCGGTCTCGGTGCTGCTTGCCGAGTTGTCAGCGGTCATGAACGGAACTATCCCTGTCTACTCAGGGGTCCATCTCGGAGGACCCGCGCTTGCCGCGTAGCCGAGGTGGCTACTCAACCGGGTCATCACCCGGGGCACCCCACCGCGGTTGGAGGGTTGCCGGCCAGCAAGCCGGGGCTTGACGCTGGCACTCATGACCGATCGAAAGCTTATCTCATTTCCCCGACTCGATGTCAACGAGGACCGCTGCCGGGCCGTTTGACCTGCTAGTAGTGTTGGCCCGACGAGTAGCCGCTCGCCGAAGCTGAAGGACTCTCGATGTCCCACCAACCCAAGATCAAAGTCAAGGGCCCGGTCGTAGAGCTGGACGGGGACGAGATGACGCGGGTCATCTGGAAACTGATCAAGGACATGCTGATCCTGCCGTATCTCGACATCCACCTGGACTACTACGACCTGGGCATCGAGCATCGCGACCGCACCGACGACCAGGTGACCATCGACGCGGCGTACGCCATCAAGAAGCACGGTGTGGGCGTCAAGTGCGCGACGATCACGCCCGACGAGGCCCGGGTCGCCGAATTCAACCTCAAGAAGATGTGGCTGTCACCCAACGGAACTATCCGAAACATTCTGGGTGGCACCATTTTCCGCGAGCCGATCGTGATATCCAACGTGCCGCGGCTGGTTCCGGGCTGGACCAAGCCAATCGTCATCGGCCGTCACGCTTTTGGTGATCAATACCGGGCGACCAACTTCAAGGTCGACGGGCCGGGCAGCGTCTCAATAACTTTCACCCCCGCCGACGGCAGCGCGCCGATCGTGCACGAAATGGTGGCCATCCCCGAAGACGGCGGCGTCGTGATGGGGATGTACAACTTCAAGGACTCGATCCGCGATTTCGCGCGCGCGTCGTTCGCCTACGGCCTCAACGCCAGATGGCCGGTGTACCTGTCCACCAAGAACACCATCCTCAAGGCGTACGACGGCATGTTCAAGGACGAGTTCCAGCGGATCTACGACGAGGAATTCAAGGAGCAGTTCGAGGCCGAGGGGCTGACGTACGAGCACCGGCTGATCGACGACATGGTCGCCGCCTGCCTCAAGTGGGAGGGCGGTTACGTGTGGGCCTGCAAGAACTACGACGGCGACGTGCAGTCCGACACCGTCGCGCAGGGCTACGGCTCACTGGGCCTGATGACGTCGGTGCTGATGACGGCCGACGGCAAGACCGTCGAGGCCGAGGCCGCGCACGGCACCGTCACCCGGCACTACCGGCAGTACCAGGCCGGCAAGCCGACCTCCACCAACCCGATCGCCTCGATCTTCGCCTGGACGCGCGGGCTGCAGCACCGCGGCAAGCTGGACGGCACCGGCGAGGTGATCGAGTTCGCGAAGACGCTCGAAGAGGTCGTCATCCGGACGGTGGAGAGCGGGAAGATGACCAAGGACCTGGCGTTGCTCATCGGCCCGGACCAGCAGTGGCAGCAGACCGAGGAGTTCCTCAACTCGATCGCCGAGAATTTGCAGCAGGCGCTGGCGAGCTAACTGGCCGGTGGCTCCGCGCGCTTGGCGGCCTCGCGCCGCGTGCCGCACTCCTCGATGAAGTCGGAGATGACGGCGGCGACCCGCTCGGGCGCCTCGAACATCGGGACGTGCCCGACGCCGTCCAGCCGGACGGTCTTGGTGCCCGGTGGCAGGAACTTGGTGAAGTGCCGGTTGAACCGGCTCGCGGGGACCACACGGTCCTTTTCGCACAGCACGAGCTGGACCGGCACGGCGGTGTCCGCCAACTGCAGCAGGCCGGGATCGAGCACCGACTTGGCCAGCAGCTGCAGGTAGGCCGGACAGTGCGCGGCGTCGTCCACGACGCCGCACAATTGGCGCTCGCTGATGCCGTCCGGCGTGGCCGTCAGCGGCAATGTCGCCAGCCGCCTGCTGAGCGGCAGCGAAAGTACCCGCGGGCCGAGCAGCCGGGCCAGCGCCAGCAGCGGCATGCCCGCGACGAACTTGCTGATCACCTCGAACTTGACGGGGCTCCACCGGGTCCACCCGCCGGCGGCGCCGATGCCGGTCACGCTGCGCGCCCGCCCGCGCCGCTCGAGCTCGAACGCCACCCAGCCGCCCAGCGAGTTGCCCACCAGGTGCGCGCTGTCCCAGCCGAGTTCGTCGAGCTGTCGCTCGACGTGGTCGGCCAGCACCGACGAGCTCAGCAGCCAGGTGCCCGCATACGGCCCGCCGTTGTGACCGGCCATGGTGGGGGCGAAGACCTCGTAGCGGCCCGTGTCCGCGAGCAGTGGCGCCACCGGGTCCCATACGGTCTGCGACATCAGGAATCCGTGCAGCATCAGCACCGGCTCTCCCGAGCCGAGGTGGATCGGGGCGCGCGTCGTCATGCCCCGGACATTACCCGGTACCGCCGGTACCGAAACCACATGCCGAACGGTGCTGGACGGCCCGCATGACAAGATCGGGGCATCATGAGCACCGCTACCGGATCCGGCCGGATTTTCTCCGGCGTGCAGCCCACCTCCGATTCGCTTCACCTCGGCAACGCGTTGGGCGCCGTCGCGCGGTGGGTCGGGCTGCAGGACGAGGCGGGGGATGACTGGGACGCGTTCTTCTGCGTGGTCGACCTGCACGCCATCACCGTCGCGCAGGACCCCGCTGCGCTGCGACACCGGACGCTGGTCACCGCCGCGCAATACCTGGCGCTGGGGATCGATCCGGCGCGCTCCACCGTCTTCGTGCAAAGCCACGTGCCGGCGCACACCCAGTTGGCGTGGGTGCTGGGTTGCTTCACTGGGTTCGGGCAGGCCTCGCGGATGACGCAGTTCAAGGACAAGTCGGTACGCCAGGGCAGCGACTCCACCACGGTCGGCTTGTTCACCTACCCGGTGCTGCAGGCCGCCGACGTGCTGGCCTACGACACCAACCTGGTGCCGGTCGGTGAGGACCAGCGCCAGCATCTGGAGCTGGCGCGCGACGTCGCGCAGCGGTTCAACAGCCGCTTCCCGGACACGTTCGTGGTTCCCGATGTGCTCATCCCCAAGGCCACCGCCAAGATCTACGACCTCGCCGATCCGACCTCGAAAATGAGCAAATCGGCGGCCACCGATGCCGGGTTGATCAACCTGCTCGACGATCCGGCCTTGTCCGCCAAGAAGATTCGCTCCGCCGTGACCGACAGCGAACGGGAGATCCGCTACGACCCCGAGGCCAAGGCGGGCGTGTCGAACCTGCTGACCATTCAGTCGGCGGTCACCGGGGTAGCTGTCGACAGCCTGGTCGACGGCTACGCCGGGCGCGGGTACGGCGACCTGAAGAAGGACACCGCCGAGGCCGTCGTCGAGTTCGTCAGCCCGATCAAGGCCCGGGTCGACGAATTGATGGCTGAGGAAACCGAATTGGAGGCCGTGCTCGCGGCCGGCGCGCGGCGCGCCCACGAGGTGGCCAGCAAAACCGTTCAGCGGGTCTACGATCGGCTCGGGTTCCTTCCGCACCGGGAGTGATGACCAATGAGCGAACCGGCCAAACCGGGGATCCTTGATCGGCTGCGGGCTCGATTCGGGTGGCTCGACCACATCATCCGCGCCTACCGGCGCTTCGACGATCGCAACGGCGGGTTCTTCGCCGCCGGTCTGACCTATTACACGATTTTCGCGTTATTCCCTTTGCTGATGGTCGGTTTCGCGGTGGTCGGGTTCGCGTTGTCGCGCCGGCCCGAGCTGCTGAACGAGATCGACGGCCACATCCGGGCAGAGGTGCCGAGCCAGTTCGGGCAACAGCTGATCGAGTTGATCGACTCGGCGATCCGGGCGCGGACGTCGATCGGTGTCATCGGCCTGACGACCGCGGCCTGGGCGGGGCTTGG
Source organism: Mycobacterium conspicuum (assembly GCF_010730195.1). Taxonomy (NCBI): domain Bacteria; kingdom Bacillati; phylum Actinomycetota; class Actinomycetes; order Mycobacteriales; family Mycobacteriaceae; genus Mycobacterium; species Mycobacterium conspicuum. The sequence continues at coordinate 824,152 of NZ_AP022613.1, forward strand.
CTGGATGTCTCACCTGCGGGCCGCGTTGACCGAGATGTGGTGGGATCAGCCCGTCGACTCGAAAGGCTACGTGCGTGGCAAGCTGTCCGACTCGTTGGCGATTCTGGGGACGTTCCTGGTGCTGCTGGCCACGCTCGCCCTGAGCGCGCTGGGTCATGCCCGCCCGATGGCCGCCGTGCTGAGATGGCTTCATATACCGAACTATTCGGTGTTCGGCGTGATCTTTCAGGTCGCTTCGATTTTCGTGTCGCTGCTGGTGTCGTGGCTGCTGTTCACCTGGATGATCGCCAGGCTGCCGCGAAAGTCGGTCAGCCTGGTCGCGTCGATGCGGGCGGGCCTGATCGCGGCGGTTGGCTTCGAACTGTTCAAGCAGGTCGGATCGATCTATCTGCAGAAGGTGCTGGGCAGCCCGGCGGGCGCCACGTTCGGTCCGGTATTGGGTTTAATGGTGTTCGCCAATATCACCGCCTATCTGCTGCTGTTCTCCGCCGCCTGGGCCGCCACCGCATCGCAAGATCCGAAGGCCATCCCCGTCGAACCCCCTGCGCCAGCGGTCATTTCCCCCCGCGTGGTGGACGAGGGCTTGAGCCTGCGTCAGGCGCTGACCGCGATGGCCGTGGGAGCCGTTGGGGCGCTGACCTTCTCGCGGCTGACTCACCGGCGTCGATAGTCACCCGGGTTCGTCGTCGTCGTCTTCATCGCGAAGCAGTTTTTCGGGGTGGTGGTAGGTGTTGGTGCGGGGTTGGCCGTAGTCGAGGTGTGGGGGTGGGATCCATTCGGTGTCGCCGTGAGCGTTTTTGCGGGTGGTCCAGCCTTTCTCGGCGAGTCGGTTGTCGGGTCCGCAGGCTAGGGTGAGGTCTTCGATGTCGGTGCGGTGGGTGTTGGTCCAGCCGCTGACGTGGTGGGCTTGGCTGTGGTAGGCCGGCGCGTCGCAGCCGGGGCGGGTGCAGCCGCGGTCTTTGGCGCACAGCATGATCCGCTGCGCGGGGGAGGCGAAGCGTTTCCCGTGGTGCAGTGCTAAGGGCTTGGTGCCATCGAAGATGGCCAGGTAGTGGTGCGCCTGGGCGGCCCAGCCGATGACATCGGACATCGGTACCAAGCTGCCGCCGCCGGTGCGGGCCTGGCCGGCGCCGGCTTCGAGCTCTTTGAGGGTGGTGGTCACGATGATCGATACCGGCAGCCCGTTGTGCTGGCCGAGTTCGCCGGAGGCGATCAGGGCGCGCAGGCCGGCCAGTAGGGCGTCGTGGTTGCGTTGGGCGCTGGAGCGGTGATCGCGGCGTACCGCGTCGTCGTCGGGTTGCTCGTCGACGACGGGGGTGTCGTCGTCGGGGTTGCAGGTGCCGGGGGCGGCGAGTTTGGCGAGCACGGGCTCGAGGAAGGCGCGTAGCTCGGGGGTGATCAGCCCGCTGATGCGCGACATTTTGTCGTAGTCGGGCTTGCCCAGGATGATGCCGCGTTTGCGGGCGCGTTCCTCGTCGGAATAGTCGCCGTCGGGGTGTAGCCAGTCCATGAGTTGGCGGGCTTGTTCGCGGAGTTGGTCGGGGCGGTACTCGGTGGCTTTGTCGGCCAGGACGAGTTCGACGGCGGCGCGGGTGCCCACATCGACGACGGCGGGTAGGTGGGCGAAGAAGTCACGGATGACGCGCACGTGGGCGTCGCCGATGAGGCCGTCGTGTTGGGCGGCGGCGGTGTGGGTGAGCAGCGGCGCCAACGGTTCTCCGGTCAGCGCGCGCCGCTGTCCGAGGTCTTCGGCTTCGGCGACGCGGCGGCTGGCTTCGGGTTTGGTGATGCGCAGCCGGTCGGCCAGCGCGCCGCACAGTGTGCCGCCGAGCTCTTCGGGGCGGGCTTGGGCGTCGAGTTGGTTGATCAGCGCGTGCTGGGGTGTGCGTTGGCGGCGCATGCCGCGTTCCAGGCGCTGCAGGATGCGCAACCGTTCCGGGGTGGTCAGTGCGTCGAAGCTCAACGCGCACAACCGGTCCAGCACACCATCGAGCGCGTCGAGAACCTCGACGATCTCCTCGCGGCTGCTGCAACCCATGCCCGAATTCTACGAACACCCACCGACAAGAAAATCCCAAGCGGCGCAATGGAATTAAAGAAAAATAAATGGAACCAACTATCGCTGCCCAACGTCTAATGCATTCGCCGCCGCGATGCCTAAAGACCGAGCTCCCGGTAGATCTGCGGAAGCAACTCGAAACCGTCTGGGGTGAGGTAAACCCAGTCGTGGACTTGGCCGCTGGCGAATATGAAGCTAATGGGAGCGCCCTGCGCTACGGCTTCCTGCTGCAGCACGATCCCGTCGGGTGTCACCGAATCCAGGGATCCGTCGTAGACATAGGTTGGCGGCAGTCCCTTCAGTGACCCGTACAGCGGACTCACCAGATAGTCCGTCTCGGGAAGGTTGCCTGCCCATTCCGAGGGGACGTTTGGTTGATTCCCCCCAATCAGCCCACTAATCAACGGCGAATTGACCAGGGGATCGTGGGTGAGCGCGATGTTGGGATTGCTATTAGTCACATCGAGCCATGGAGATACCAGAACCATTGACCCCGGTACGGTTTCGTTGTTGGCCACCATGTATTCGACGGTCGCTAGTGCGAGGTTGCCGCCCGAGGAGTCGCCGGTCACGCTGACGTTGGGGGCACCGTGCTGAGCGATTTGCATGGAGATGAAGCTGGCAATTTCGGGTACGACCACCTCGGCGGTACCTCCTTGTGGCACCAACGGGTAGAACGGCACCTCGATGGTCGCGCCGGTCTGGTTTGCCATCAGCGTGTAATCGAGCCAGTTGAAGAATGACGGCTCGAGGGAGTAATCGCCGCCGGGCAGGGCCACTACGTAGTGGCCGGACGGGTGAGCTGGCGTGATCTGCAGGACGGGCATCCCGTCAAATGTGGTGTGCTGGACCGTTTCCCCCAGCAACATCGTTAAGAGCTTGGGCGGGGTGTTGCTGAACTCCAGCGAAAAAACTGCGCCGGTGAGACGGCTCAGTTGAGTGGTGAGGCTGGGCGGGAGGTAGCGCGCGAGACCTTGCAGCGCAAACAGGAAACCGCTTTGAACCTTGGCCGATAATGACGGTGTGCCGGTGAAGATCGCTCCCTGTGTTGCCGGGAATGCGGTGGGCGGCGATCCGAAGATATTGGTGACGAGGTTGTTGGCCGCCTGGGAATTCGCCACCTCGGCGGCCATATAGGCGTCCCCAGCGGTGTTCAAAGCCCGCACGAACTGGGCATGGAACGCCGCCGCCCGCGCGCTGACCGCTTGAAACGCCTCGGCGTGCCGGGAGAACAACGTCGCGACGGCAGCGGACACCTCATCCGCAGCCGCGACCGCCACCCCAGTGGTCGAGGGCGCCGCCGCCGCGGTGGCCTCGTTGAGCGACGAGGCGACATTCGCCAGATCCGTTGCCGCCGCCGTCATGAACTCCGGCGCCGCGATGACATATGACATGGGAAACCTCCCGCCGTCACGCAAAGACGCTGAATCCTATCGCGGCGTGCTTCCGGGTGGTGGCTATTCGGCATAGCCGCTCGAGCGACGGGGCGGAGGCCTTAGACCCACTCGCCGCCGGCCATGACTGCCGTCACCCGAAGTTCACGGTCCAGCACAACGAAATTGGCGTCGTAGCCGGCCCGCAGCTCACCCACAGCAGAAAGCCCGAGGGCGCGCGCCGGCGTGGCCGACGTCATCCGCACCGCGGCGGCCAGCGCCGCATCCAAACCGGGCGCGGCCACCTGACGAAAGAGCGCATCCATGGTGGCGGTGCTGCCGGCGATCGTCGACGTTCCACGCACCCGCGCCACGCCGGACGCGACGTCGATCGCGACCGTGCCGAGCCGAAACGCTCCATCGTCGCAACCGGCCGCGGCGATCGCATCGGTGACCAAAGCGACCCGCTCGGGACCGGCGCCCTCGATCACCGCGCGCACCACCGCGGGATGCACGTGCACGCCGTCGGCGATCAGCTCGACGGTCACCCGCTGGTCTTGCAGCAGCGCCAGCGCGGGCCCGGGGTCGCGATGATGCAGCGGCGGCATCGCGTTGAACAGATGCGTGCCGACGGTCGCGCCCATATCGAGGGCGCGGCAAGCATGTTCGTACGTCGCGTCGGTATGTCCCACGGCGACAACGACTCCCGCGTCGAGGAAGCGCCGGATCGCCCACTCGCTGCCAGGCCGTTCGGGTGCCAGCGTGACCATCCGAATGGTGCCGTCGCCCAAGGCTAGTAACGCGTCGATCTCGGCCGGGTCGGGATCGCGCATAAGCGAAGGGTCATGTGCGCCACAACGTCCCGGGCTAAGCCACGGCCCCTCCAGATGGATGCCCGCGACGACGCCATGGCGGGTCGCCTCGGCCAACGCCCGCACGCCGGCAATCAGTTCCGAGGGTCCGGCGGTGACCAGGCTGGCCAGCGTGGTGGTGGTGCCGTGGCGCCGGTGGAACCCCGCAGCGGCCGCGATACCGTCGGCCGACGTGTAGGAGGCACCGCCACCGCCATGCACATGCATGTCGATAAACCCTGGCACCACAACGGAATCGGGGAAGGCGGCGTCGACGGGCGCGGGCGGCTCACCGGCCCCGCAGTTGGCGATCCGCCGGCCAGAAATCTCCAGCCAGCCCGGCCGGCACACCTGTCCGGATAAAACCACGGTCCCCGCGCTGACTACGGCCATCGGCCGCCGTTCTCCCAGAAGTGCCGGATCTGCTCGAGCTGGCGGCCCTTGGTCTCCGGCGCATACCGGTAGACGAGCACCAAGGCGGCGACGGCGACACACCCGAACACGGCGAAAGTTCCTGCGCCGCCGAGTGAATGCGTCATCGTCAGGAAACTGGCGGCGATGATCGCGTTGGCGGTCAGGGTGAACGTCAGCATCGTGCTCGACCCGGTCGACCGCAGGCGAGTGGGGAAGGCCTCTCCGGCGTACACCCAAACCAGTGAGCCGAAGCCGAAATTGAAGCCGACGAGGAACACCAACACGCCGACGACCCCGTACATCACGGCGAACCTGCCCGCGTAAGCGCCCATCAGCAGCGCGTCGGCGACGACCATCATGGCGATGCCGCACAACAGGACTGGGCGCCGGCCCACCCGGTCGACAAGGAATATCGCGGCGCACACGGCCACCACGGCGCCTATCTGCAGCAGTGCCGGCACCCCCAGCTTCGCGAAATTGCCTTGGAAGCCCATGGTTTCGAACAACCGCGGGCTGTAGTAGATGATCGCGTTGATGCCCGAGATCTGCGAGAGCACGCCGAGCGTGATCACGAAAACCGTCGCCCGCAGATACGGCCGCCGCAGCATCTCCGACAGCCCGCTCGTGGCGGGGCCTTTGGCCGCGTCGAGGGCGCCGGTGATCTCGGCCAGCTCCGGTTCGACGCCGGCCTCGGACGACACGCGCAGCAGGGCCCGGCGGGCGTCGGCGACCCGGCCCTTGAGCACATACCAGCGCGCGGTCTCCGGAAGCCGCATCAACAACGGCAACAGCAGCGCCGCGAGGATGGCGGCCAGCCCGAAGATCCAGCGCCAGCTGTGCGTGTCGGCGAGCAGGTAGGCGGCCAGGTAGCCGAGGATGATCCCGCCGACGATGGCGAGTTGATAGGCGGTTCCTAACGCGCCGCGCAACGCGGCCGGTGCCAGTTCGGCGACGTACACCGGGATCACGACCACCGACACCCCGATGGTCACCCCGATCAACAGCCGGGCCGTCAGCAGCATCGGCATCGAGACCGAGAGCGCGTCGAGCAACGCGAACAGCGCAAAGCACACGGCAATCAGCACCGTCGACCTTTTTCGCCCCATCGCATCGGCGAGCCTGCCGCCGACGAGCGCCCCGCCGATCTGGCCGAGCACCGCCATCGTCGTCAACAGCTCTTGCTGGGATGTCGTCAGACCGAATTGGTCGGTGATGAACAGCAGCGCCCCGGCGATGCACGAGAGGTCGTAACCATAGAGCAGCCCGATACTGGCCGCGATCAGCGCCGGGAGGCCGACCGACAGTCTCCGACGCACCTCAGCGCTCAGCAGACCCGGGTCTTCAGCAGCGCGATCACCTTCGCGGGATCCTCGGGAGTTATGCACGGCTTGAACCAGCGGCCCAGCTCGAGGATCAGCAGGGTCTGTTTGGTCGCGCGCTGCACATCCCGCGGCAGCCGGTAACGCGACATGCGCCGGGTGAACGACGCCCAGCCCACCGGCTTGGCCCTGATGCCGCGAATCTTGTTGTAGGCGACGCGCTTTGGTGTGGAAAGCAGGAAGTAGTAGCGCCGGATGGTGATGCCGTCCTCGTCGAGCACCAGGCCGGCATCCTCGTACAGGGCTTCGGTCACGTCGATACGCTGTCACAGGCAGCGCGAGCCGGTCAACGAATAGAAAAGTTTCTCAGTTTTGCGGCCGGCGGTTCATCGAGCGCGCGACCATGATCAACGCGAACACGATGATCGTGCCGGCCACCGCCACGCCCACCCGCACCGGCAGCGCCTCGGCCGACGACATCAGGCCCGCGGCGTCGACGTTGACCTGCCGGGCCGCGGGATCCGTCGGCTTGGGCAGCAACGACGGATCGGGCTCGATCAGCGTCCCGACCTGGGTGCCCTGCGGGGTGCCGAAGCCGTAGTCCAGCAGGTGTGCGGCCTGCTCCCAGGGCGCGATCGGCTGCCGGGTGCCATGCAGCAACACCGCCATCAGCCGTCGCCCGTTGTGGTTGGCGGCGCCGACGAAGGTCTGGCCGGCGTCGTCGGTGTAGCCGGTCTTGCCGCCCAGCGCGCCGGGATAGTTGTAGAGCAGCTTGTTGTCGTTTTCCAGCTCATAGCCGGGGTGGTCGCCGTGGCCGGGGAAGTCGAAGGTGCGGGTCGCGACGATGTCGGCGAAGGTGGGGTTGCGCCACGCGTATCGGTAGAACAGGCCGATGTCGTAGGCCGAGGTGCTCATGCCGGGCCCGTCCAGTCCCGACGGCGTCGCCGCCCTGGTGTCCTTCCCGCCCAGTTTGGCGGCGAGCACGTTGATCTTCTCCAGCGCTTGCTCGATGCCGCCGAGTTGCATGGCCAACGCGTGCGCGGCGTCGTTGCCGGAGTGCATCAGCAGGCCGTGCAGCAGCTGATTGACGGTGTACGTGCCGCCGTCGTCGACGCCGACCTTGGTGCCCTCGGCGGCCGCGTCGTCGGCGGTCCCGACGACGGACTTGTTGAGCGGCAGCGCGTTGATTGACGCCATCGCGACCAGCACCTTGATGACGCTGGCGGGGCGGTGCCGGCCATGCGGGTCGCGCGCGGCGATGACCGCGCCGCTGTCCAGGTCCGCCACCAGCCAGGCCTCGGCGGAGACATCGCCCGGCGGCGGCGCCGTGTTGGGCGCGGTGATGACGTCGCAGCCACTCAGCGCCTCCCCGCCGACCGGCTTGGCCGGCACCGGCAGCGGCAGCGGCGGGTCCCCGGCCGTCGGCACCTCGGAGGAGTCCACCGCCTTCGGCGTGGCCTCCCGGTACGGGCAACTCGGTGGGCCCGCGTTGGGCCCGGGGCTTGGCTCGGCCCGGGCGGCGGCCAAACCGGGCCCGAGCGCCAAGAAAGCGGCCGCGAACAGGCATGATGCCGAACGTAGGAAGCTCATTGTCTGTGCAGATTAGGCGATCGGGCACCCGATTGCGCGGAGCCGCGCTGTGACTGCTGAGGCGGATGTTGTCGCAAAGTCGCCCCGACGCGCCCCGCGCGGCAAAGTCGGGCAGAGTACAACCGTGCGATCGGTCAAGGGCTTGCTCAAGCAGGTGGAGAAGGCGACCCAGGTGCGGCGCCCGGGACTCGACGGGGTGCTGGCCGAGCTGACGCAGCACCGCGACGCGGCGTCCGATCCGGATCTGCGAGCGGCGCTCGACCGGCTGTGCGAGGTGGTCGCGCGGTTCCTGCGCAATCCGGGCCCGGGGCACAACGGCGACCTGCTGGTGGCGAGCGACGCGGTCAAACGGCGACTCGCGGCGACCGAGCACGCCGAGCCCGGTCGCCGCTTTACAGCGAGGTGGCTGCCAGGTCGACGGAAGCGACCGCCGGGAAGCTGATCGTGCCCAGCCACAGCCTGCCGGCCGCCTCGACGAGACCGGTGGCCGAGCCGAAGTCGGGATGCGTGGTGCGCAGGCCCGCGACGGCCGCGCCGCTGTCGGGATCGAACGCGACCGCCCAGATTTCCGGCTTGATCTTCGGTTGCAGCCGTTCGGGCAGGCGCCACACCACCTTGCGGATGATCGGGGCGCGCGGGAACAGGGATTCCAGCGCCGGGTTCGCCTCGGCGACCAGCGCGGCCCAGATGCGGCCGTCGGCGCCGGTGGACAGGTTGTCGGGCATTCCGGGCAGGTGCACCGCCAACGGCGTCACCGATCCGGCCCGCGGCCCGGTCAACCAGAACTTCGACAGCCGGCGTGCCTGCGTCTCGGCGAACACCAGCGCCGACCCGTCGGCGGTCGGCGTCACCCCGTTGGCGAAGTACAGCCCGTCGGCCAGCGTGGTGACGGTGCCGTCCGTGCCGAGCCGGTACAGGCCGCCGGTTGCGCGGGCCTCGACGATCGGGGCGGTGTAGTGCTCGAAATGAAAGTCGCTCGTTGATTCGGTGAAATAGATTGTGCCGTCGGCTGTTTCGGTGACGTTCGAGCAGAACTTGAGCCGTCTTCCGCCGACCGATTCGACGAGGACGTCCAGGGCGCCGCTGGCCGGGTCCAGCGCCAGCAGGCCGCGATGGCTGTCGCAGACCAGCACCCGGCCGTCGCGGGCGACGTGCAGACCCAGCGGGCGCCCGCCGGTGTCGGCCACCACGGTGGGCTCGCCGCCGTCGGCCGGCAGCCGCACGATGCGCCCGTCCTCCAGGCCCGTCCACAGCCGGCCGGCCGCGTCGACGACGACGTCCTCGGGCCCGTTGCCGGGGACCGGGACCACGGTGATCGCCGGGGCCGGCAGGTGCGGCAGCGGGTCGACCGGCGGCGGCTGCCACCGGACCGGGTTGATGCGTGGCTTCGGCATGGCTAGACCCTCTCTCGGCTCAGCACCGCGCGCACCATCGATTCGATGGCGTCGAACTCGGCCTGACCGCTGATCAGCGGCGGGGCCAGCTGGATGACGGAATCGCCGCGATCGTCGGTGCGGCAATACAACCCGGCCTCCAACAGGCCCGACGACACCCGGCCCAGCAGCGCGCGGCGTTCCTCGTCGGTGAAGGTCTGTTTGGTCGCCTGGTCCTTGACCAGTTCGATGCCGAAGAAATACCCCTCGCCGCGGACGTCGCCGACGATGGGCAGGTCGTACAGCTTCTCCAGGGTGGCGCGCAGCGCCGGCGACTGTTGGCGCACGCGGTCGTTGAGGCCCTCACGCTCGAAGATGTCCAGGTTCGCCAGCGCGACGGCCGTCGACACCGGGTGACCGCCGAAGGTGTAGCCGTGCGGGAACATGGTGTCGCTGTCGTGGAACGCGTCGAACAGCCGGTCGCTGGCGATCATCGCGCCCAGCGGCGAGTACCCCGACGTCAGGCCCTTGGCGCAGGTGATCATGTCGGGCACGTAGCCGAAGTCGTCGCAGGCGAACATCGACCCGATGCGGCCGAACGCGCAGATCACCTCGTCAGACACCAGCAGCACGTCGTATTCGTCGCAGATCTCGCGGACTCGTTCGAAGTAGCCCGGCGGCGGCGGGATGGACCCGCCGGCGTTCTGCACCGGTTCCAAGAACACCGCGGCGACGGTGTCGGGGCCCTCGAATTCGATCGCCTCGGCGATGCGGTCGGCGGCCCACCGGCCGAAGGCCTTCGGGTCGTTGTGGAACGGTTCGGGCGCGCGGTAGAAGTTCGTGTTCGGCACCCGGAAGCCGCCGGGCGTCACCGGCTCGAACGGCGCCTTGTACTTCGGCAGGCCGGTGATCGCCAGCGCGCCCTGAGTGGTGCCGTGGTAGGCGACCGCGCGCGAAATCACCTTGTGCTTACCGGGTTTGCCGATCAGCTTGAAGTACTGCTTGGACACCTTCCACGCGGTTTCGACGGCCTCGGTGCCGCCGGTGGTGAAGAACACCCGATTCAGGTCGCCGGGTGCGTAGCGGGCCAGGCGCTCGGAGAGTTCGACCGCCGTCGGGGTGGCGTACCCCCAGAGCGGGAAGAACGCCAGCGTTTCGGCCTGCCGGGCGGCCGCGGCGGCGAGCTCGGCGCGGCCGTGACCGACCTGCACCGTGAACAACCCCGACAACCCGTCCAGGTAGCTCTTGCCGCGGTCGTCGTAAATGGTGACGCCCTCGCCGCGAACGATGACGGGCGGGCTGAACCCCGGGCCTTGGCGGGCGAAATGCAGCCACAGATTTCTAGTCATGGTGTCCGCGAGCGTAACGCCCCTGCGAAAGATCGAGCCGAAAATCGCAGTGGGGTTACGTTCGCGGGAGTACCGCTAGGCTGGCCGCATGACCTCCACCCAGGTCAGCGAATTCGAGGCCCTGCGGCCGCATCTGATGGCGGTCGCCTACCGGGTGACCGGGACCGTGGCCGACGCCGAGGACATCGTCCAGGAGGCGTGGCTGCGCTGGGACGCGCAGGAGCGCGCCGCCATCGTCGACCTGCGGGCCTGGCTGACCACCGTCGTCAGCCGCCTCGGCCTGGACCGGTTGCGCTCGGCGGCGCACCGGCGGGAGGCTTACACCGGCAATTGGCTGCCCGAACCGGTCGTCACGTCGTTCGGGGAGGATGATCCGCTTTCCGCCGTGGTGGCCGCCGAGGATGCCCGATTCGCGGCGATGGTGGTGTTGGAGCGGCTCAGCCCGGACCAACGGGTCGCGTTTGTGTTGCACGACGGGTTCGCGATGCCCTTCGCCGAAGTGGCGGACGTGCTGGGCACCAGCGAGGCGGCCGCCCGTCAGCTTGCATCGCGGGCCCGCAAGGCCGTCTCCGCCGAGCCGGCACCGAAACCGGATCCCCGCCACAACGAGGTGGTCGGCAGGCTGATGGCCGCCATGGCCGAAGGCGACCTGGAGGCCGTGGTGGCGTTGCTGCATCCCGACGTGACGCTGACCGGTGACGCAAATGGCAAGGCGTCCACGGCAATTAACGTTATCCACGGGGCCGACAAGGTGGCCCGGTTCATGTTCGGCCTGGCCCGCCGCTACGGCCCGGCGTTCTTCACCCGGAATCAGCTGGCATTCATCAACGGCGAACTCGGTGCTTACTCAACAGGTTTCGCCGGTACCGACGGGCATCGCGATATGTCGCCGCGGATCACCGCCATGACGGTGCGCGACGGAAAGGTCTGCGCCATCTGGGATATCGCCAACCCGGACAAGTTCACCGGGTCCCCGCTGCGGCAGTCTTGAGGCCCGCTCGCAGGGCCGCGGCGGCCTCGGCGGCGGCTTCGGCGAACCGGCCGCCGAGGCCGACGAGGTTGAGGTAGCCATGGGGCAGGTCGGGCTGGTGGCCCAACACAACCGGGACTCCGGCGGATCGCAGGGTGTCCGCATATGCCTGGCCGTCGTCGCGGAGGGGGTCGAAACCGGCGGTGGCGATGTACGCCGGCGCCAGGTCGCCCACCTTGCCGTGCAACGGCGACAGCCGGGGATCGCGCAGGTCCGTCCCCGGCGGCAGGTAATTGGCCAGCACCTGATCGAGGTCCTGTTCGGTGATAGTGGAGCCCTGGCCGAACAGCTCACGCGAGGGCCGGCGAGTACCGATGTCGGTCGGTGGATACATCAGCAACTGAAACGCCGGAACCGCACCGCAGCGTTGCGCCGCCTGTTGCGCGGTCACCGCCGCGAGATTGCCACCCGCGCTGTCGCCGCCGACCGCGATGCGATCGGGGTCCGCGCCCAGGTCCGCGGCGTGGCGATGCGCGTGTCCGAACGCGGTGATGGCGTCCTCGACGGCGGCGGGGAACCGGTGTTCGGGGGCGCGTCGGTACTCAACCGACAGCACCCGCACCCCTGCGTGGTAGGCCAGGAAGCGGGCGACCGGGTCGTGGCTTGCGCGCGATCCCATCGTGAATCCGCCCCCGTGGTAATACACCAGCAGCCCCGACGGCTCCGGCAGATCGGCGGTGGTGTACAGGGTGGCGGGGATGTCACCGTGGTCGGCGGTGATCAGCACTTCTCGCGCCGCAATGGGAGCGGGCGATTCGTACCCGATGATCAGCGCGAGTCTCTCATACTGTGCCCGCGCGTTTTCGATAGTCGCGCCCGAATCCGTAGCGCCCGAAAGGTTTTTGACGCGGATTGCCAATTGTGCGTCCCGCGCGAGTTCCTGCCCGTCGATCCGCATCGGCGGCCCCGCCAACAGCCGGCGTACCGGTGCGGGCAACGCAAAGAGGGAGCGGACCACCGCGGCTTTGGTTCGCACGCCTAGCGGTGCTGTCATGAGAATTCTCCGTTCGCTTCGTCGGTTTGTCTTGTGCAGACGCTGATCTCCTCAGCGTGGACCAACCGCGACCGGCCTACTTGAACGAAACCGTCAGATCCGTAAGTCTCGAACCGATCGCGCGAAGTCGATCGGAGCCGCCCCCGCCATCTCCCAGCACACCCGGTTGGCGTGCGAGCCGTCGGCGAACCCGGCCAGGTGAGCGGCATCGGTCACCGAACGGCCGTCGGCCAAATGGTTGACGGCGGTCACCAGGCGCGCCCACCGGATGGTGGCCGAGAACGAAACACCGGTCTGCCGTTTGCACAGTCGCCCAAGATAATCCGGCGACAGCGCAACGATCCTCGCGACCGAGGCCACGTCGACCGGGTGCGGCACCTGGCTCGACACGACGTCAATCGCGTGGCGCAGTTGGGGGTGAACCGATGCCGGCCTATCGGGTCGGCTGTCATGGGAACCGCAGAGCTGGTCGACAAGAAACTCGGCCGCGGCTTGTGGGCCGTCGGTGGCCAGGGTTGCGGCCGTCGCATCGGCCAGTTCCTTTGCGTCATCGGCGATCCAGATGCCGGTATCCCGACAGTGGTTGCGGCACAGTGTGTTCAGGGCGACCCCCTGCGGCGCATGAGGGCCGATATAGAGCGTCAGGGCGGTTGATGTCGGATCGGATCGAACGGCATGGCGTACACCGCTACCGATAACGACGAGTCGGCATTCGTCGTGCACGCCGTCGGCGCGGGTGAGGGTGAGCGGCGCCTGTCCGGCCAGCGTGATCTGAACCGCGGGGTGGTGGTGAAGCGCTAGGTCGGCGAACGCGCCGGCGACCAACAGCCGACCCGGTCCAAGGTCCCATACCCGCATGTCGGCACCGTCGCGCTAGCGGGGAGCCGGCGACGCATCGCTGGCCCACGGAACCCGGCACGCGTCACCGGAATTGAAGCCCTGCTCGGTGATGCCCAGCGCCGAGTTCATCCGCGCCCGCATGTTCTCCAACCCGATCTGGTAGGTCAGCTCGATCACCCCGGCATCGCCGAACCGGGCCCGCAGGTCGGCGACCTGCTCGTCGGTGACGGTGTGCGGGTCGGTGGTCATCGCGTCGGCGTAGGCGATGGCGGCGCGTTCGTCGTCGGTGAACGCCGGTGAGGTGGCGTAGTTGTCGATCTCTGTGAGCCGCTCCACGTCGAGGCCGTCGAGGCGCTGCAGCATGGATCCGAAGTCGACACACCACGAACAGCCGATCTGGCGCGCGGTCCACAGCACCGCCAGCTCACGCACGCTGGCCGGCAGTGCGCGCGAGGCGCGCTCAACCATGGTCTCGTGCACCGCGCTGGCGATCAGCAGAGCGCGGTGATGGGCGACGACCGCGAACGGTTCGGGCACTTGGCCATAGCGCCGCTTGGCGACCCGGTACATGGCGCGCGTCATCAGCCCGGCGCGTTTCGGGGGTAGGGGTTCGATACGGGTTTTGGTGGTCATGCCCCATAGACGACGCAGCTCGGCGCAGTGTGACGGCGTCGTCGTGCGGATAATTTCGCCGACGCAAACCGGCCGGCCCGCGCCGGTCGGATTGATAGCATCCGGGCACCACTTCGTTTGCTCGAAGGAGGCTTGCGGTGGACGGAGTGGGAGGCTCGGTCGGGGTGGAGGGCTCAGAGGGCGAGACCTTCGGGCGCTATCGGTTGCTCAAGGTGCTGCGGTCGGGCAGCACCGGCACGGTGTACCAGGCCCACGACACGATGATGAGCCGCGACGTGGCCGTCAAGGTCCTGCTGCCCGAGTTGGTTGCCGAGCCCGGCTACCAGGAGCGGTTCCGGCGGGAAGTGTCCATTGCGGCCCGGCTCAACGATCCGAACATCATCCCGATCTACGACGCCGGCGACATCGACGGGCGGCTCTATCTGGTGATGCCCGCCGTCGTCGACGGCATCACCGTGAAGGATCTGCTGGACCGCGACGGGCCCATGCACCCGTCGGTGGCGGCGCGGGTCATCGTGCAGGCCGCCTCCGGACTGGAAGCCGCCCACGTGGCCGGGCTGGTGCACGGCGATGTGAAGGCGTCGAACCTGTTGGTGGGCGGCGCATTCGTGTACGTGATCGATTTCGGCGTGGCACCGACTGGCACCGACGACGCCGATGCCCGCACCGACATCTACGCCCTGACCGCCGTGCTCTACGAGTGCCTGACGGGCCGGCCCGCGGTCACCGGCGACGACGGGCCGCCCAAACCCACCGATATCGACCCGTCCATTCCGGTGGGTTTCGACGAGGTGATCGCCCGCGGCATGGCCGAAAACCCCGACGACCGCTATCAAACGGCCCGCGAGTTGTCCGCGGCCGCGCACAACGCCCTGACCGCCCTCCCCGTCCCCGCGCGCGGGGAGGCGCCGGCAACCGAGGTGGAGTTCGGTCGCTATCGGCTGTTCGAGAAGCTCGGCCAGGGCAGCATGGGCGCGGTGTATCGGGCCCACGACACCGCGCTGGACCGGGACGTGGCCGTCAAGCTGCTGCAGCCGGAACTGGCCGCCGAGCCGGGCTTTCAGGAGCGCTTTCGCCGCGAGGCCTACGGCGCGGGCCGGCTGGCCAACCCGAACATCATCCCGATCTACGAGACGGGTGAGATCGACGGGCGCCTGTATTTCGTGATGCCGATCGTCGACGGCGTCGATCTGAACAAGGTGCTCAAGCGCGACGGGGCGATGAGCCCGCAGAGGGCCGTGCGGGTGGTCGAACAGGTGGCCGGGGCGCTGGATGCGGCCCACAAGTCCGGCCTGGTGCACCGCGACGTGAAGCCGTCGAACTTGCTGATGGTCGGCGAAGACTTTGTGTATCTGATCGATTTCGGGCTGGTGCATGAGGCCGATGCCGGTCGCCTCACGATGACGAACGTCGCCCCGGGAAGCCCGGCGTACATGGCCCCGGAGCGCTTCGGCTCCGGCAAGAACGTCGACGCCCGTGCCGATGTGTACTCGCTGGCCTGTGTGCTCTACGAGTGCCTGACCGGACGGTTGCCGTTCAGCGGTGGCGGTGTGGAGGGGTTGGCCGCCGCCCATCGCGGGTCCGAGCCGCCGAAGCCCAGCAGCTTCAACCCCGCGATTCCCGTCGGGTTCGACGCGGTGATCGCGCGAGGCATGGCCAAGGAACCGCAGGACCGCTTCCAGTCGGCCCGTGAACTGGCCGTCGCTGCCCGCGCCGCCCTCACCGATTGTTCCGACGGCTCCGTTCAGGCCGCGCCAACCGTAATCCGCGACGCCGCGACGTGGGAGGCGGACACCGCACCCGCGATGTCGTCGGCGCGTACTCGTCGCCGCGGAATTCTGACCGCCGCCGCGGTGCTAGCGGTTGCGGTAATCGCCGTAACCGCGTTCTTGCGAATCACCCATCGGTTCCCGTTTCATTCGGCCCCGCCGCCGGATCAGGTCGTGCTGGCGTTTGCCGGTCTGGACAACCCCCAAGAGGTCGCGGTGGATGCGAAGGGAGACGTCTACGTCACCGACACCGGCAATAACCGGGTGTTGGAACTGGCCGCGGGCTCGACCAACCAGGTCGTGATACCGCTGGCCGGCCTGGAGCAGCCCGCCGATATTGCGGTCGACGATGCCGGTGACTTAGAGGTCACCGAGCCCGCTCGTCACCGGGTGATACAGCTGACGGCCGGGACGACCAACCCGATCGTGCTGCCGTTCACCGACCTCGGCGAACCCACGGGTGTGGCGCTCGATTGGCACCAGCCCAGCAGCGAACGCGCCGTCGTCGTCACCGACTCCGCGCGCAACCGGGTGGTGCAGCTGCTCGGGAATTCCACCACGCAGACGGAGCTGCCGTTCGTCGGCCTGGCGGGGCCCTCGGCGGTGACGGCGGCTCGCGACGGCGCCCTCTTCGTCATCGATCGGGACAACGAGCGGGTGCTGAAACTGCCTTGGGCGGGCAGAGTTCCGACCGTGTTGCCCTTTGTGGTCGGGCATCCGGAGGACGTCGCCGTCGACACCGGCGGAAACGTGTACGTAACCGACAGCGGCGACAACCGCGTCATGGCGTTTATGAAGGCCTCCCACACATCGAAAGTACTGCCGTTCAACGGACTTAATCATCCCCAGGGCATCAGCGTTGACCCCGCAGGGAATGTCTACGTCGTCGACACGGGCAACAACCGCGTGCTGAAGCTGCCGCCGAGCTAGGCCGTCTGCTCGCGCAAGGTCAGCGCGAGAACAGCAGCGCGCGCTTGACCTCTTGGATCGCCTTGGTGACCTCGATGCCGCGCGGGCAGGATTCGGTGCAGTTGAAGGTGGTTCGGCAACGCCACACCCCGTCGACCTCGTTGAGGATGTCGAGGCGCTCGGCGGCGGCCTCGTCGCGGCTGTCGAAGATGAAGCGGTGCGCGTTGACGATCGCCGCCGGGCCGTAGTATTGGCCCTCGTGCCAGAACACCGGGCAGCTGGTGGTGCAGCACGCGCACAGGATGCATTTGGTGGTGTCGTCGTAGCGGGCGCGGTCGGTCGGGCTCTGAATCCGTTCGCGCGTAGGCGGATTGCCGGTGGTGATCAGGTACGGCTTGATCGCGCGGTAGGCGTCGAAGAACGGCTCCATGTCGACCACGAGGTCCTTCTCCACCGGCAACCCGCGGATGGGTTCTACCGCGATGGTGAGTGGCTTGCCGGGCTTGTCGGGAAGCAGGTCCCGCATCAGGACCTTGCACGCCAACCGGTTGACGCCGTTGATCCGCATGGCGTCCGACCCGCATACCCCGTGGGCGCAGGACCGCCGGAACGTCAGCGTGCCGTCGAGGTAGCCCTTGATGTAGATCAGCAGGTTGAGCAGCCGGTCACTGGGCAGACACGGCACCCGAAAGCTTTGCCAGCCACCGGTTTCCGCGTACGCGTCGGGTTGGTCGGGGTTAAACCGGGCGATCTTCACCGTCACCATCACCGCGCCCTCCGGGACCGGTGGCAGCGGCGGTTCCAACGTTTCGACCTCTGGCTCGGCGGACTCGGCGCTCATCAGTACTTCCGTTCCTTGGGTTCGTAGCGAGTCTGCACGACGGGCTTGAAGTCCAGCGCGATGTCGCTGAGCAGATCGGTGCCCTGTTTGTAGGCCATGGTATGACGCATGTAGTTGACGTCGTCGCGGTTCGGGTAGTCCTCGCGCGCATGCCCGCCGCGGGATTCCTTGCGGTTCAACGCGCCGACCACCGTGACTTCGGCCAGCTCCAGCAGAAAACCCAGCTCGATCGCCTCCAACAGGTCGCTGTTGTACCGTTTTCCCTTGTCGTGCACCGTAATTCGGGCGTATCGCTCCTTCAAGGCATGGATGTCGGTGAGCGCCTGCTTTAACGTCTCCTCGGTGCGGAACACCGCGGCGTTGTTGTCCATCGACTGCTGCAGGGCGCCACGGATATCGGCGACGCGCTCGGTGCCGTGCTCGGACAGGATGTCGGCGACCCAGCCGACGACCATCGCCTCCGGCTGCGGCGGCATGTCGACGAAGTCGTGGCCGCGCGCATACCCGGCGGCCGCGATGCCGGCCCGGCGGCCGAAGACGTTGATGTCCAGCAGCGAGTTGGTGCCCAGCCGGTTGGCGCCGTGCACCGACACGCACGCGCACTCGCCCGCGGCATACAGGCCCGGGACGGTGGAGGTGTTGTCCCGCAACACCTGTCCGGTGACGGTGGTCGGGATGCCGCCCATCACGTAGTGGCAGGTGGGGTACACGGGAACGAGCTCGTGCACCGGGTCCACGCCGAGGTAGGTGCGGGCGAACTCGGTGATGTCGGGCAGCTTGGCCTCCAGCACGTCCTCGCCGAGGTGGCGCACATCGATGTAGACGTAGTCCTTGTGTGGGCCGGCGCCGCGGCCCTCCAGGACCTCCAAAACCATTGAGCGGGCGACGATGTCGCGTGGCGCCAGGTCGACGATCGTCGGCGCGTAGCGCTCCATGAACCGCTCGCCCTCCCCGTTGAGCAGCCGGCCCCCCTCGCCGCGCACGGCCTCGGAGATCAGGATGCCCAGCCCCGCCAGGCCGGTCGGATGGAATTGGTGAAACTCCATGTCCTCCAACGGAAGTCCCTTACGGAACACGATGCCGATGCCGTCTCCCGTCAGCGTGTGCGCGTTGGAGGTCGTCTTGTACATCCGGCCCGAACCGCCGGTCGCGATCACCACGGCCTTGGCGTGGAAGACGTGGATCTCGCCGGTGGCCAGCTCGTAGGCGACCACGCCGGTGGCGACCGGCCCCGTCGGGGTCTGCGTCAAAACCAGGTCCAGCGCGTAGAACTCGTTGAAGAACTGCACATCGTGGCGCACGCAGTTCTGGTACAGCGTCTGCAGAATCATGTGGCCGGTGCGGTCGGCCGCGTAGCAGGCCCGGCGCACCGGCGCCTTGCCGTGGTCGCGGGTGTGCCCGCCGAAGCGGCGCTGGTCGATGCGGCCCTCGGGGGTGCGGTTGAACGGCATCCCCATCTTTTCCAGGTCGAGCACGGCGTCGATGGCTTCCTTGCACATGATCTCCACCGCGTCCTGGTCGGCGAGGTAGTCGCCGCCCTTGACGGTGTCGAAGGTGTGCCATTCCCAGTTGTCGTCTTCGACGTTGGCCAGCGCGGCGCACATGCCGCCCTGCGCGGCGCCGGTGTGGCTGCGGGTCGGGTACAGCTTGGTCAGCACCGCGGTACGGACGCGCGGGCCCGCCTCCACCGCGGCCCGCATCCCGGCGCCGCCCGCGCCGACGATCACCACGTCGTACCGGTGTTGCTGAATCACGTCAGCCTCCGACATTCGGGTCGAACGTCAGCAGCACATAGGTGCCCAGCACCAGCGTGAACCCCATCGACAACAGCAGCAGGCTGTTGAGCCAGAACCGGGTGCTGTCCTTGCGGCTGTAGTCGTCGATGATGGTGCGCAGGCCGTTGCCGCCGTGGAATTGGGCCAGCCACAACAGCGCCAAATCCCAGAATTGCCAGAACGGCGACGCCCAGCGCTGCGCCACATAGTTGAAGTCGATGCGGTACACGCCGTCGTCCCACATCAGCATGATGAACAGGTGTCCGACCGCCAGGACAAGCAGCGCCACCCCGGAAAAGCGCATGAACAGCCAGGCGAACTTCTCGAAGTTGGGAATGCCGGCACGCCGGCGCGGCGAGCGGGGATTGTCCAGGCTGGCCGGGCGGTCGTGGAAGCGTTGCCGCACCGGCGCGGTCTGGCCCCGTCCGAGTTGCAGGTCGGGGCTGCTCATCGCACGTGCTCCCAGATATGAATGCCGGTGACCACGCCGGCGGGAACCATCAGCAACAGGAAGACGATGCCGACGATCAGGAACATCAGCCGCTGGTGGCGCGGGCCCTGCGACCAGAAGTCGATCAGGATGATCCGGATCCCGTTCAGCCCGTGGAAGAGCACGGCGGCGATCAGGCCGTACTCCATCACGCCGACGAGCGGCGTCTTGTAGTCGCCCACCACCGCGTCGTACGTTTGCGGGCTCACCCGCAGCATCGCGGCGTCCAGGACGTGGACGAACAGGAAGAAGAAGATCGTCGCACCGCTGATGCGGTGCAACACCCACGACCACATGCCGGGGTCTCCGCGGTACAGGGTGCGCGGTGGTCGCCGCTTGCGTGCTGATGCCGGATCCACGGTTGGGGCCTGATTGCTCACCGAGTTATCACCGCCTAAGACCGCCCCGGACCGCCTTATCAACTAAAGCCGGGCAATCGAGCTTAACGTGACACGATGCTGTTCGGATGCACGCGATACCAGCGAAAAAGATCGGCAACCGGTGGGTTGTCGCCGAGTTATGGTTGCGGGATGCCTGATGAACGGGTCGGGGCGTGATCGATATGTCGCGTGACATTGATTGGAAGATGCTGCGGGACAAGGCGATACAGGCTTCGGCTGGTGCATACGCGAAGTATTCGGGGTTCCGGGTGGGGGCGGCGGCCCTGGTCGACGACGGCCGGGTGGTCACCGGCTGCAATGTGGAGAATGTCTCATATGGCCTTGGTCTCTGCGCCGAGTGCGGCGTGGTGTGCGCGCTGCATGCGACCGGCGGCGGCCGGCTGGTGGCGCTGGCCTGCGTCGGCCCGGACGGGGCCGCGCTGATGCCGTGTGGGCGGTGCCGTCAGGTGCTGTTGGAGCACGGCGGGCCCGAGCTGCTGATCGACCATCCGAGCGGGGCGCGCCCGTTGGACGACCTGTTGCCCGACGCCTTCGGTCCTGAGGATCTAGCTCGGGAACCTTCTTGACCGACTTGGGGTTCGACGCGCCGACGGTGATCCGGACCAAGCGGGACGGCGGCCGGCTATCGGACGCCGCCATCGACTGGGTCATCGACGCCTACACCGACGGCCGGATCGCCGAGGAACAGATGGCGGCGCTGTTGATGGCGATCTTTTGGCGCGGCATGGACGGCGGTGAGATCGCCAGGTGGACAACGGCGATGCTGACGTCGGGGGAGCGGATGGACTTCCCGTTCGTCACCGTGGACAAGCATTCCACCGGCGGGGTGGGGGACAAGACCACGGTGGCGTTGATACCCGTCGTCGCGGCGTGCGGCGCGGTGGTGCCCAAGGCGTCCGGCCGGGGGCTGGGCCATACCGGCGGGACGCTGGACAAGCTGGAAGCCATCGCGGGCTTCAGCGCCGAGTTGTCCCCGCAGCGGGTGCGCGAGCAATTGAGCGACGTCGGTGCGGCGATCTTCGCCGCGGGGCAGCTGGCGCCCGCCGACAAGAGGTTGTACGCGCTGCGCGATATCACCGCGACGGTCGAATCGCTGCCGCTGATCGCCAGCTCGGTGATGAGCAAGAAGCTGGCGGAGGGCATCGATGCGCTGGTGCTCGACGTCAAGGTCGGCGCCGGCGCCCTGCTCAAGTCCGAGGCGGCCAGTCGTGAACTCGCGCAGACCATGGTGGAGCTGGGCGCCGCGCACGGGGTGCCCACCCAGGCGTTCCTGACCGACATGAACGGCCCGCTGGGCGCCGCCGTCGGCAATGCGCTGGAAGTCGCCGAGGCGATCGACGTGCTGGCCGGGGGCGGGCCGCCGGACGTGGTGGAACTGACCTTGCGGCTGGCCGAGGCGATGCTCGAGCTGGCCGGCGCGCAGGCCCGTGATCCCGCCCAGACGCTGCGCGACGGCACCGCGATGGACCGATTCCGCCGCCTGGTCCGCGCGCAGGGCGGCGACCCGTCGGCGCCGTTGCCACGCGGTGCATGCTCGGAGAACGTGATCGCCTACCGTAACGGGACGATGGCCGATATCGACGCGATGGCCGTGGGCCTGGCAGCGTGGCGGCTCGGCGCGGGCCGGTCCCGCCCGGGCGAGCGGGTCCAAGCGGGCGCGGGTGTGCGGATCCACCGGCGCGCCGGGGAACCCGTCGTCGCCGGCGAACCGGTATTCACCCTGTACACCGACACCCCGGAGCGCTTCGAGGCCGCGTTGGCCGAACTGGACGGCGGGTGGAGCATCGGCGATACCGGCGACAGCGCGCCGGGGACCAGACCACTCATCATCGATCGGATCAGCTGATGACGTCGCTGTCGCTGGAGCAGATCAAGCAGGCGCCCAAGGCACTGCTGCACGATCACCTCGACGGCGGGCTGCGGCCGGCCACCGTGCTGGACATCGCCGACCAGCTCGGCTACGACGGGCTGCCCGCTACCGACGCCGACGAGCTGGCAACCTGGTTTCGCACCCAGTCGCACAGCGGCTCGCTGGAGCGTTACCTGGAGCCGTTCTCGCACACCGTGGCGGTGATGCAGACGCCCGAGTCGCTGTACCGCGTCGCCTACGAATGCGTCGAAGACCTGGCCGCCGACTCGGTGGTGTACGCCGAGGTGCGGTTCGCCCCCGAACTACACATCGACCGGGGGATGTCCTTCGACGAGATCGTCGATTCCGTGCTGTTGGGTTTCGCCGCCGGTGAGCAGGCCTGCGCCGCGGCGGGCCGTCCCATCACGGTGCGCCTGTTGGTGACGGCGATGCGGCACGCCGCGGTGTCTCGCGAAATCGCCGAGCTGGCAATCCGATTCAGAGACAAGGGCGTGGTCGGGTTCGACATCGCCGGCGCCGAGGCCGGCAACCCACCCACCCGGCACCTGGACGCCTTCGAGTACATGCGAGACCACAACGCGCGCTTCACAATTCATGCGGGGGAGGCATTCGGGCTGCCGTCCATTCATGAAGCGATCGCGTTCTGCGGTGCCGACCGGTTGGGCCATGGGGTGCGGATCGTCGACGACATCGACGTCGTCGACGGCCCCAAGGGCAAGATCATCAGGCTGGGTCAGCAGGCATCGATCTTGCGGGACAAGCGAATTCCGCTGGAGCTGTGTCCCAGCTCGAACGTGCAGACCGGCGCGGTGAGAAGCATCGCCGAGCATCCGTTCGACCTGTTGGCCCGGGCTCGCTTCCGGGTGACCGTCAACACCGACAACCGGTTGATGAGCGACACCACGATGAGCGTGGAGATGCATCGTCTGGTCGAGGCGTTCGGCTACGGCTGGAGTGACCTGGAGCGGTTCACCATCAACGCGATGAAGTCGGCGTTCATTCCGTTCGACCAACGGTTGGCGCTCATCGACGACGTGATCAAGCCGCGCTACGCCGTGTTGATCGGCTGATTATCAGTGGTGCCAGGGGCACAGATCGTTGATGGCGATCGTGACGACCTGCGTGGCCCTGTCGGGCCCCAGCCCCGGATTGTCGGCCAAGAAGTTGTTCGCCATCTCCTGGGGGGTGAGGCCGCCGTCCATCAGGCCGCACATATCCAGGGCCTGATCCACGGCCACCGTGTTACCCCGGGAGTCCCTGAGACCGGCCGCATTGATGTCGGCCACGAACGCACGGATCGCGCAACCCCGGGTGGGCTGTCCCGGCACGGGGACGCATCCCGGCGGCGGAGCGGCATTCGCGCCGGGGACGGCCGTGGAAGCTGCGACCGCCAGGACGGCAGCACCAACCGTCGCAACCCTCCGCGGCGCGATCGCCGCCCAGATGATGCCGACACCATTTGCCATACCGAGAGCCCCTTAGCGAGAAACGATGTGGTCAATTCCTAGGCCAGCTATTCTCCGGCCCGCCGAAAACAGTAGACGTAGTCAGGTGAAATCGCCGGGCAATTTTGGAAAACATCTGGCTTAGCGCAAGGAGGGGCTAGCGGCGGAATTTCGCGCGCAGCGATGCGAACCCCTGCAGCGTGTTGTTCAGCAACGGGACTGGGTCGGCGACCTCGATGCGGGCGACTTCGGGGATCATCGCGTGCAGCAGCGCGTGCATTTCCATTTTGGACAGGTGCATGCCGATGCAACTGTGGGCGCCGAAACCCCAACCGAGGTGGGTGCCTTTTCGGTGCAGCGAGAAGACCTCGGGTCGGTCGAATTGGGTTTCGTCCATGTTGGCCGACGCGTAAAGCAACGCCACCCGCTGACCGCGGCGCAGGGTGGTGCCGTCGATTGCGGTGTCCTGCTTGACCACTCGCGTGAATCCGCGCACCGGCGAGCAGAGCCGAATCGCCTCCACCGTGGCGGCCGGCACCAGGGCGGGATTGCTGCGGAGTTCTTCCCAGGCGTGGGGGTTGCTGCCCAGGCTCCACAGCAGTTGGGCCGCTCCCAGGATCGTGGTGTCCAGGCTCGGGCCGATGAAGTCGAGCACCATGGCCTTGGCCTCCGCCTGGCTCACCGTGCCCTCCCGGCCCGCCTTGAGCAGGGCTGCCGCCCAGCCGCCGGGCTTCGCGTTCCCCGGACGAATGGACCGCGCGTAATACCAGAAGCGC
The DNA here is from genome assembly GCF_010730195.1 of Mycobacterium conspicuum. Lineage (NCBI taxonomy): Bacteria > Bacillati > Actinomycetota > Actinomycetes > Mycobacteriales > Mycobacteriaceae > Mycobacterium > Mycobacterium conspicuum. Next base: position 848,253 of record NZ_AP022613.1, read on the forward strand.
AACCCGTCCGGCATCGCCGCCAGGGCGCGCAGGTTGGCCGGGCCCAACGTGTCGAACCCGGCGCGGCCGTATTTGCGCATCCGGATGTGGTCGATGTCGACGCCGACCAGATCGGCCACAACCCGGATGGGAAGGTGCGCGGCGAATTCGGAAACGCCGTCGAAATCGTCGCGCGCGCATAGCTTGTCGATGAGCGTGGCCGCCTCGGCGTGCAGCAGCGGATCGACGGCACACAGCGCCTTGGCCGAAAGCGAATGCCACAGTTGCTGGCGCCGCTTGATGTGAGCTTCGCCGTCACTGGCCAGGGTGGTACCGGCCGTCAGCGCATTGGTCAACGGATTGGCGGCGACACCGCGGCCGCTGACGAAGTTCTGATCGTCGCCAAGGGCCTGGCGGACATCGCAATAGCGGCCCATGACCCAGAGCCGGTTTTTGGGCAGCCACACGGCGGCGCCGGCGTCGCGGATGCGGCGGTAGGTTTCAACGGGGTTGGCCAGCGCTTCCCTGCCGTAGAGATCGAGCGACAACGTCGGCGCCCCGGTCGCAGTACCACCGCGCAACATGTCGACTATTGAAGCTTGACGCCGGGCCGCGCGGCCATAGGTTGGTGAGGTGAAGTTGCCCCTGCTGGGGCCCGTGTCGCTGACGGGCTTCCAGAACGCCTGGTTCTTCTTGTTCCTGCTGATCGTGCTGCTGGTCACGGGCGCCTACGTCGCGCTGCAGTTTGCCCGCCGGCGGCGGGTGCTGCGGTTCGCCAACATGGAGGTGCTGGCGCGGGTCGCGCCGGCCGGCCCGGGCCGGTGGCGGCATGTGCCGACGATCCTGCTGGTCACCTCGCTGGTGCTGCTGACCACGGCGATGGCCGGGCCGACGTCGGATATCCGGATTCCGCTCAACCGCGCCGTCGTGGTGCTGGTCATCGACGTCTCGGAGTCGATGGCGGCCAACGACGTGCCGCCCAGCCGGCTGGCCGCAGCGAAGGAGGCCGGGAAGCAGTTCGCCGACCAGCTCACGCCGGCGATCAACCTCGGATTGGTGCAATTCGCCGCCAACGCCACGCTGCTGGTGCCGCCGACGACCAACCGGGGCGCGGTGAAGTCGGCGATCGACGGCCTGCAGCCGCTGCCGAAGACCGCGACGGGTGAAGGCCTCTTCACCGCGCTGCAGGCCATCGCCACCGTCGGCGCGGTGATGGGCGGCGGCGAAGGCCCGCCGCCGGCCCGCATCGTGCTGGAATCCGACGGCGCCGAGAACGTCCCGCTGGACCCCAACGCGCCGCAGGGCGCGTTCACCGCGGCCCGGGCCGCCAAGTCCGAGGGCGTGCAGATCTCCACGATTTCCTTTGGGACGCCGTACGGCACCGTCGTCTACAACGGCGCCACCATTCCGGTTCCGGTCGACGATCAAACCCTGCAGAAGATCTGCGAGATCACCGACGGCCAGTCCTTCCACGCCGACAGCCTGGAATCGCTCAAAGAGGTCTACACGACGCTGCAGAAGCAGATCGGCTACGAAACCGTGCGCGGCGACGCCAGCGCGGCCTGGATGCTGCTCGGCGCGGTCGTCCTGGCCGGCGCCGTGCTGGCCGGCCTGGTCCTCAACCGCAGGCTGCCGGCCTAGCGCTCACTCACCACTCGAAGGCGGAGGTTCGTGAAAGTTCTGCTAGCACAGGCACTTCTGGGAGCAATGTTCGCTGTCGCCGCCGCTTCGAAGCTGGCGGATCGTGACGGGGCGCGGCGGGCAATCGCAGCCGTCGGGGTTCCGCGCCGGACCGCGGCGGTCGTGGGTTGGGGGCTGGCCTGCGCCGAGTTCGCAGTCGCACTGGCACTGCTCGCGGGAGTGTGGCTCGCGGGACGGGCGACCGGGTACTCGGCCGTCGCCGCCACGGTGGCGTTGGTCATGCTCACCGGGTTCAGCGCGGTGGTGCTGGCGAGCCTGGCCCGCGGCCGGGCGCTCGAATGCCACTGCTTCGGCCGGCTGTCATCGGGACCGGCGGGCTGGTCAACGCTGGCCAGGAACGCGTTCTTCGCGGCGCTGGCCGTGTTCGTCGCGCTGCATGGTCACTTCGGCGGGCCGCTGGCCGCTATCGCGATCGCCATGCTGGCGCTGTGGCTGGGGCCGGCGTTGTACGCGCGCTGGACCGCACGCCCGGGCGCCCCGGCGGCCGACCTGGCATTGCCCGACCGGGCGGGGCACATCTGGACCCTGGACCGGCTGCAAGAGGACCGCCGACCGCTGGTTCTGGTCTTCAGCCAACCGGGATGCGGCGCTTGCGATGCCCTGCTGCCCGAGGTCCTCGGCTGGCAGCGCGACCTGCCCGGGCGCATCACCGTCGCGGTGATCAATGCCGGTGCGGCGAGCGACGCGGTGCCGCTGGAGCTCGTCGACGAGCGTCGGGCCGCGTTCGCCGCCTATCACATCACCGCTACGCCCAGCGCGGTCCTCATCGACGCCGGCCGCAGGCTGGACGCGGCGAGCGGGGCCGGACCCATCCGCGAACTCGTCGACCGCGCGGTGCGGCTTTCTACGCAGAGCACGTTCACCCGGCGCGGCCTGCTGCGTCGTGCGTCGGCCGGCTTGGCCTCGGCCGGCGTTCTTCCCGTCGCCGCGGCGTGCGCAGCAGATCACCCGAGCAACGCCAAAGCCCTTCAGGTCGAGGACGTTTGGATGTGCGAGCAGACCTTCGCGCTGTGCACCACCGCGCCGTGCGTGCCCTCGCCCACCGATCCCACCATTTCGGTGTGCGATTGCGTCGTCGTCAACGGCAACTCGATCGGATCGAAAAACTGCACCGAACGGGCGCAATCCGGCAGCAAGATCCGGTCGGCCTTCTCGACGGTCAACATCAACACCAACTTCGCGGTGCTCAGCTGCCCGTCCGCGGCGCCCTGGGCGAACTGCCTCGACGTGGAATGCGAGATCGATCCCCGCAACCCGGCCCGCGCCAAGTGCCAGTGCGTGACGGTGAAAACCGGCCCGTCGATCACGTTCGGCGGCGGCTGCGACACCGCCACCTGCACCTCGACGATCTGGTCGGCCGCCAGCCCGGAGATGTATCAGGCCGGCATGCGGCAGCTCCGAACGGCGATGGATCGGGTGGGCAAGCCGGTCACCTTTCCCCCGCCCTGCCCCGCGAAATAGGGGAAGAGCGGCTAAGTCGGCAGCCGTCGATTGATCAACAGCGACAACCCCGCGGCGACGATCGCGGCGATGACGCCGAGGCGCAGCCATCCCGCGCTCCCGGGGCCCGGCACGATGCGGTACCCGATCTCGTTCTCGATGGCGTTGTAGCTCTTGTTCAGTTCGTCAATGTTGGTGGCGGAGTAGGACTTTCCGCCGGACAGCTTGGCGACGTTCTTCATCTGATCCGTCGACACCGGGACGGCGACGCGTTGCCCGTTCATGACGATGTCGCCGTTCTTGGTGCCGAAGGCGATCGTCGAGATGGGCACCCCGTGATCCTTGGCCAAGCGCGACGCCGTGAAGACACCGTCGTGCGGATCGTTGGGGTCGGTGGGCCGGTTCTCCCCGCCGTCGGACAGCAGCACGATGCGCGCCGGCGGCGGCGTGTCGCCACCGGCCACGGCGGTGGCTTCGATCGCGTGCAGGGCGGTGAAGATGGCCTCGCCGGTCGCGGTGCCGTCGCCGAATTGCAGGTTCTTTAACGCCTCGGTGGTCGCCTGGTGTTGCGGGGTCGGGGGGACCAGCAGGTAGGGCGTGCCGGCGAACCCGACCAGGCCGAGGTTGATGCCGGGCGTCAGCTGCTTGGCGAATTGGGTGGCGGCGTCCTCGGCGGCCTTGAGCCGGGTGGGGGCGACGTCGGTGGACCGCATGGAATTGGACATGTCGATCACCAGCATGATGACGGCGCGGTTGCGCGGGATGCGCATGTCATGGGTGGGGGTGGCCAGCGCCACGGTGAGCAGTAACAGGGCGAGCAGCGACACGGCGATCGGGAGATGCCGCCACGGCGACTGCGGGACCGGGGCCTCGGTGAACCGGTGCAGGCGGCGCCGGCGGCGGGCCTGGACGGCGACGTACACGCCGAGCAGCGCCAGCGGCACCACGGCGAACAGCAGCATGCCCGGGCGTTGAAACCCGTACAGCGGCAGTGGGCCGATTCCGGGAAGCGACACTCGGCACACCTTCCCGTTGACAGCGTTGACTACGACCGGCGGACGCTGCCGCCAGTAAAGAGCAGTCTCGTTGGTCCGTCAAACGCGGCCGGTCGCGCGCCTACTCGCGCCGCAGCCGCGACTCCACGAACCGTTCCAGCTGCTCCCACTCGCGTACCGCTGCGGCGTACGGCGGCGACGGCCTGCTCACCGAGTCGGGCTCCAGCACGCAGGCCACCAGCTTGCCCAGCGGCCGACTCGGTTCCAGCGTCTTGTCCACGGTGCTTTCCTCGGAGTAGTCGCCGATGTCGCGCAGCAGCTCGACGGCCAGCTCGAGCTGGTCCTTATCCACGGCGTCGGGCCCGTCGGCGAAATCGTCGGCCAGCCCGCTGAGCACGTAGATGTTGTCGTCGGTGATGTCGACGGTCAGTGAGCCGTCGGTGGCGGCGGTGCGGATGTCGTCGTAGGTGCTCAGGTCCGACAGGTCGTGGTCGTGTTCGTCGGCGAGGTAGCGCGCCAGCGCCCGCTCGGAGCTGAACACGCTGATCCGGCCGTTGCGGCCCAAAAAGATCGGATCGTCGTCCAGGTAGCAGCGCAGCGTGTAGAAGGTGCCGGAGTCGGTCATGATCCGGATCGGGTCGATGCCCACCTGCAGCCAGAAGTCCTCTTCGCTGCCCAGGACGACGGTGTCGCCCTCGGCGCGGGCGTCGTCTTCTTCTTGGTCGTCTTCGTCGTCTTGGTCCGCCGTGTCCTCGGGCTCCTCCGTGGCTTCGGCGGCGTCCGTCTCTTCGGGCTCTTCGGGCTCTTCGGGTTCTTCGCGCTCCTCGGCCAGCTCGTCGGCGGCCTTGGCGGCGGCGTCGGCGTCGACGTCGGGCGTGCTGATGATCTCGTCGATCGCGCTGAGCACGTCGTCCCAGCCTCGCCCGATGATCGCGGCGATCGCATTCCAGCGCTTCTGGCCGGCCTTGCCGGTGAAGTGGTCGACGCCGCCGGACACCGTGCCCAGGTCCGGATTGCCGTTGAAGAACTTCGACACCGCCGACAGCTCGCATACCGATCCGATGGAAGCCACGATCGCCAGCGTGCCCGCCAGCGCGTTCACCGACTCCTCGGTCGGCTTCTCGGCCACCAGCTCCTCAACGGCGACGAGGTCGAACTCCTTGTCCTTCGCCGGTTCGAAGGTGTGCGCGTGGGCGGTGGTCAGGTCGGCCCATGCCGGGTGGTCGACGAGATCGTTATCGGAATCGACACGGACGAATGCCACCAGGTCAGCGACGGTCTCGAAGCCGTACAGGTCCTCATCCTTGCCCAGGAACGCCTCCCATTCGTCCCCGGCGTCGCGCCACCGAGGCGCCCACACGGTGTAGCGGTCACCAGCGGACAGGCTCAGGCGGATGGGTACGAGGTCGGCCATGCGGCACACAATAGCGACGGCTTGGCCCCGGCGACGATGCGGTCCGCCCGGTCCGGTAGCGGTTACGCGCTCCAAATGCTGGCGATTGGGGAGGCGGTCGCCGCCTTGCCCGTCTTGGGTAGCCCGTACATCTGCTCGAGCGTGGACAGCACGTTGTAGTGGGTGATCGGTTCGCTGTAGCTGCCCGGCTGCACGTGGGCGCCGTAGATCACCGTGGGGATCTGATTGCGGGGTCCGTCGTCGTCCTCGTCCCACGTCAGGATCAGCAGGCTGTTGTTGGCGCGGGCCCAGTTGGCGTAGCCGACGAGCTGGCGGTTCAGCCAGGCGTCGCCCGCGGCGACCGAGCCGTCGTGCATGTTGTTGTCGTTGTTGGGAATGACGAACGACACCGTCGGCAGGTTGGCGTAGTTGCCCATCGGAAACGCCGAGAACGGCACCGAGTTCGCCGGCGGCACATTGGTGAAGTTCGCCCACGGCACGTGCTTGCGGGCGTACTTGCCCGCGCTGCACACCGGCGATCCGACGGCCGGCAGGTCTTCGGCATAGCCAACGAATGTGTAACCGGCAGAAAGCAATTCGGAGGCCAGGTTGGGTGCGGCGCCGGCGTTCACCGGGCAGGAGTCCTTGGTCAGGCCGAAGGTGTCGCCCGCGAACAGCGCGAGGTAGTTCGGCTCGCTGGGGTGCGCCTCGGCGAACGACTGCGTCATCAGTGCGCCGCCGGCGGCCAGCGCGTTGATGAAGGGCGCGGACTTGTTGCCGATGATGTTGCCGCGGTTCTCCTCGACCACGATCACCACGTGCGACGGGGTCGGCAGCACCCCCGCGGCCAGCACCCGAGGGGGCACGGGGCAGGCCAGCGCAACCAGCGCCAACAACGCCGCTCCGAAGATCCGCAGGCCTCGCACCGGGGGAGTATATGAACGGATTTCGGCGACCGGCGGGACGGGCGCACGCGTGTCAGCGCAGCGAGCCCCGATTGTTATATAGGGTCAAAGCCCATGGACGTGAGCGTCATCGACCACCCGCTGGTCGCCGCGCGGCTCACTGTGCTGCGCGACGAGCGCACCGACAATGCGGTCTTCCGGGCCGCGCTGCGGGAACTGACGTCGATGCTGGTCTACGAGGCCACCCGGGACGCCCCGCGTGCGCCGGTCCCAATCCGTACGCCGATGGCCGAGACGGTCGGATCGCGGCTGGCCAAACCACCCTTGCTGGTTCCGGTGCTGCGCGCCGGCCTGGGCATGGTCTACGAGGCGCATGCCGTGATTCCGGAGTCCCGCGTCGGATTCGTCGGCGTGGCCCGCGACGAGGACACCGCGCGACCGGTGCCGTATCTGGAGTCGCTGCCCGACGATCTGAGCGATCTGCCCGTGATGGTTCTCGACCCGATGGTGGCCACCGGCGGGTCGATCACGTACACCATTGAGCTGTTGCTGCGCCGCGGCGCGACGGACATCACCGTGCTCTGTGTGGTGGCCGCGCCGGAAGGCCTTGCGGCGCTTGAGAAGACAGCACCGAACGTGCGGGTTTTCACCGCCGCCGTCGACGACGGCCTGAACGAGATTTTCTACATCGTCCCGGGCCTCGGCGACGCCGGCGACCGGCAGTTCGGGCCGCGCTAGTTCAACCGGCGCCGCATCTCGGCGACCAGCTCGTCGCGCAGCGCCGCCGCACGATCCCGGGTGCGGCCCAGCTCGCCGGTCACCGCGCACCGAACCTCGGTGTAGCACTTCAGCTTTGGCTCAGTGCCCGACGGCCGCACCACCGCCCTGACCGACGTGTCGTCGTCGCCGCCGGTGAAGATCAACGCGTCGGTGATATCGGTGGTCTCGACGTCGAAGCCCGCCAGGCGTTCGGGCGGGGCCGCGCGAAGCCGCCGCATCACATCCTCGGCCTCCTGCGGGTCGGCGAGCCGACGCGACAGGGCGGCGACGTCGTGCACGCCGTGCCGGCGGGCGAGTTCGTCGAGCGCCTCGGGCACCGAACGGCCCTGCTCCTTGAGCGCCGCCACCAGGTCGCACACCAGCACCGCCGCGCTGATGCCGTCCTTGTCGCGCACGGCGGCGGGATCGACGCAGTGTCCGATCGCTTCCTCGTAGGCGTACACCAGCGTGCCGGGCTGGTCTGCATCGGCACGCGCCAGCCATTTGAAGCCGGTGAGCGTCTCGACGTGGGTGGCGCCGTGGTGTGCGGCGATCGCCGCCAGCATGCGCGAGGACACCACGGTGCTGGCCACGACGGGGTTCTCGGATTTCTCATGCGCCAAGATGTAATCGCCGAGCAGCCAACCGGTTTCGTCGCCGGACAGCATCCGCCAACCCGACACCGTCGGTATCCCGACCGCGCATCGGTCGGCGTCGGGATCCAGCGCGATCGCGACGTCGGCGCGGGTGTCCGCGGCCAGCGTCAGCAGCGCGTCGGTGGCTCCCGGTTCTTCCGGGTTGGGAAACGCGACGGTGGGAAAGTCGGGGTCCGGCGCGAACTGCGCCCCGACAGTGTGGACCTGTTCGAAGCCGGCGCGATGCAACGCCTCGACGGCCACGGCGCCACCCACGCCGTGCAGCGGTGTCAGCGCTATCCTCAACGAGCGCACCGGCCGGTCCGATCGTCGCACCCCGGCTGCGCGCTCGATGTAGTCCTGGATGAGGGTGGCTTCGGCGGGGTGAACGGGCTGGCAAGCGATTTCGTCGGCGAAAGGCGCAGCGGCCATTGCGCTTTCGATCTCGCGGTCGGTGGGGGAGATGATCTGCAGCCCGCCGTCGACGTACACCTTGTACCCGTTGTCGCCGCGCGGATTGTGCGAGGCGGTGATCTGTATCCCGGCGGCCGCACCCGTGTGACGAACCGCGAAGGCCACCACCGGCGTGGGCACCGGACCGGGCAGCAGAAGAACCGAAAAGCCTTCGGCGGCAAGAACTTCAGCCGCCGCGGTGGCAAAGGCCGCCGAGCCGTGCCGGGCATCGCGCCCGACGACCACCAGCGACCCCACCCGGTCTCCGAGCACCCGCGCCACCGCCCAGGTCGCCCGCAGCACCACCGCGACGTTCATCGCGTCCGGTCCGCCGCGCACCGGCCCGCGCAATCCCGCCGTGCCGAACACCAGTGGCCGGGCGAACCGCGCCGTGAGTTCTCCCGCATCGCACGCGGCGAGCTCGGCGGCCGTCTGCGGGTCGGGATCGTGCGCGATCCACTCCTCGGGTGTCACACGGGCGATCCCGCTACAACCCTGCTACCACGGAGGCCAGCAGGGTGCCGATCCGCGCCGCCGATGCGGCCCCGACGGCCAGCACATCGGCGTGGCTCAGCGGCGCACCGGTGATGCCCGCGGCCAGGTTTGTCACCAGGGATACGGCCAGCACCTCGGCGCCGGCCGCCCGGGCCGCGATGGTTTCGTGCACCGTCGACATGCCCACCAGATCGGCGCCCAGCGTCCGCAGCATCCGGATCTCCGCCGGCGTCTCGTACTGCGGGCCCGACAGCCCGGCGTAGACACCCTCGGCCAGCGTCGGGTCCAGGTCGCGGGCGAGCTTGCGCAATCGCGGCGCATACGCGTCGGTCATGTCGACGAACTGCGCGCCGATCAGCGGCGAACGCCCCGTCAGGTTCAGGTGATCGCTAATCAAGACCGGCTGACCGACCGCCAGGTCCGGGCGCAGCCCGCCGGCGGCGTTGGTGAGCACGATCACGCGTGCCCCCGCCGCGCAGGCCGCCCGCACCGGGTGCACCACATGGGTCAGGTCATGCCCCTCGTAGGCGTGCACGCGACCGACCAGAACCAGGACGCGATGCTTGCCGATGCGCACCGACAACAGCTCGCCGGCGTGCCCGACCGCGGTGGGCGGCCGGAACCCCGGCAGGTTGGCCTGGGGGAGGGCGGCCGTCGGGGCGCCGAACGCGGCGACCGCCGGCGACCATCCCGACCCGAGGATGATCGCGGCGTCGTGCCGGTCGACCCCGGTCCGCTCGGCGATCGCTGCTGCGGCCAGCCGCGCGAGTTCGCCGGGGGCGGGCAGGGTTTCGGCCACGGGGGGCAGCTTAGCCCCGCATGTGTCAAGATCTGCCGCATGGGTTTTGCTCGGTGGCCGATCTCGGCTCTCGCTGTTGCCGTATCGGTGGCCACGATCATCTGCGGTCCCGCGCCACGGGCACGAGCCGACTGTCCGGACGTCCAACTGATCTTCGCGCGCGGCACCGCCGAGCCGCCCGGTTTGGGCGCCGTCGGCGACGCGCTGTTCGGCGCGCTGCAGCCCGCGCTCGGCGGCCGCAGCCTCGACAACTACGCGGTGAACTACCCGGCCAGCTACAACTTTCTGACCACCGCCGACGCCGCCAACGACGCGCGGGACCACATCGGGCAGATGGCCGACCAGTGCCCGCGGACGCGGCTGGTGCTCGGCGGCTTCTCGCAGGGCGCGGCCGCGGTGTCGATGCTCGCGGGGGTGCCGCCGCTGGGGAACACCATCGGCAATTTCGGATCGGCCCCCGCGCTGGATCCCGGTCTAGCGAACAAGATCGCCGCCGTCGCGGTGTTCGGGAACCCCGGCAACCGGTTCAACACGCCCCTGTCCTCGGCGGGCCAGTTCGCCGGCCGTGCCATCGACCTGTGCAGCCCGGGTGACCCGATCTGCGTCGTGGGCGGTCGCGACCGCGATGCCCACCACGAATACGAAGCACCGCCGTACCCCGGCGAGGCGGCCGGATTCATCGCGGGACGGGCGTGACCCGACTGAATCTCGGTCGCTGCGCCTCGATGAGATACTGCGAACATGCCTGTAGCCAGCCCACTCGATGTCGTGGAAGAGGTGGTGCGGCGTCGGGGCGGTGACTTGGTGGAGCTGTCCCACGCCATCCACGCCGAGCCGGAGCTGGCGTTCGACGAACACCGCAGCTGCGCCAAGGCGCAGCAGCTGGTGGCCGAGCGGGGTTTCGAGATCACGGCGCGCGCCGGCGGCCTCGACACGGCGTTTCGCGCCGACTTCGGCAGCGGACCGCTGGTCGTGGGGATCTGCGCCGAATATGACGCGCTGCCCGAGATCGGGCACGCCTGCGGCCACAACATCATCGCCGCGTCGGCGGTGGGCACCGCGCTGGCGCTGTCCGAGGTCGCCGACGATCTCGGGCTGACGGTTTCGCTGCTGGGGACGCCCGCCGAGGAAGCCGGCGGTGGCAAGGCGCTGATGCTGCAGGCCGGCACGTTCGACGACGTCGCCGTCGCGGTGATGGTGCACCCCGGCCCGACCGACATCGCCGCGGCCCGCTCGCTGGCGCTGTCCGAAGCGATCGTGCGCTACCTGGGCAAGGAATCACACGCCGCCGTCGCGCCCTTTATGGGGCTCAACGCCGCCGACGCCGTGACCGTCGCGCAGGTCGCCATCGGACTGCTGCGCCAGCAACTGGCGCCCGGGCAGCTGATGCACGGCATCGTCACCGACGGCGGGCAGGCGGTCAACGTCATCCCCGGGCGCGCGACCCTGCAATACGCGATGCGGGCGCTCGAATCGGATTCGCTGCGCGAGCTGGAAGGCCGGATGTACGCCTGCTTCGCCGCGGGCGCGCTGGCCGCGGGCTGCGAATACGAGATCGAAACCCCGGCGCCCGCCTACGACGAACTCAAGCCCGACCGCTGGCTCGCCGAAACCTGCCGCGACGAGATGCGCCGGCTCGGCCGCGAGCCGGTGACGCCCGAAGTCGAGGCCGCGCTGCCGATGGGCAGCACCGACATGGGCAACGTGACGCAGGTGTTGCCCGGGATTCACCCGGTGATCGGCGTCGACGCCGGCGGGGCCACGGTGCACCAGCGCGCGTTCGCCGCCGCGGCCGCGGGTCCCAGCGCCGACCGCGCCGTGGTCGACGGCGCGATCATGCTGGCCCGCACGGTCGTTCAGCTCGCGCAGGACTCCGGCGAGCGCGACCGGGTGCTGGCGGCGCAGGAAACCAGGGCGCGCGGATGAGCCTCACCGACTCCGCCGAATCCTGGCTGGCCGCACACTACGACGACCTGGTCGACTGGCGGCGCCACATCCATCGCTACCCGGAGTTGGGCCGTCAGGAGTACGCCACCACGCAGTTCGTCGCCGAGCGGCTGGCCGACGCCGGGCTCAACCCGAAGGTGCTGCCCGGCGGGACCGGCCTGGTGTGCGATTTCGGTCCCGAGCACGAGCCGAGGATCGCGTTGCGCGCCGACATGGACGCGCTGCCGATGGCCGAGCGGACCGGCGCGCCCTACGAATCGACGATGCCCAACGTCGCGCACGCCTGCGGCCATGACGCGCACACCGCGATCCTGCTCGGAACGGCGCTGGCCCTGGCGTCGGTGCCCGAACTGCCCGTCGGGGTCCGGCTGATCTTTCAGGCCGCCGAGGAGCTGATGCCCGGCGGCGCCATCGATGCGATCGCGGCCGGTGCGATCACCGGGGTGTCGCGGATCTTCGCGCTGCATTGCGATCCGCGGCTCGAGGTCGGCAAGGTCGCGGTGCGGCAGGGACCGATCACCTCGGCGGCCGACCAGATCGAGATCACGCTGTATTCGCCGGGCGGGCACACGTCGCGTCCCCATCTGACCGCCGACCTGGTCTACGGACTGGGCACGCTGATCACCGGGCTGCCCGGGGTGCTGTCGCGGCGCATCGACCCACGCAACAACACGGTGTTGGTGTGGGGCGCGGTGAACGCGGGTGTGGCGCCCAACGCCATTCCGCAAACCGGTGTGCTGGCCGGCACCGTGCGCACCGCCAGCCGGCACACCTGGGTGGACCTGGAGGCGATGATCCGCGAGGTCGTCGCGGGCCTGCTGGCGCCGCTGAAGATCGAGCACACGCTGCAATACCGGCGCGGCGTGCCGCCGGTGGTCAACGAGGAGGTCTCGACGCACATCCTCACCCACGCGATCGAAGCCGTCGGCCCCGATGCGCTCGCCGACACCCGGCAGTCCGGCGGCGGCGAGGATTTCTCCTGGTACTTAGAGGAGATCCCGGGTGCGATGGCGCGCCTGGGCGTGTGGTCCGGCGAGGGACCGCAGTTGGACCTGCACCAGCCGACGTTCGACCTCGACGAGCGCGCCCTGGCCGTCGGCGTGCGGGTGCTGGTCAACATCATCGAGCAGGCGGCGGCTTTCTGACCGCGAGCGCGCTCATATGTACGCCGACACGCCGTCGAAGCCGGCAATTTGAGGACACTCGTCGAGTGAATTGTGGGCCATGCATGAGCCGCCGAAGATTGCGCGCATGCATCCAGACCTCGAGCGGTTGCTTGCCGAACAGGGCGGAGTCGTCAGCTCTCGTCAAGCATTGACCTTCCTCACCCGTCGCGGCCTGGAAGCGAACGTGAAAAGCGGTGTGCTGCAAAAAGTTTGGCACGGTATTTACGGCCGCGGCAGACTGACCACGACGTTGCGTCTAGGCGGGCTGGACCTGCTGGCCGGTACGCAGGTTGCTGCGTGCATGCACACTGCCGCGGCGGTTTACGGGTTCGACACCGAAGACACCTTGACCCTGCATGTGCTTAACCCAGACGGTCGGCGCTTGCACTCGGCTCGCGGTCTGGTGGTGCATCGTCGAGACGGCGCACCGCTGACTGTGGTGCGGGGCCGGCCGGCCACGGCGCCGCCATGGACGGCGATCGAGGTCGCCCGCAGCCTGCGGCGGCCGCGCGCGCTCGCTACCCTCGATGCCGCGCTGCGCAGCGGGACGTGCAGTCGTGATGAGTTGGCGCGGGCCATCGAACTGCAGTCCGGTCGTCGCGGCATCGTCAACGTCCGCGAGCTGCTTCCCCTGGCGTCACCGCTGGCCGAGTCGCCGATGGAAAGCGAAGCCCGCCTGGTCATGATCGACGGAGGCCTGCCGCGGCCGGTGCTGCAGTACGAGCTCATCGACCTGACCGGCCGGCTGTGGCGGCTCGACTTCGCCTGGCCCGAATTTCGCGTTGCGGCAGAGTATGACGGTGTCGACTGGCACAGCGGGCCCGAGGCATTTCGTCGGGACCGCAGACGTGCGGCCGCCTTGCAAGACATCAGTTGGGTAGTACTGCCCATCATCGCCGAGGATGTCAGGTACCAACCCGCGCAACTCGTCGCACGCATCGAGCGGCGCCTACAGCGGGCGGCGTGAGCGTCCCCAAAATGCCGGCTGCGACGGCGTGTCGGCGTACATATGAGCACGCTCGGCGGAAGGAAGAAGGCTAGACGCTGGTACCGGGGCCGATGTTGCGGGCCGGGCGGGTGCGGATGTCGTGGACGTAATCGGCTGGCGCGCCGGCGATCTCGGCCGCATCGGCCATAACACCGAGATAACGCGCCGACGGCAGCCCGCCCTCCCAGGCGTCCAGCACGTACAGCCACGCCAGGACGGGATCGGTGGTGGTGTCCGACGACAACCGTTCCACGCGGCAGCGGATCTTCTTGTGCACGCCGAACTCCGAGCCCTCCCAGCGGTCGAGGTTCATCTCGTCGGCCGGCGTCATGTCGTACAGCACGACGAACACCCGCGATCCCGGATCCTCGACGACGGTGGCCAACGCCCCTTCCCAGCCGAAGTCCTCGCCGCCGAACGTCAGCCGCCACCCCGGCAACCAGCCGGTCCCCGCCATCGGCGAGTGGGGTGCCCGCTGCTGCATCTGCTCGGGATGCATGTTCGAGCCATAGGCGGCGTAGAGCGGCACGGGGAAAGCTTAAACGGCTCCTGCGCATCCGGCGCACCTGCATGTTGGCCATTCCGCCGCTAGGTTATGGGCTGTGGTGACCCGCATCGTGATCATCGGCGGCGGACCGGCCGGTTACGAAGCCGCGCTGGTGGCCGCCTCGTCCCACCCGGAATCGACCGACATCACCCTGATCGACGCCGAGGGCGCCGGCGGGGCGGCCGTACTGGACGACTGCGTGCCGTCCAAGACGTTCATCGCCTCGACCTGGCTGCGCACCGAGCTGCGTCGGGCGCCGCGGCTGGGCTTCGACATCGACATCGATGACGCCAAGATCGACCTGGCGCAGATCCACGCCCGCGTCAAAAAGCTGGCCGCCGACCAGTCCGCCGACATCGCCGCCCAACTGCGCAATGTCGGGGTGAAATTGGTCGCCGGGCGCGGGGAGTTGGTCGACCCCGCCCCGGGGCTGGCGCGGCACCGCGTCAAGGCGACGCATTCCGACCCGGGGCCCGACGGCCCCGTCGTCAGCGAGTACGACGCCGACGTGGTGCTGATCGCCACCGGCGCCAGCCCGCGGATCATGCCGACGGCCCAGCCCGACGGCGAACGCATCCTGACCTGGCGCCAGCTCTACGACCTGGATGCGCTGCCGGAGCACCTGATCGTGGTGGGCTCCGGGGTGACCGGGGCCGAATTCGTGCACGCCTACACCGAGCTGGGCGTGCAGGTGTCGGTGGCGGCCAGCCGCGACCGGGTGCTGCCCTACGAAGACGCCGACGCGGCCGCGGTGCTGGAGGAGTCGTTCGCCGAGCGCGGCGTGCAGCTGTTCAAGAACGCCCGCGCCGAATCGGTCACCCGCACCGAGGACGGCGTCCTGGTCACCATGACCGACGGCCGCACCGTCGAGGGCAGCCACGCTTTAATCACCATCGGATCGGTGCCCAACACCTCCGGCCTCGGCCTGGAACGGGTCGGCATCGAGCTCGGTCAGGGCGACTACCTGAAAGTGGACCGGGTGTCGCGCACCTCGGTGCCCGGCATCTATGCCGCAGGCGACTGCACCGGGCTGCTGCTGTTGGCCTCGGTCGCGGCCATGCAGGGCCGGATCGCGATGTATCACGCGCTGGGCGAGGGCGTCAGCCCGATCCGGCTGCGCACGGTGGCGGCGACGGTGTTCACCAGGCCCGAGATCGCCGCGGTCGGGGTGCCGCAATCGATGATCGACGACGGTTCGGTGCCGGCCCGGACCATCATGCTGCCGTTGCGGACCAACGCCCGGGCCAAGATGTCGGGGTTGCGGCAGGGCTTCGTCAAGGTCTTTTGCCGCAAGTCCACCGGCGTGGTGATCGGCGGCGTGGTGGTGGCGCCGATCGCCTCCGAGCTGATCCTGCCGATCGCCGTGGCGGTGCAGAACCGCATCACCGTCAACGCGTTGGCCGAGACGCTGGCGGTGTACCCGTCGCTGTCCGGGTCGATCACCGAGGCCGCGCGCCGGTTGATGGCGCACGACGATCTGGACTAGAAGCCACTAGCCTGGGTACCGCTACCGACCAGTAACCGAGAGGAGCCTTCCCCCGTGACCGAATCGTCGCCGGCCCCCGCCACGCTCGGGCCCGCTACCCGCGCGGCGGCCTGGGAACGGCTCGGCTCCGAGCAATTCGACGTGGTGGTCATCGGCGGCGGCGTGGTCGGTGCCGGGTGCGCGCTGGACGCGGCCACGCGTGGACTCAAGGTGGCGCTGGTCGAGGCGCGGGACCTGGCGTCGGGCACGTCGAGCCGGTCGTCGAAGATGTTCCACGGCGGCCTGCGCTACCTCGAACAGCTGGAATTCGGGCTGGTGCGCGAGGCGCTGTTCGAGCGGGAGTTGTCGCTGACCCGGCTGGCGCCGCATCTGGTCAAGCCGCTGCCGTTCTTGTTTCCGCTGACCAAGCGCGGCTGGGAACGCCCGTACATCGCCGCCGGCATCTTTCTTTACGACAGCCTGGGCGGCGCGAAATCCGTTCCGGCGCAAAAACATTTGACCCGCGCCGGGGCTTTAAGGCTGAGCCCGGGCCTGAAGCGGACGTCGCTGATCGGCGGCATCCGCTACTACGACACTGTCGTCGACGACGCCCGCCACACCATGACGGTGGCCCGCACGGCGGCGCACTACGGCGCGGTCGTGCGGACGTCGACTCAGGTGGTGGCGTTGCTGCGGGAGGGCGACCGGGTGGTCGGCGTCCGCGTTCGCGATTCCGAGGACGGCTCGATTACCGAGGTCCGCGGCCACGTCGTGGTCAACGCCACCGGGGTCTGGACCGACGAGATCCAGGCGCTGTCCAAGCAGCGCGGCCGGTTCCAGGTGCGCGCGTCCAAGGGCGTGCACATCGTGGTGCCCCGGGACCGGATCGTCAGCGACGTGGCGATCATCCTGCGCACCGAGAAGTCGGTGATGTTCGTCATCCCGTGGGGCAACCACTGGATCATCGGCACCACCGACACCGACTGGAACCTCGACCTGGCGCACCCCGCGGCCACCAAGGCCGACATCGACTACATCCTGGGCACCGTCAACACCGTGCTGGCCACCCCGCTGACGCACGCCGACATCGACGGCGTGTACGCCGGGCTGCGCCCGCTGCTCGCCGGCGAGAGCGAGGAAACCTCCAAGCTGAGCCGCGAGCACGCGGTCGCGGTGCCCGCGCCCGGGCTGGTCGCCATCGCCGGCGGCAAATACACCACCTACCGGGTGATGGCCTCCGACGCGATCGACACCGCGGTCCAGTTCGTCCCGGCCCGGGTCGCGCCGTCGATCACCGAGAAGGTGAGCTTGTTGGGCGCCGACGGCTACTTCGCGCTGATCAACCAGGCCGAACACGTCGGCGAACTGGTGGGTCTGCACCCCTACCGGGTGCGCCACCTGCTGGACCGCTACGGCGCGCTGATGGACGACGTGCTGGCCCTGGCCGCCGACCGGCCCGAGCTGCTCAGCCCCATCAAGGAGGCGCCGGGCTATTTGAAGGTGGAGGCGTTATACGCCGTCACCGACGAAGGGGCCCTGCATCTCGAGGACATCCTGGCGCGCCGGATGCGGATCTCCATCGAGTACTCGCACCGCGGCGTCGACTGCGCCCGCGAGGTGGCCGAGGTGGTCGCGCCCGTGCTGGGCTGGAGCGCCGCCGACATCGACCGCGAGGTGGCCAACTACACGGCGCGGGTGGAGGCCGAGATCCTGTCGCAGGCCCAGCCCGACGACGTGTCGGCCGACGAGCTGCGCGCCAGTGCGCCCGAGGCGCGCGCCGAAATCCTCGAGCCGGTGCCCTTAAGTTGAGGCCCGCACCCCTGCCGGTGCGCGACGGGTTGGGGCCGGTGCGGGTACGGCTGCGCGGCGGGGCGGTCCTGGCCGAGCTGACCACGCGATTCGGCGCGGCGGCGCGCGCCAAGGTGCTGGCCGGCGAGGTCGTCGACGCCGACGGCGCGGTGATCGATGCGGCCACCGTGCTGCCCGCCGGGGCCAGCGTGTACCTGTACCGTGAGCTGCCCGACGAGGTGCCGGTGCCGTTCGACATCCCCGTGCTTTATCGGGACGCCGACATCGTGGTCGTCGACAAACCGCACTTTTTGGCCACCATGCCCCGGGGGCGCCACGTCGCCCAGACCGCGCTGGTCCGGCTGCGCCGCGAACTGGGACTGCCCGAGCTCAGCCCGGCGCACCGGCTGGACCGGCTCACCGCCGGGGTGCTGCTGCTCACCGCCCGGCGGGAGTCGCGCGGCACCTACCAGACGCTGTTCGCCCGGGGTCTGGTGCGCAAGACGTACCTGGCGCGGGCGGCGGTCGATCCGGCGCTGACGCTGCCGCGGCTGGTGCGAAGCCGGATCGTCAAGCGCCGCGGTCACCTGCAGGCGGTCAGCGAGCCCGGCGTGCCCAACGCCGAGACGCTGATCGAGCTGCAAGACCGGAACGGCCTGTACCGGTTGACGCCGCGCACCGGGCGCACCCATCAACTGCGGGTTCACATGGCCTCGCTGGGGTTGCCGATTGCGGGAGACCCGTTGTACCCCAACGTTATTGACGTGCCGGCCGACGACTTTAGCACACCGCTGCGGTTGCTGGCGCAGCGCATCGAGTTCGACGACCCGCGCACGGGGCGGCGTCGGGAGTTCGTCAGCCGGCGCGGGTTAGACGCGGTTTAGTGCGGGACCCTCGGGTCCGTCAGGCCCTGCTGGATGCCCTGGTGGACGTGGTCGGAGAAAATGACGCTGTCGTCCGGGGCCGTTTCCTGGCAGCCGCAGCTGAGGACGCCGAACAGGGTGGGGTCCGCGCCGGCCGGTGCCGCCGCGGTCACAGCGGTCGAGAGGGCTAGGGCTAAACAAGCGCCGCTTACCAAAACTTTCGTGATCAAAAGGTCAGCTCTCCGCGGGTTAAGCTCGCAAAAATTCGTTTCGCCTCCCCGATGTTAGGTGCTGAAAGGCGCCGGATGGCCGCCCGTAACCCAATGCGATCAGAATTTAACGCGACGTATACAAGCCCTAGGACGCGCGCTGCGGGCAATACGTGGCCACGGACAGGCCGACGAAGTAACCGGCGTGATAGCCGTCCAGGTTGCTGTTCTTCGTCACATCGGTCGCGACCTGCACCTGCGTCCGCCCAAGCCCCAGTTCGTCGCAGACCTCATGGCCGGCGATGATCGCGGCTTGCGGTGACGCGAAGTGGATGCCCTTGGAATTGAGCGCGGCGGTGAACGTGTTGTCCGCAGCGAGGTCCGCGTAAGCGATCGGCGCCGTCGTTCCCAGGGCGCCAAGCAGCGCGATCAGCGGGATCACCCCGCCGGTGAAGATACGGGTCCGTGCCATCACTGAACCTCCCGTTGCTCAAGCGCCATTGCTGGCTCACAGCAATAAACCGCTTAGAGACATCATCGCAGGCCGGTGCGGCCCCGGTCGATCATTTTGCCGAACCGGAGGATAGCGAAGATGCAGAACCGACCGGCGCTAGCCGTTGGCGGCGGTCTCCTCGGGAGTGAACTGCGGGCAGTACACCTTGATCGCCGCGCCGACAAAGTAGCCGCAGTGGTAGGCGGGCATGGTGCTGTTGTTCAGGACTTCGGTCGCCACGTCGCTGGGCTTCTTGCCCGCTTCAAGTTCTGCGCACACGCTGTGCGCCGCCTCGATCGCGTGGGCCGGGGCGACGTGGTCGGTGATGCCCTCGGAGTTCAGCAGCGAGAGGAACTTGCTGTCGTTGGTGTCGGCGTGCGCAGCCTGCACTGCCGCCAGCGGGCCGATCAACGCGACGGTCACGGCCACGAGAAGACGGGTAACCATGTGTGGATGCTCCCTGCAGTGAAATGACTCGCTGACGCCACGCTGGGCCGCCAGTCAGCATTGAAGTTTGGGCTTTCTTTCTCGGCGACATTTTCCCGCGAGATTTGCGATCGTTGCAACCAAGCTTCGCAACGACGGGTAGTTGTACATCCGCTGTTCACCCCCCGGTTGGCTCGTTGTCGGAGACGGCGGACAGGGCCGCGAGGGCGCCGCGGGCCGAGCCGGCGACGATCGGTAATTTGACGGCATGCCGTGGGCGCGACTGCTATCGATCGGCGTGCTCGCGGTGTGTCTGGCCGGCTGCGCGGGACGGCCGGTCTCGGCCGCGACGGCGCGCGACGAGCCCGGGACATTACAGTTCGGCGGCCTCAACCGGACCTACCGCGTGCATGTGCCGCCCGGCAACGCCGCAGGTCTGGTGCTCAATTTGCACGGTGGCGGCGGCACCGGCGTCGGGCAAGAGGGCCTTTCCGACTTCGACGCCGTCGCCGACGTCGACGGCCTGCTGGTGGCCTATCCGGACGGTTACGACAAGAGCTGGGCCGACGGGCGCGGGGCGTCACCGGCCGATCGCCGTCGTGTCGACGACGTCGGATTCCTGGTGGCGCTGACGAGCAAGCTGGTCAAGGACTTCGGCATCGCCGCGGGGCACGTCTTCGTCACGGGCATGTCCAACGGGGGGTTCATGGCCAACCGATTGGGTTGTGATCGCGCTGATGTTTTTGCCGCGATCGCGCCGATCGCGGGCACCCTGGGCGCCGGTGTGGCGTGCAATCCCTCCCGGCCGGTGTCCGTGCTGGCCGCGCACGGGACCGCGGACCGGCTGGTGCCGTTCGACGGCGGGGATGTGCGCGGCCGCGGCGGGCTCAGCCACGCGGTCTCGGCTTCGAGCATGGTCGACAAGTGGCGCTCGGTCGACGGATGTCAGGGCGAGCCGTCCCAACAGGAGCTGCCCGACGCCCGAGACGGGACTTTTGTCCGACGCTTCGATTCCGCGGCGTGCGCGGCGTCCAGCGAAGTCGTCTTCTACCGCATCGACGGCGGCGGGCACACCTGGCCGGGCGGCAGGCAGTATTTGCCGCAGGCGGTCATCGGGCCCACCACGCACGCGTTCGACGCGTCGGAAGTGATTGCGGAATTTTTCCTAACCCATGCCCGCGACTAATCCGTCCGGGACTAGTCTGGCTTCAAATAGAAGTCCAATGTTTCAGGGTTTTAGCGGCTCGGTCATCGCAAAGTCGACGCAATGTTCCAAACGTTTTCCCACCGTAGTCAATGTGAGGTGTCATGGAGTTCACGGCATTGCCGCCCGAGGTCACCTCTGCGCTGATCCACGCGGGACCGGGTCCGGAATCACTCGTCGAGGCGTCCGTGGCGTGGCAGCGGCTCGGCACCAGCCTCGAGGAATCGGCGGCCGTCAATACCGCGACATTGGCGGGACTGGACGGCGCTTGGCACGGTCCGTCCGCCGCGGCGATGACCCAGGCGGTCGAGCCCTACCTCGCGTGGTTGCGCACCACGGCGGCGCAATGCCAGCAAATGGTCCTCGCGCTGCAGGACGCCGTCAGGGCGTTCAACTCCGCTCAATCGGCGGTGGTTCCGGTGGCGTCGGTGACCGCGAATCGGACCCGGTTGAAGCAATTGCTGGCCACCAATCGCTTCGGGATCAACCTGCCGGCCATCGCCGAAACCGAAGACGAATACCAGGGCATGTGGGCGAACAACTCGGCGGCGATGAGCCGGTACGAGGCGGCCTCGGCGCAGGCCACCACGCTGCCAATGTTCAGCGCGCCGGCCGCGATTGCCAACCCGGCCGCCCAGGCCGGTGCGACGGCCGCCGCGGCCACAACTACGACGACGACCAAGGCGGCCATGACGCCGGCCTCGATCGTGTCGGACCTGGTCACTTTCGACCCGAACGCCGGCTGGTTCGGGCTGGCCAACACCTACGCCAACCAGTTCATCTCGTCCGGCTTTCCGATCAACCTGCTCAGCTACGTGGCGCAGAACACGTCGGCGCAGGCCCTGCAGACCGTGGGCGGCGACATCGGTACGGGGCTCTCGGAGGGTCAGTCGGCGC
Source organism: Mycobacterium conspicuum (assembly GCF_010730195.1). NCBI lineage: Bacteria > Bacillati > Actinomycetota > Actinomycetes > Mycobacteriales > Mycobacteriaceae > Mycobacterium > Mycobacterium conspicuum. The sequence goes on from NZ_AP022613.1 coordinate 869,800, forward strand.
TGGGCGCGGGGGCGGGCGCGTTCGGCGCCGCCGGGTTGTCCGCCGAGCCGACGGCGGCGATCGGCATCGGGGTGTCGATGGGCAAGCTGACCGCGCCGCCCGCGGTGGTGGGCCTGTTGCCCGCATCGCAAGTGCCGGTGCAGCTGGCGTCGACGGCCACCCCGATCACCGCGTCAGATTCCGGTTTCCCCATGCCGCCGCTGATGCCGCCGCCGATCTCGTCGGCCGGCAGCGGTTGGCGCAAACGCAAGCAGCAGAAGTACGACGACATCTCGATCGGCGCCGAGCTCAAGGGCACCGTGATGCCGCGCCCGCCCTCGGCCGGCTGAGCTACTGGCCGTGCCGCGGGCAGAACGCCGCGATGCTGACCCCGACGAAAAACCCGGCGTGGTAACCGTCCAGGTTGCTGTTCTTCGTCACGTCGGTTGCCACGTCGGACGACTGCCTGCCCAGGTCGAGTTCGTCGCAGACCTCATGGCCGGCGATGATCGCGGCCTGCGGTGAGGCGAAGTTGATGCCCTTGCCTTTCAGGGCGGACAGGAACGTGGAGTCGACGGCGTCGGCGTGCGCGGTCGGGGCCGCCACCGCCACGAGGCTGAGTAGCGCGGCCAACGGGGCGGCCCTACCAAGGCCGCCCAGTGATCGCACAGGGCTCGGCGAACGCACGTGGATGGTCGTCCTTTCTGAACCCTGCCGCTGACGGCAAGCCAAGCGTTGCCACTGCATCATCGCACGCAACCTGACAGTCTTGTGCACGCTTGGGCCGGGCGCGCGATCGGTAACCCTAGCGACATCCCGTAGGCGCTCAGCGTTGGCATGCCGGACACCAGTACGCCACCCGTTCGGCGGTGTCGTCGAAGTGGATGCGTGTGCCGCAGCGGCGGCACGGTTCACCGGCTCGCCCGTAGACCCACAGCTGCCGGCCGGGTCGGGTGTCGCCGGTGGTGCAGCGGTTCCAGCGGAACCGGTTGATCCACAGCATGTTCCGGGCGCGGGCGAGCAGGCGTGCCGGATCGGCGACCTGGCCGACCGGCGCGGTGGGCAAATGCCCGCTGACGAAACACAATTCGTTGCAGTAGACGTTGCCCACCCCGGCCAGCACCCGCTGATCCAGCAGTGCCGCGGCCAGGGGGCGGTCCGGGTGTGCGGTCAGATTGGCCGCGGCGAGCTGCGGATCCCAATCCTCGCCCAGCAGATCGGGTCCCAGATGCGCGACGACGTCGCCGTCCCGGGCCCGCTCCAGGACCTCGAGCACGCCCAGATCGACACCGACGGCTCGAACTTCGTTGGCTTCCAGGATGATTCGCGCCCGGTGATCCACTTTCACCGGACGGCTTCCGACCCGCCAACTGCCGTCCATCTTCAGATGCGAATGGATGCTGGACCGCCCGATCCTGATGAACAGGTGCTTGCCCCGGCTGAGCACCTCGTCCACCACCTGCCCGGTGAGGTCGACGGTCGCGTACCTTGGCACCCGGATGTCGCAGCGGGTCAGGGTGCGCCCGGCCAGGTGCTGTCGCAGTGTGGCCGCGGTGTGCCAGACGGTGTCACCCTCGGGCATGGTTCATCCCCCGATCACCTGAGCCGCAACCCGCGAGGCGTGCGGGCGAAGCCCGCGTCACAGAGGACATCGGCCACCGAGCCGGGGCCGCCCTGAGGCTGCAGCGCGGGCGCCCCGTCGACGCGCTCGATCAGGATCGATGCGACGCGCCGGGTGGCGACCAGGTCGGCCAGGGCCGCGGCTGCCGCGTGATCGGCCGCGGGATCGCTGGTGAAGGTCAGCAGCGACCGTCCGCCGCGCTCCAGGAACCAGGCCAGTGCGCCGTCGACCAGCACGACCAGTGCCCCGGCCTTGCGACCGGGCCGGGCCGCGCCCTCGGTGGCCGGTTCGGGCCAGGGCAGTGCCGCGCCGTAGGGATTGGCCGGGTCGGCGGCGGCCAGCACCACCGCGAGGTGTTCGGGCCGTTGCTGGTCGACACCGTCGAGGTAGCTGCGCAGCCGGTCGACGGTGGACGCGACGGCGAACTGGGCGCCACCCAGCGACTCGACGAAATACCCGCGCTGGCACTTGCCGGCTTCCTCGAACGTGCTCAGCACCTTGTACAGGGTGGCGAATCCGCCGGGCACGCCCTCGGCCGCGACGGCGCCCTTGGTCAGCACACCGTGGCGGGTCAACAGCAGCTCGGCCTGGTAGTGGGCCCGCAGCGTGGAATCCGGCTCGGGTGTGGGCAGGGCCGACCATCGCCCGGCCACCGTCGGATCCGTGCTGCGGTGCTGCGGGTTGGCGATGCTGTACCGGCTCAGCCGCGGCGGCCGGTGGGCCCGGTGCGCGGGCGCCGAGCGTTTGCGGTTGCCGGTGCCGCCGAGCAGGGCGCGCACCGGAGCGAACGTGTCGCCGGTGACCCGCCCGGCCCAGATCAGTTCCCACAGTGCGGCTTTGAGGTCGGACTCGCTGTGGCCGTCCTGTGCGAGCTGGCGGAAAAAGTACGCGCCGCCGCCGGCCAGGGTGTCCAGGATCGCGCGGTGGGTGTCGGTCAGGTCGATCTCGGCGGGTGCGGCCAGGGTCAGGGCGGCGGAGTCGCTGGGATGCAGCGCGATCCAGCCGTCGCTGCTGGAGATCGACCCGGCGCCGGACCAGGTGATCTCCCCGGTCGCGAGCAGCTCGTCGAGCATCGCCGGCGAATAGTCGCGGACCCGCGGGGCCAACACCAGCGGTTCGATCGCCGAGGCGGGAATCCGGACGCCGGCCAGCTGGTCGACGACGGCCAGCAGGCCGTCCACACCATGCGCGGACCCGCCCAGGTGATGCCAGGCCGGCAGGAACCGCCCGTAGGCGGCGGTGCTGACCGGCTCGACCTGGGCGCGCAGCGCGGCCAACGAGCGGCGCCGCAGGATGCGCAGCACCTCGGCGTCGCACCATTGTTCGCCGCCGCCGGAGAGCTCCCCGGCCGCGACGAAGTCGCCGCGCACCAGCCGGCCGTCAGACCTTGCTGGGTCGGCCAGTCGGCCCAGCACGTCGGCCGTCACCCGCAGTCCCAACCCGAACCGGGCGGCGGCTTCGGCGGTGGTGAACGGGGTGTGGGTGCGCGCATAGCGGCCCAGCAGTTCGCCCAGCGGGTCGGCCACCGCCGCGGTGAAGGTGGCGGGCACGCCCAGCGGGACGGCCACGCCGACGCCGTCGCGCAGCCGGCCGATGTCCTCGACGGCCACCCACCAGCTGCGGCCGGCGAACGTCACCGTCAGCGCGCGTCGGGCCGCGCGCAGGCCCTCCAACCAACCCCCGACGTCGTCGGCGGTAGATCGCGCCGCGATCTCGTCTTCGGTGAGCGGGCCGAGCAGGCGCAGCAGGTCCGCGACGGCCTCGGCGTCGCGGGCGGCCCGGTCGTCGGACAGGTGCTGCAGCTGGCGGCCGGTCGCGGCGATGACCTCGGGATCGAGCAGTTCGCGCAGCTCGACACGGCCGAGCAGCTGGGCCAGCAGCGTGCTGTCCAGCGAGAGCGCCGCGGCGCGGCGCTCGGCAAGCGGGCTGTCGCCCTCGTATATGAACGCGCCGACATAGCCGAACAACAGTGACGCCGCGAACGGTGACGGCTGCGTGGTTTCGGCCTCCAACACCCGCACCCGGCGCCCGGCGATGCCGCTCATCAGCTCGACGACGGCGGGCACGTCATAGACGTCTTGCAGGCATTCCCGGATCGCCTCCAAGACGATCGGGAAGTCGGGGTATTTGCGCGCCACATCCAGCAGCTGGGCCGCGCGCTGGCGCTGATGCCACAGCGGCGAGCGGCGGCCGGGGTGTCGGCGAGGCAGCAGCAGCGCGCGGGCCGCGCATTCGCGGAACCGCGACGCGAACAACGCCGAACCGCCCACCTCGGCGGTGACGATCGGGTCGATCTCGTCGGCGTCGAAGACGAACAGCTCGGCACCCGGCGGGGTTTCATCGAGGGTGTCGGGCAGGCGCACCACGATGCCGTCGTCGGAGGCGGTGGGCTTCTCGTCGATGCCGTAGCGTTCGCGCAGCCGCCGGCCCACGGCCAGCGCGAGCGGCCCGTGCACCCGCAGCCCGTAGGGCGAGTGCAATATCACCCGCCAGTCGCCCAGCTCGTCGCGGAACCGCTCGACCAGCAGGGTGGTGTCGGTGGGCACCACGGCGGTGGCGGTGCGCTGGTCGTCCAGCAACACCCACAGGTTGTCGGTGGCGTAGCCGTCGAAACCCAAAGCGGCGCAACGCTTGTCGAACGCGTCGCGATCCAGGCCGGCCAGTTCGCCGGTGAACGCGCCGAGCGCGGCGCCGAGCTCGGCCGGGCGGCCCTCGCCGTCGCCGTGCCAGAACGGCAGCCGGGCGGGCTGGCCCGGGGCGGGGACGACCAGCACCCGGTCGTGGGTGATCTCGGTGATCCGCCAACTGGTGGCCCCCAGCGAGATCACGTCACCGGGACGCGACTCGTAGACCATCTCTTCGTCGAGTTCGCCTACCCGCGAAGGCTTTTCGGCCTCGGAAGCGAGGTAGACGGTGAACATCCCGCGGTCGGGGATGGCGCCACCGGAGGTCACGGCCAGCCGCTGCGCACCGGGCCGCGCGGTCAGGGTGCCGGCATCGCGGTCGTACACCAGCCGCGGTCGCAGCTCGGCGAATTCGGTGGACGGATACTTGCCGCTCAACAGGTCCAGGGTGGCCTCGAACACGTCGCGCGGCAGCGTCGCGAACGGCGCGGCCCGCCGCACCGTGTCGAACCACCGGTCGGCGTCCAGCGGCTCCAGCGCGGCCGCCGCCACGGTGTGCTGCGCCAGGATGTCGAGCGGGTTGGCGGGTACCCGCATCGTCTCGATCTGTCCGGTGAGCATCCGCTGCACGCTGATCGCGCAGCCGATCAGGTCGGTGCGGTGCTTCGGGAACAGCACCCCGCGCGAGACCTCGCCGACCTGGTGTCCGGCCCGCCCGATGCGTTGCAGGCCGCTGGCCACCGATGGCGGCGCCTCCACCTGGATCACCAAATCGACCGCGCCCATGTCGATGCCCAGCTCCAGGCTCGACGTCGCCACCACCGCCTTGAGCTGCCCGTGCTTGAGCGCCTCTTCGACCACGGCGCGCTGCTCCTTGCTGACCGAACCGTGGTGGGCGCGGGCCAGTTCCGGGGGCGCGCCGAAGGTCTGGCCGCTGCCCATGAGGTGGGCGGGCGCGCCGCCGGCCACCTTCGGGTTGGTTGCCACCGCGAGCTCGACACCGCTGCGTTCGGCGTGAATCTCGTTGAGCCGTGCGGTGAGTCGTTCCGCGAGTCGCCGCGAATTGGCGAACACGATGGTCGAACCGTGGGATTCGATCAGGTCGACCAGCCGCGCCTCCACGTCGGGCCAGATGGTGTTGTCGGTCAGGTTGGCCATGTCCGGCACCGGCACCTGCACGGTCAGCTCGACGGTCTTGGCCGACGTGGGAGCGACGATGGAGGTCGGCGCCCCGCCGGACAAGAACCGCGCCAGCTCCTCGGGCGGGCGCACGGTCGCCGACAACCCGATGCGCTGCGCGGGCTTGCCCGTTTCACCCGCCCGCAGCGCGTCGAGGCGCTCCAGCGACAGGGCCAGGTGCGCGCCCCGCTTGCCGCCGGCGATGGCGTGGATCTCGTCGACGATGACGGTCTGCACCCCGGCCAGGGTCTCGCGGGCGGCCGAGGTCAGCATCAGAAACAGCGACTCGGGGGTGGTGATCAGCACATCGGGCGGCTGGCTGATGAGTTGGCGGCGCCGCGCGGGCGGGGTGTCTCCCGAGCGGACCCCGACGCTGATATCGGGTGGGGGCAGGCCGCGGCGCTCGGCGATGCGGGTGAGCCCCGCCAGCGGGGTGCGCAAATTGCGCTCGACGTCGACGGCCAGCGCCTTGAGCGGCGAGATGTACAGCACCCGCGTGCCGGGGCGCCGCTCGGGCGCGCCGGCGAGGCTGGCAAGAGTATCCAGGGCCCACAGGAACGCCGCCAGCGTCTTGCCGGAGCCGGTCGGCGCGACGACGAGGGTGTTCTTCCCGTCGGCGATGGCCGTCCAGGCGTCGGCCTGCGCGGTGGTGGGTGCGGCGAAGGTGCTGGTGAACCATTCGCGGGTGATCGCGCTGAATCGATCCAACGCTTCAACCGGGTCGGTGCTCACCTACCCATGGTGCCAACAGACACCGACAAAGCTACCGCGGCTCGATGGCCGCGGTCTCCATCGCATGGGACAGCTCGGCGGGAATCTCGGGCACCCGGGCGATCGCGTCGAACAGCGCGTGGGCGCACGAGTCGGCCAGGCGGTCGGCGTCGGTGGTGGGGTCCATAATCCGCTGACGGCAGACCTCGAAGGTGAACGCCAGCCAGCCGTTGCAAATCACCCGCAGGTCCCGCTCGATGTCGGCTTCCAGCTTCGCCCCCGGAACCTTGGACACCACCTCGTTGATGCGCGCCATCATGTGTTCCAGCTGCTTGTTCTTGGCCTCGTCGGACGTGCCCAGCAGAACCGGGTCCGACCGGCCCAGCCCGACATACGCCGCCCAGGCGGCCTCGGGGTTCTGCTCGTGGTAGGCGAAGTAGGCCATCACGCCCATCCGCACCTCGTCGAACATCGTCAGCCCGTGGGCTTGGTCCTTGTTGGTGGACTGGTACAGGCGGTCGGCCTCGTCCTTGACAACCGCGGCGAAAAACGCCCGCTTATCGGGAAAATAGTGATACATCAGTGCCCGTGACACCCCAGCCCGCTCAGCGATCTCGTCGATGCGGACCTCGTCGTACGGCCGCTTCCCGAAGACCTCTGCCCCCAGAGCGAGCAGCTCAGCGCGGCGGTCCTCGGGGGATAACCGCCTCCTGGCTACCATGTGTCAGATAGTACTCATGACTATTAAGCGGTTTATCGCGCCGCTCTTTAGCGACACCCGTGCCGTGCGCCGACCGCAATTCGCCCGAATAGTTGACCGCCTTAGGCGGCATTCGGCGACGGTAGCCGGGGTGCCTCGGGCAATGCCGGCCTGAGTCCGCCGACGGGTGTTTTACCGTGCTCAGGGTGGGTATCCGGACCAGGCGACTTTGAAATGTAATCAATTCGCCACGCGGAGCGATTTAGCTAGCGGTGGGCTGACAGCAGCACCAGTAGCCGAGCGCGGGGATACGAGGAAACACCATGCAGAGGGTGCATCAGCATCAGCCGTCGGGCGGTGATCGCCTGGGGCAGGAGGACGGTGAGGTTCGCGCCGCCATCCGATTCGCGGTCATATCTGCGGTCGTCGGCGTCGGTTTCGTCATCATGGCCGCGGCGTGGGTGAGCACCTGCAACGGGATGAGCGTCGACACGGTGGCCTGTGGAGCGCCGGAACGCACGCTGCTGGCGTTCGTCGGGCCGGCGATCTTGCTCGTCGCCGGGTTGTGGGCGTTCCTGCGGACCTACCGGGTCTGGCGCGACGAGGGCACGTGGTGGGGATGGCACGGCGCCGGCTGGTTTTTGCTGACGCTGATGGCGGTGACGGTGTCCATGAGCGTGTCGTCGATCGCCGGTCCGGTGCTGGCGCTATAAGCGCTTTAAGGCCGTTCTTAGCCCGAAACATGTTGGCGCAGCGCGCCTTTGGTGTCCGCCCGGTTCGCGTTGCCGTCGGCCAGATTCCACTGCTCGTCGATGCTGGCCACCCGGCGGACTTCCACGACAAACCACAGTGCCGCGGCCACCGTGGCGAGCACCGCGACGAGCACGGTCGTGGCGAGCCACTCGTAGTGTCGGTAGGCGGCGGCCGCCAAGGCGCCGATCACTCCGAAAAATGCCACACCCAGCAGGATGAACCCGGGCCAAAAGAGGTTGTCCTTCATCGTGATGCCAGCGTGCGGCTGGGTGGTCCGGAAGTGATCCGTCGGGTCGTGATGCCTGTCGCCCATCACCCCTCCCTTCTAACTCCCTGCGCCGTCAAGGACGAGATAGAAGAAATGCTACTCACTCGGCGAACCGGGCGGAACGTGCGAATTCGGCGCTAACCAGCGGTTCGTAACCCGCTCAGGCGGAGCGCGCGCTCCTGCCGCCGAGCGTGTCCGGCAGGGAGATCGCGCCCACCGTCGTCACCAGCCACACCACGATCGTCGCGGCGATCCAGGACACCGCGCCGCGGATGACGATCCCGTGCGTCAGCGCCGCCGAGAGGCTCAACGCGACGAACGTCAGCACCAGTCCGGTGCCACCCAGGAGCAGCGACGCATAACCGTGCGGCAACCGCGAGATCAGCAGGGACAGCACCAGCTGCGTCACCGAGAACAACACCACCGCGACGATGAACCCCGACCTCGACACCGCCACATGGGGGACAACCGAGGCCGCCACCAGCAGCCCGATCGCCCACGATCCCAGAAGCACCACTGCCCGCGGCAGAATTTGCCTCATAACGGATAAGTGTAGGTCTGCGCGCTTGCGCTGTTAAGAACTCCGCCGCGCATATAGCCTGCTGCTGGGTTATTTGCCACGCCGAGCGGGTATGAGGTCTAGACCATGATGAAGTGCCGGTGGTTGTGCGTTAGCGTGATTGACCCGGAGCGTGGGATAACCGAACGACGCACCAAAGCAGATAGCCAGTAGATAGCCGAAGAATGCCAATAACCACATGATCAATATGATCAGCGCTGATCCCGGCGGTCACCGCGACCCGGTTCGCGCTGCGCGCCCGACGCGTATCGGGCAGCGATCATGACTGACCGGCTCGAACGTAGCGTCCAGGACGGGTCCTACGATGAGCGCCAAAAGGAACAGGGTGTCAGTGAGACGTTGCCGGGAGAGCAGATGATCGATGCCGAATCGCGCGCCAACAAGCGCCAACAAGGCCAGCGCGCCGTGGAGTTGCACGTTGCTGCTCGGCTGGAGAATCTGGCGATGCTGCGCACGCTGGTCGGTGCGATCGGCACCTTCGAGGACCTGGATTTCGATGCCGTGGCGGACCTGAGGCTCGCGGTGGACGAAGTGTGCACCCGGCTGATCCGCTCGGCCACTCCGGATGCCACCCTGGTTGTCATCGTCGATCCGCGCGACGACGAATTGGTGGTCGAGGCTTCCGCGGCATGTGACACTCACGACGTGGTGGCACCGGGCAGCTTCAGCTGGCACGTCCTGACTTCGCTCGCCGACGACGTGCAGACCTTCCACGACGGGCGCGATCCCGACGAGTCCGGCAGTGTCTTCGGCATCACACTGACGGCGCGACGGGCGGCCTCCAGCCGGTGACTTCGCGAGAAGCCGGCGATTCAACTTCCCGACCGAATGAATACGCCGATGTCCCGGACATGTTCCGTGAGCTGGCGAGCTTTTCCGCGGACTCGACGGAGTTGCAGCGCCACCGCGACAAGATTGTCGAGCGGTGCCTGCCGCTGGCCGACCACATCGCCCGGCGATTCGAGGGCCGCGGCGAACCGCGCGACGACCTCGTCCAGGTCGCCCGGGTCGGGTTGGTCAATGCGGTGGTGCGCTTCAACGTCGAGACCGGATCCGATTTCGTGTCGTTCGCGGTGCCCACGATCATGGGCGAGGTCCGGCGGCACTTCCGGGACAACAGTTGGTCGGTCAAGGTTCCGCGGCGCCTAAAGGAACTGCACCTGCGATTGGGCGCGGCCACGGCCGAACTGTCGCAACGGCTCGGTCGGGCGCCCACCGCGACCGAACTCGCCGCGGAACTCGGCATGGACCGCGAAGAAGTGGTCGAGGGTCTGGTCGCGGGCAGCTCCTACAACACGCTGTCCATCGACAGCGCCGGCACCGGGGGCGACGACGACGACGCCCGCGCGATCGCCGACACGCTGGGCGACGTCGACACCACCCTGGACCGGATCGAAAATCGGGAGGCGCTGCGTCCCTTGCTGGAGGCGCTGCCGGAACGCGAACGAATGGTGTTGGTGCTCAGGTTTTTCGAGAGCATGACGCAGACCCAGATCGCCGAGCGGGTCGGCATCTCACAGATGCACGTGTCGCGCCTGTTGGCCAAATCGCTAGCGCGATTGCGGGACCAACTGGAGTAGGGGGCGCGGCTCGCCCGCAGCGGGCTCGTCCGAAACGAAGTCGGGTAGCGCATCGGTGGTCGGAAGTGTGTCGTCTGGGTCGCAGATTCGCAGCACCCTCTCCGCCGCGCGACCCGATACCAGGACCCACGGCACGCCCGCACCCGAACATACGACGTTGATCCGGTGCAGCGCCGAAAAGCCTGCAGTGCCAAAGAAATTCAGGCCGCGCAGGTCCACGATCAGTTGGCTCGACTCGAGGCTGGCGCGCTCGACGAGCGCGGTGAGATGATTGGCGTTTGCGGCGTCGATTTCGCCGTGTGCGGTGATCACGGTGGCCAACGGGCCTGGGCGAACACTGAATTCGGCGCTGCCGCTGCGCTGCCATGATTGGGTCACAGTCATTGCTGACTCCCCTCGGTAAGGTTGCGGTTCGTGCGGTGGATCGCGTCAGTCAACTGCGAAAAATTCGGGGGGGTAGGGAATTCGCCTCCCCGGCGCGCTGCTGACGGTTTCCGGGCGGCTGTGAACTCAACCTCTTTCGAACAGTACCCGCGCTCGGTCTGCCCCACAACGCGAGGCAGCCGATTCTTAGAGTCGCTGGTCAGGCGGGCCGGATTGCCCGGCATCACTTGATTTCTGCGAGCACCGTGCCCTGGGTGATGGCAGCACCGGCCTCGACCGCGAGCCCGGTGATGGTCCCCTCCTTGTGCGCCGTGACCGGGTTCTCCATCTTCATCGCCTCGAGGACCACCACGAGATCGCCGACGGCGACCTGCTGGCCCTCTTCGACGGCGACCTTGACGACGGTGCCCTGCATGGGGGCGGTCACCGCGTCACCGGAGGCCGCCGCCCCGCCGTGCGAGCCCCGCTTGCGCGGCTTGGGCTTCTTGCGGACGACGCCGACCGCGTCGGGCGTGCCGTTGCCCAGCGCCAGGTCGCCGGGCAGGGACACCTCGAGTCGGCGGCCGTCGACCTCGACGACGACCTTCTGCCGCGGCCGGTTGTCCTCCTCGTCGAGCGGTTCACCACCGGTGAACGGCTCGATGGTGTTCTCCCACTCGGTCTCGATCCAGCGGGTGTGCACGCTGAAGCCGTTATCGTCGCCGACGAACGCCGGGTCTCTGACCACGGCACGGTGGAACGGGATCACCGTGGCCAGGCCCTCGACGTGGAATTCGTCCAGCGCCCGGCGGGAGCGTGCCAGCGCCTCCTCGCGGGTGGCGCCGTACACGATCAGCTTGGCCAGCATCGAGTCGAACTGGCCGCCGATCACCGAGCCGCCCTCGACGCCGGAGTCCACCCGGACACCGGGGCCGGTGGGGATGTCGTAGCGGGTGACCGGGCCGGGGGCGGGCAGGAAGCCGCGCCCGGCGTCCTCGCCGTTGATCCGGAACTCGATGGCGTGCCCGCGCGGCGTCGGGTCGTCGGTGATGTCCAGCTTGTCGCCATTGGCGATCTTGAACTGCTGGAGCACCAGGTCGATGCCCCCGGTCTCCTCGGTGACCGGGTGCTCGACCTGCAGGCGGGTGTTGACCTCGAGGAACGAGATCAGGCCGTCCTGGCCGACCAGGTACTCGACGGTCCCGGCGCCGTAGTAGTGCGCCTCCTTGCAGATCCGCTTGGCGGATTCGTGTATCTCTTTGCGCTGCGCGTCGGTCAGGAAGGGCGCCGGCGCCTCTTCCACCAGCTTCTGGAAGCGGCGCTGCAGCGAGCAGTCGCGGGTGCCGGCCACCACGACGTTGCCGTGCTGGTCGGCGATCACCTGCGCCTCGACGTGGCGGGGCTTGTCGAGGTAGCGCTCGACGAAGCACTCGCCGCGGCCGAACGCCGCGACGGCCTCGCGGGTGGCCGATTCGAACAGCTCGGGGATCTCTTCGATGCTGCGGGCCACCTTCATGCCGCGGCCGCCGCCGCCGAAGGCCGCCTTGATCGCGACCGGCACGCCGTACTCCTTGGCGAAGGCCACCACCTCGTCGGCGTCCTTGACCGGGTCGGGGGTACCGGGCACCAGCGGCGCCTGCGCGCGGGCGGCGATGTGGCGGGCGGTGACCTTGTCACCGAGGTCGCGGATCGACTGCGGGCTGGGCCCGATCCAGATCAGGCCGGCGTCGATGACCGCCTGCGCGAAATCCGCGTTCTCCGAAAGGAATCCGTAGCCGGGGTGGATGGCGTTGGCACCCGACTTGGCGGCGGCGTCGAGGATCTTGCCGAAGTCCAGGTAGGACTCCGCCGAGGTCTGCCCGCCGAGGGCGAAGGCCTCGTCGGCCAGCCGCACGTGCGGCGCGTCGGCGTCGGGCTCGGCGTAGACCGCCACGCTGGGCAGGCCCGCATCGCGGGCCGCCCGGATCACCCGGACGGCGATCTCGCCGCGATTGGCGACGAGCACCTTGGCGATCCTCGAGCTGGCGTGACTGGCCACTGCGCCTCCTGTAGGGCTGGTTTTTGGTCTTTAAGAGATTTTCTTACAAGTCTTGTCCCGGGAAGTTTAGGCGGCGCGCCGCGGCCGCTGGCACCCGGCCACCCGACAACCGGCTCAAGCGCTATCCCGCACCCGGCGCTTGATCCGGGTGAGCATCGCCGACATTCCGCGCAGCCGCAGCGGGCTGATCAGGGCGGCCAGACCGAGCTCGGTGTAGAAATCCTCGGGCACGGCCAGGATGTCGGCGGCGGGCTGTTCGTCGAGGCCCGCGGCCAGGATCGCGGCGAATCCGCGGGTGGTCGGGGCTTCCGGGGGCGCGCTGAAATACAGCCGGACCCGGGTGGGGTCGTGCGCGTCGACGTGCAGAAACAGCGGGGACTGGCATTCGGGCACCGGCTCCATCGCCGCCTCTTCCAGGTCAGCGGGCAGGGCCGGCAGTTCGTTGGCGAACTCCAAAAGCAGGTTCAGCTTGTCCTGGCCCTGGACTTCGGCGAAGTCGGACACCACGTCGGCCAGGGGTGCGGGCAGACTCATCAAACCGGCACGACTCCGGGTGCTTGTCCTGGTTCGGAACCGGCCACGATCGGCACCCGCACGGCGTTGCCCCACTCGGTCCACGATCCGTCGTAGTTGCGCACGCCCGGCTTGCCCAGCAGGTGGGTGAGCACGAACCAGGTGTGGCTGGACCGCTCGCCGATGCGGCAGTACACGACGGCTTGGTCGTCCGGCGTGACGAAGTCATACAGCCGTTCCAACTCCTCGCGGCTGCGGAATCGGCCGCTCTCGTCGGCGGCCTTGGCCCACGGGATCGACCGGGCGGTGGGGATGTGGCCGGCGCGCAGCGCACCCTCCTCCGGGTAGTCGGGCATGTGGGTCCGCTGGCCGGTGTACTCCTCGGGCGAGCGCACGTCGATCAGCGGTTCGGTGCCGAGGATGCCCAGCACGTCTTCCTTGAACGCGCGGATCGGCTCGTCGTTGCGCTGCACGACGGGATAGCCGGTCGAGGTCTTGGTGGGGACGGCCAGCGTGGTTTCGCGGCGTTCGGCCAACCACAGGTCCCGCCCGCCGTTGAGCAGGCGCACGTCGGGGTGGCCGAACAGGGTGAACACCCATAGCGCGTAGGCGGCCCACCAGTTGTTCTTGTCGCCGTAGATCACCACGGTGTCGTCGCGGGCGATGCCCTTGCGGTCCATCAATTCGGCGAACTGCTGGCCGTCGATGTAGTCGCGCACCCGGGGATCGTTGAGGTCGGTGTGCCAGTCGATCTTCACCGCTCCGGGAATGTGGCCGACGTCGTAAAGCAGGACGTCCTCGTCGGATTCGACGATCGCCAGGCCGGGGGCTCCCATCTGCGACGAGAGCCAGTCGGCGGTGACGAGCCGTTCGGGGTGGGCGTATTCCGACAGCGTGGGGCTTGGATCCGCGGGAAGTGGCACGTAATCGAGCCTACCGTCGCGCGGGTCACCGCCGACACTGCAACCAGGCACACGACACGCCGCGGCGGGTGTGCGTGGGTTCAGTCTCGCGAACCCCACAGCGCGGCGACGGACAGGCCGGCCGCCCGCAGCAGCGAGCGCAACAGCGGCAGGCTCAAGCCGACCACGTTCCACGGGTCGCCGTCGACCCCGTCGATGAACCACCCGCTCAGGCCGTCCAGGGTGAACCCGCCGGCGACCCGCAACGATTCACCCGATGCCAGGTAGGCCTCCAGGTCATCGGCCGACGGTGTCCCGAAATGCACTGTGGTGATTGATGTTTCGGTGTTGGTGTGGACGATCTTGTGGTCCAGGCACCGGATCAGGCAATGGCCGGTGTAGAGCCGGCCGGCGCGGCCGGCCATCGACTGCCACTGCCGCCGCGCGTCGGCCACCGTTTCCGGCTTGCCGCAGAGCCCTCCGTCGAGGTGCAGCATCGAATCACAGCCGATCACAACGCAATCCGCGGTGACGGGGCCCTCCAGTCGGGCGGCGACCCGCTCGGCCTTGGCCCGCGCGAGCGCGGACACCATCTCCTCCGGCGGGGCATCGGGACCCAGTCGCTGCGCGATCAGATCCTCGTCGACACCGGAGACCACGACCAGCGGCTCGACGCCGGCCTGGCGCAGCACCTTGAGCCGGCCGGGCGAGGCCGACCCCAGCACCAGCCGGGTCAATGCCGCATGTGGAGGCGTTCCTGCATGGTCACCCGCTGGAAGTTGGTGATCGCATACCGCAGCCGGTCCACCGGGAGCCCCCAACGGGTGCGCTCCTGCGGTGGGGGTGGCGGCGCGCTGCCCGCGCTGCCCAGCACGGCGATCAGCGCGGCCAGTTCGGCGTCGGTGGGATGCCCCTTGAGGACCTGGATGTGCGGCTCGTGCGGCTGCTGTTCGCTCACAGTGGGATGTTCCCGTGCTTCTTGGGCGGCAGGTGGGATATCTTGCGTTCCAGCAGGCGCAGCGCGGTGGCGACGTAGCCGCGGGTGTGCGACGGCGGGATCACCGCGTCGATGAAGCCCCGCTCGGCCGCCACGTAGGGGTTGACCAGGGTGTCCTCGTACTCCTGCTGCAGCTCCAACCGCAGCGCGTCGACGTCCCGGCCCTCCTTGGCGGCCTCCTTGAGCTGCTGCCGGTAGACGAAGCCCACCGCGCCCGAGGCGCCCATCACCGCGATCTGCGCGGTGGGCCAGGCGATGTTGACGTCGCAGCCCATGTCCTTGGAGCCCATGACGCAGTAGGCGCCGCCGTAGGCCTTGCGGGTGATGACGGTGATCTTCGGGACGGTCGCCTCGCCGTAGGCGAAGAGCAGCTTGGCGCCGCGGCGGATGATGCCGTTGTATTCCTGCCCGGTGCCGGGCAAGAAGCCGGGCACGTCGACGAGCATGACGATCGGGATGTTGAAGCAGTCGCAGGTCCGCACGAACCGGGCCGCCTTCTCCGAGGCGTTGATGTCCAGGCAGCCGGCGAACTGGGTGGGCTGGTTGGCCACGATCCCGACCGGGCGGCCTTCGATGCGCCCGAACCCGACGACGATGTTCTGCGCGTAACCCGCCTGAATTTCCAGGAATTCGTCGTCGTCGAGGATGCGGGTGATCACCTCGTGCATGTCGTAGGGCTGGTTGGGGGAGTCCGGGATCAGGGTGTCCAGCTCGATGTCTTCGGCGGTGAGGTTGTCCTCGATGGAGCCCTCGGGATGCGGTTCGGCGAAGCGCGGCGGGTCGGTGAAGTTGTTCGGCGGCAGGTAGCTCAGCAGGTCGCGGACCCAGTCGAAGGCGTCCTGCTCGCCGGAGGCGACGTAGTGCAGCGTGCCCGACTTGGCCATGTGGGTGTGGGCGCCGCCGAGCTCCTCCATGGTGACGTCCTCGCCGGTGACCGTCTTGATGACGTCGGGCCCGGTGATGAACATCTGGCTCGTCTGGTCGACCATGATGACGAAGTCGGTCAGCGCGGGCGAGTACACGTGCCCGCCGGCGGCCGCGCCCATGATCAGCGAGATCTGCGGGACGACGCCCGAGGCCAGGATGTTGTTGCGGAAGATCCGGCTGTACAGGCCCAGCGAGACGACGCCCTCCTGGATGCGTGCGCCCGCGCCGTCGTTGATGCCGATCAGCGGGCGGCCGGTCTTGATCGCCAATTCCTGGACCTTGACGATCTTCTCGCCGTACACCTCGCCGAGGCTGCCGCCGAACACCGTGGCGTCCTGGCTGAAGATGCACACGTCGCGGCCGTCGATGGTGCCGTACCCGGTGACGACGCCGTCGCCGAGCGGGCGGTTGGATTCCAGCCCGAAGTTGGTGCTGCGGTGCTTGGCCAGCGCGTCGAGCTCGACGAACGAATCCTCGTCCAGCAGGGCGTAGACCCGCTCGCGCGCGGTCAGTTTGCCCTTGGCGTGCACCTTCTCGACGGCGTCCTCACCGACCGGGTGCAGCGCCTCTTCTCGGCGTTTGTGCAGCTCGGCGAGCTTGCCCGCGGTGGTGTGGATGTCGACGGTGTGCTCGGCCGCGGGCTCCGCGGTATGAGCGGAGTGGTCGGTAACGCTTGTCATGGGACTCGATGTTACGGGCGGAGATACTCTCTGCTGACTATGGGCACGGTCGACTGGGACGAAGAACATGACGTGCTCGTCGCCGGATCGGGCGGCGGCGGTGTCACCGGCGCATACACGGCCGCGCGCGAAGGCCTCGACGTCCTACTGGTCGAGGCGACCGACAAGTTCGGCGGCACCACCGCCTATTCCGGCGGGGGCGGCGTGTGGTTTCCGTGCAACCCCGTGCTGGTGCGCGCCGCCGCCCCTGGCTCCTTCGACGACACCATCGAGGACGCGCTGACCTACTACCGCGCCGTTGTCGGCGACCGCACCCCGCGCGAATTGCAGGAAACCTTCGTCCGCGGCGGCGCGCCGCTGATCGAGTACCTGGAGCTCGACGCCAACCTGAAATTCGTGCCGCTGCCCTGGCCCGATTACTTCGGCAAGGCGCCCAAGGCCCGGCTGGACGGTCAGCGACACATCGCGGCCAAGCCACTGAAGGTGGCGGCCGCGCCCGAACTGCGCGAGGTGATCCGCGGGCCGCTGGACAACGACCGGCTCGGCACCGCACCCCCCGCCGACTACTACATCGGGGGCCGCGCGCTGATCGCGCGCTTCCTCACCGCCATCGGGCAGTACCCCAACGCCGCGACGCGGCGGGACACCGCGCTGGTCGAACTGGTGCGCTCGGAGGGCCGCGTGACCGGCGCGATCGTCGAGAGCGCGGGGCAGCGTCGCGCCATCCGCACCCGCCGGGGGGTGCTGCTGGCCGCCGGCGGCTTCGAAAGCAACGACGAGCTGCGCCGACGATTCGGTGTGCCCGGCGTCGCGCGGGACACGATGGGTTCGCCCGGGAGCCGCGGCCTGGCGTTGCAGGCCGGCATCGCGGCTGGCGCGGACATCGACCTGATGGATCAGGCGTGGTGGTCGCCGGGGATGACCCATCCCGATGGTCGCTCCGCGTTCGCGCTGTGGTTCACCGGCGGCATCTTCGTCAACCAGAACGGCGACCGGTTCGTCAACGAGTCCCGGGCCTATGACCGGGCCGGCCGCGAGATCATCGCGCAGCTGCGCGACGGCTCAATCACGTTGCCGTACTGGATGATTTACGACGACAAGGAGGGTGAGGTGCCGCCGGTCAAGGCCGCCAACGTCACCATCGTCGAGACCGAGAAATACGTCGCGGCCGGGCTGTGGCACACCGCGGACACGCTAGAGGAGTTGGCCGCGAAGATCGGCGTGCCGCCCGAGCGGCTGAGCGCAACTGTCAAGCGGTTCAACGCATTCGCCGCCGCCGGCGTCGACGAGGATTTCGGGCGCGGCGACGAGGCGTTCGATCGCGCATTCTCCGGTGGCGCCTCGCCGATGGTGCCCATCGACTCACCGCCGTTTCACGCCGCCGCGTTCGGCATTTCGGACCTGGGCACCAAGGGCGGGCTGCGCACCGACACGGCGGCGCGGGTGCTCGACACCTCGGGTCGGCCGATCCCCGGCCTGTACGCGGCCGGCAACACGATGGCCGCGCCCAGCGGCGAGGCGTATCCCGGGGGCGGCAACCCGATCGGGACGAGCATGCTGTTCAGCCACCTGGCCGTGATGGACATGCTCGAACGGGCCGCCCGGTGACGGCTCCGCTGGACCAGGACGCGCTGCGCGCCGCGGCGGCCGACGCCGGTTGGCGGCAACTGGACGTGGTGGCGCGGACCGCATCCACCAACGCCGACCTGCTGGCCCGCGCCGCGTCAGGCATCGACATCGGCGGGGCGGTGTTGATCGCCGAGCACCAGACCGCGGGCCGCGGGCGGCACGGCCGGGCCTGGTCGGCCGCCCCGCACGCGCAGATCATCATGTCGGTCGGCGTCAGCGCCGCGGAAGTCCCGACGCAGGCCTGGGGCTGGTTGTCGCTGGCCACCGGCGTCGCCGTGATCGACGCGGTATCCCCGCTGATCGAGGGCGCGGGCCTCAAGTGGCCCAACGACGTCCTGGTCAAGGGCGGCAAGCTGGCGGGCATCCTGGCCGAGGTGGCACGGCCGTCGGTGGTGATCGGTCTCGGGCTCAACGTCGCGCCGGCCCCCGCCGACGTCCCCGGTGCGACCTCGCTGGTGCAGCTGGGCGTCGCCCCCGACCGGGAATCGCTCGTCGTCGGCCTGTTGCGCGCGCTGGGCGGCCGGATCGCCCAGTGGCGCGGCGCCGACCCCCAGTTGGCCGCCGACTACCGGGCGTGCAGCCTGACCATCGGGTCGCGGGTGCGGGCACAACTGCCCGGCGGCGACGAGGTCGTCGGAACCGCGACCGGCATCGATGCGCGCGGCCAGTTGTGCCTGGACACCGGGGGTACGCCGGTGGTGATTTCGGCCGGCGACGTGGTGCACCTGCGTTAGGGTCTGCGATTGTGGGCTATCCGGAGAATGTCCTGGCCAACGGTGAGCGGGTCGTCCTGCATCACCATCCGCATTGGAAGCGGCTGATCTGGCCCGTCGTCGTGCTCGTGCTGGCGACCGCGCTGGCCGCGTTCGGATCCGGCTACGTGAACTCGACGCACTGGGGCCAACCCACCAAGAACGTGGTCTACGGGGTCATCTGGGCGATCTGGCTGGTGATCGTCGGCTGGCTCACGCTGTGGCCGTTTCTGACCTGGCTGACCACCAATTTCGTCGTCACCAACCGGCGGGTGATGTTTCGGCATGGGGTCGCCACGCGCAGCGGCATCGACATCCCGCTGGCGCGGATCAACAGCGTGGAATTCCGAGACAAGCTGTGGGAGAGGATGTTTCGCACCGGGACGCTGATTATCGAATCCGCGTCACAGGATCCGTTGGAATTCAACGACATTCCGCAGCTGCGTAACGTGCACGCGCTGCTGTATCACGAGGTTTTCGACACCGGATCCGACGAGCCCGGGTCACCCAGCTGACCGAACCGGTTAGCCCTGCGGTTACGCCAGGCGCGCAACAGCGTGACGTTTCCGTCCAAGCCGCTTTCGATCTCGTCCTCCAAGACCTCGGCGATACCCCCGGCGGTGAGCGATTCCAGCGCCTTCTCGGGGTTGCGCGCGAACTGGTCGGGGAACACCCAGCGCCGGAACGCCCAGAACCGGAACGCCATCTGCAGCAGGTTGCCGATGATGTAGGCCGAGATGAAGTCGGCGATGTTTTCCACCGTCAGCGACACCGTCGGGACCCGCAGTCCGAAGACGTAGCTGGACACCCACAGCGGGGCCATGCTCAGCAACACACCCACGCCGCTGAACGCGAAGAACAGCAACGCCTCGTGATGGCGCTCGCGCCCGCCACGGTCGCGGAAGCTCCACTCCCGGTTCAGGATGTAGGACGCGATGACCGCGACGATGCCGGCGATCACCTTGGCGGTGACCGGCTTGGACTCCAGCACGGTCAGCTTCAGCGTGTAGAAGATCGCCGAGTCGATGATGAATGTGGTGCCCCCGACGATGGCGAATTTGATCAGCTCGTGATGGCGCAGCGCAAGCGGCTGGATGAACCGGGGCAGGCGCGCGATGGTGGCGTCGGCAAAGGACACAGCACGCCAGTTTACGGACGGACGCGAAATCGATGCAAAAGGCTTCGTCACAATTTCGCTTCCCGGCACGTCAACTGACACCATGATGGCCGTGCCGACAACACGCACGCCCGCCTCTAAGCCCGTCGTCGCGATGGTCGGCGGCGGTCAGCTGGCCCGGATGACCCACCAGGCCGCGATCGCGCTGGGGCAGACCCTGCGGGTGCTGGCCACCGCGCCCGACGAGGCCGCGGCGCAGGTCAGCCCCGATGTGGTGATCGGCTCCCACACCGACCTGGAAGATTTGCGCCGGGTCGCGGCCGGCGCCGACGCGCTGACCTTCGACCACGAGCACGTCCCGACCGAACTGCTGGACAAGCTGGTCGCCGAGGGCGTCAACGTGCAGCCACCGCCGCAGGCGTTGGTGCACGCCCAGGACAAGCTGGTGATGCGGCGGCGGTTGGAGGCGCTGGGCGCGCGGGTGCCACGCTTCACCGGTATCGGAACCCTCGACGAGCTGGACGACTTCGCGCGGCGCATCGGCGGTCCGGTGGTGGTCAAGGCGGTGCGCGGGGGCTACGACGGGCGCGGGGTGCGCATGGCCCGCGATCCCTCGCACGCCCGCGAGATCGCGACCGACTTTTTGGCCGACGGGGTGCCGGTGATGGCCGAGGAGCAGGTGAACCTGCGCCGCGAGCTGTCGGCGCTGGTGGCCCGCTCGCCGTTCGGTCAGGGCGCGGCCTGGCCGGTGGTGGAGACGGTGCAGGCCGACGGGATCTGCGTGCAGGTGATCGCGCCCGCGCCGGAGCTGCCCGAGGATCTGGCCGCCGAGGGGCAGGCGCTGGCGCTGCGCCTGGCCGCCGAGCTGGGCGTCGTCGGGGTGCTGGCCGTCGAGCTGTTTGAGACCACCGACGGTGACCTGCTGGTCAACGAGCTGGCGATGCGTCCGCACAACTCCGGCCACTGGACCATGGACGGCGCCCGGACCAGCCAATTCGAGCAGCATTTGCGCGCGGTGCTGGACTATCCGCTCGGCGACACCGACGCCATCGCCCCGGTGACGGTGATGGCCAACGTGCTGGGCGCGCCGCAGCAGCCGGCGATGGCGCTCGACGAGAGGCTGCACCACCTGTTCGCCCGGATGCCCGACGCCCGCGTTCACCTCTACGGCAAGCAGGAACGGCCCGGGCGCAAGGTCGGCCACATCAACTTCGTCGGGTCGGACCCGGCAAACCTGGCCGGGCTGCGTGAACGCGCCCAGCGGGCGGCACACTGGTTATCGCACGGTGAGTGGACGGACGGATGGGACCCACATGGCTGAGTCTGCGAGGGTCGGCGTGATCATGGGCAGCGACAGCGACTGGTCGGTGATGGCCGACGCCGCCGAGGCGCTGGCCGAGTTCGACATCGCAACCGAGGTCCGCGTGGTGTCGGCGCACCGCACGCCGCAGGTGATGTTCGACTACGCCCGCGGCGCGGCCGACCGCGGCATCGAGGTCATCATCGCCGGCGCGGGCGGCGCCGCCCACCTGCCCGGTATGGTCGCCGCCGCCACCCCGCTGCCGGTGATCGGGGTGCCGGTGCCGCTGGCCCGGCTCGACGGCCTGGACTCGTTGCTGTCGATCGTGCAAATGCCCGCCGGAGTGCCGGTGGCCACGGTGTCGATCGGCGGCGGCCGCAACGCCGGTTTGCTGGCGGTGCGCATCCTGGGCGCGTCCGACCCTGCGCTGCGGGCGCGGATCGCGGCGTTTCAGGACCAGCTGGCCGAGACCGTGCGGACCAAGGATGCGGCGCTGCAGGAGCTGCACGGTAAAGTTACCCGCGAGTAGCACAAGGAGAGCGCATGGCTAGCTGGGCGGGAAACCCGTCATTCGATCTGTTCCAACTCCCGGAGGAACACCAGGAGCTTCGGGCGGCGATCCGCGCCCTGTCGGAGAAGGAGATCGCCCCGCACGCGGCGGACGTCGACGAAAATTCGCGGTTCCCCGAGGAGGCGCTGGCGGCGCTGAACGCGTCGGGCTTCAACGCGGTCCACGTGCCCGACGAGTACGGCGGCCAGGGCGCCGACTCGGTGGCCGCCTGCGTCGTGATCGAAGAGGTGGCCCGCGTCTGCGCTTCGTCGTCGCTGATCCCGGCGGTCAACAAGCTCGGCACCATGGGCCTGATCCTGCGCGGCTCCGATGAGCTGAAGAAGCAGGTGTTGCCGACGCTGGTCGACGGCGCGATGGCGTCCTACGCGCTGAGCGAACGCGAGGCCGGCAGCGACGCCGCGTCGATGCGCACCCGGGCCAAGGCCGACGGCGACGACTGGATCCTCAACGGCGCCAAGTGCTGGATCACCAACGGCGGCAAGTCGACCTGGTACACGGTGATGGCGGTGACCGATCCGGACAAGGGCGCCAACGGCATCTCAGCCTTCGTCGTACACAAGGACGATGAGGGGTTCACCGTCGGGCCGAAGGAGCGCAAGCTCGGGATCAAGGGCTCACCGACCACGGAGCTGTACTTCGAGAACTGCCGCATCCCGGGCGACCGGATCATCGGCGAGCCGGGCACCGGCTTCAAGACGGCGCTGGCCACGCTCGACCACACCCGGCCCACCATCGGCGCGCAGGCGGTGGGCATCGCCCAGGGCGCGGTGGACGCGGCGATCGCCTACACCAAGGACCGCAAGCAGTTCGCCCAGTCGATCAGCAGTTTCCAGGCCGTCCAGTTCATGCTGGCCGACATGGCGATGAAGGTGGAGGCCGCCCGGCTGATGGTCTACTCCGCCGCCGCCCGCGCCGAGCGCGGCGAGGCCGACCTGGGCTTCATCTCGGCGGCGTCGAAATGCTTCGCCTCCGACGTGGCCATGGAGGTCACCACCGACGCGGTGCAACTGTTCGGCGGCGCCGGCTACACGGTCGACTTCCCGGTCGAGCGGATGATGCGCGACGCCAAGATCACCCAAATCTACGAGGGCACCAACCAGATTCAGCGCGTGGTGATGTCGCGGGCGTTGCTGCGCTGAGGCATGCACGCGCCGACGCCAATGGTCCGAGTGGCCTTGGCCAGCCTGGTGGGCTCGACGATCGAGTTCTACGACTTCTTTCTCTACGGGACCGCGGCGGCGCTGGTATTCCCCCATGTGTTCTTTCCGCACCTGGGATCCACCATGGCGACCATCGCGTCCCTGGCCACCTTCGCGGCGGCATTCTTCTCGCGACCCGTGGGCGCGGGCATCTTCGGCCACTTCGGTGACCGCCTCGGCCGGAAAACCACGCTGGTCGCCACGCTGTTGATCATGGGCCTGTCGACCGTGGCGGTGGGCGCGCTGCCGGGCGCGGCGACCATCGGGGTCGCCGGGCCGCTGATCCTGCTCGGGCTGCGGTTGCTGCAGGGCATCGCCCTCGGCGGTGAATGGGCCGGATCGGCGCTGCTGGTCGCCGAGCACGCGCCCGGCGCCAAACGGGGGCAGTACGGCATGTCCACGCCGCTGGGCGCCGGCCTGGGCCTGGTGCTGGCCAACCTTGCCCTGCTGACGGTCGATTTCACCATCGGAGAAAACAGCCCGGCATTCCTGAGTTGGGGTTGGCGGTTGCCGTTCCTGTTCAGCGCCGTGCTGATCGTGGTCGCGCTGTATGTGCGGCTGAATATCGCTGAGACGCCGGTCTTCGCCTCGCATCAGGCCGAACAGACGTCGCGCACCGTGCCACGCGCGCCGATCGCTGAGCTTTTCCGCGCCCAGCGCCGCCAGGTTCTTCTCGCCTCGGGCTGCGCGGTTGGACCGTTCACCCTGAGCTTCATGGCGGCGACGTATTTGATGAACTACGCCCGCATCGAACTGGGGCACCCGAAAAACCTGATCCTGCTCGTCGGGGTGCTCGGCGGCCTGACGATGACCCCGTGCACGGCCCTGGCTTCCGTGTGGTCCGACCGGGTGGGGCGCCGGCGCGTCCTAATGGGTGGCTTCGCCGCGGCGCTGCCCTGGTCTTTCGCCGTGCTGCCGTTACTGGACACCGGCAATCGGGCGTTGTTCGGCGTCGGCATCGTCGGCACCTACGCGATCGTGGGGTCGCTAACCGGACCGCTGACCTCGTTCATCCCGGAAATCTTCGCGACCCGCTACCGCTACACCGGTGCGGGACTGGCCTTCAACACCGGTGGCGTGATCGGCGGCGCGCTGCCGCCGATGCTGGCGGGCGCCCTGATGGCAACGACCGGTGGCTGGGCCGTCGGGCTGATGATGGCGACCCTGATTCTCGTCAGCCTCGGCTGCACGGCGCTGTTGCCGGAAACGGCGGGAACCGCATTGGCCTCCGTGTGAGGCGGTGCGTCGCCGCGTAGGGTCTGTCCGAGAAGCGAACGCGCGATCCGCGCGAAATGCTGAGCCGTACCCAATAGGATCCACCTTTACAGCGGGGGTGTGGGGCCGGTGTCGCGCACTTCAGACGCAAGGGGCCAGGGGGTGGCAAGTGAAGGACGGGGTTCTCCTTGCGCGCACCCGATAGCCGCCCGGTCCGGGCCTGGCAGTCCTGGCAGTCGCTGTCGCTGCTGCTGGTCGAGGACGACCGCGGCGACGCCGTGCTGGTCGAAGACCTCATCGCCGAGGCGGTCGCCGACATCGACGTGGTTTGGGCGCAGTCGATGGCGCACGCGGAGCGCGCGATGGAATCCGCCCGACCCGACTGCGTCCTACTGGATTTGAACCTCCCCGACGCCAGCGGAATCGACGCGCTCGACCGCATCGCCAAGCACGACGCGACCGTTCCCATCGTCGTATTGACCGGGCTGAACGACGAGTACTTCGGGGCTTCCGCGGTCGCCGCCGGCGCGCAGGACTACTTGGTCAAGGGGCGCGTGGAGCCCGAAATGCTGCGCCGCGCACTGCTTTACGCGATCGAACGCAAACGCGCCGAGCTCATCGCCGCGGATCTGCATGCAAGCCAGCTTCGGGCCCGCGAGAACGCACTACTCGAACGCGGCCTGCTGCCCTCGCCGCGGTTGCTGGACGAGCCGGGTGTCGACATCGTCACCCGCTATCGGCCCAGCCGCAAGAACGCGTTGTTGTGCGGAGATTTCTACGACGTCGTGCAAACCCCGGACCGGGTGACCCATGTGCTGATCGGCGACGTCGCCGGCCACGGACCTGACGAAGCGGCCCTGGGCGCGGCATTGCGGATCGCCTGGCGCACGCTCACGTTCGCCGGCATCGACGCCGCGGACCGGATGCCGCAGCTGGAACAGGTGCTGCACGCCGAACGCACCGAAAAAGGCGTCTTCGCAACGGTTCTCAGCGTGGAGATCCCGCCCGACGGCGCCCCGCCCACCGCGGTGCGCGCCGGGCATCCCGGGATGCTGCTGCACGGTCCCGACACGGTGGAATGGATCGAACCCCCGTTCGGCCCCGCGCTGGGCCTGCATGCCGACGAGTGGCCGCGGCACAAGATCGAAGTGCCAGCGGGACATGGGCTGCTGCTGCTGACCGACGGCCTGTTCGAGGGGTATTCGGGGCGCGGCCGCGAACGCCTCGGCGAGGACGGCCTGCTGGCGCTGGCCCGCGCGCACGCGGGCTTGCCCGGTGCCAAGTTCGTCGACGCGCTCATCGACGGTGCCGAGGAACGCGCGCGGGCCCACGGCGGACTCATCGACGACATCGCGGTGGTGCGCGTGGAGCGGACCACCGAGTGACCGCCGACCGGTCCCGCCGGCCACAGCTGACGGTGCGGGGATGGCAATTTTTGGTGCTGCTGTCGATGGGCCTGCTGGTGCTGCTCGGCGCCGTGGCCGGCGCGGCGCTGCTAAGCCGCACCGATGAGATGACGCGCGAGATGACCGACACCATCCTGCCGGCGCGCGTCGCGGCGGCCGACCTGCAGGCGGCGCTGCGCGATCAGGAGACGGGTCTGCGCGGTTATGTGATCTCCGCCGATCGGCAGTTCCTCGCCCCGTACTACGACGGCGAGCATGACGAGCTGGCGGCGGCGGCCGAGGTGCGGCGCCGAATCGGCTCCCACCCCGACCTGATCGCGGATCTGGATGCGATCGAGAAGGCCTCCGCCGCCTGGCGGGCGACCTACGCCGATCCGCTCATCGCGAGCGTGGCCCCCAACACTCCCAGCCTGGTCACCAGCGCCACGGCCGAACGGGGCAAGGCCGAATTCGACCATATACGTGGGCTTTTCACGGTGCAGAACGACGACCTGGCCAGGGCGCGAGCGCATGCCGCCGACGAAATCCGGCGCGTCGACGACTGGCGCGACCGGGTGCTGGTCGCCATGGTCGTGGTGTTCTGCGCCACCGCGACTTTCCTGGGACTGCTCACCCGGTATGCGGTCACCCTCCCGCTGCAATCGCTGGCCGCGGCGTGCCGGCGAATCACCCAGGGCCACTTCGACGAAGCCATCACGCCGCCGCGCCGCCCGACGGACGTTCGACGCATGGCGCTGGACGTGGAGGACATGCGGCAGCGGATGGTGGAGGAGCTCGAGGCGTCGCGGTCGGCTCGGATGCTGCTGGATGAGCAAACGATCGAATTGCGCCGCTCCAACGCCGAACTCGAGCAGTTCGCCTACGTGGCCTCGCACGATCTGCAGGAGCCGTTGCGAAGGGTCGCGTCGTTCTGCCAGCTGCTCGAGAAGCGGTACGGCGACAAGCTCGACGAGCGCGGTCTGGAATACATCGGGTTCGCGGTCGACGGCGCCAAACGCATGCAGGTGCTCATCAACGATCTGCTCAGCTTTTCCCGGGTCGGCCGGGTGGGCGCGGTCAGCGCCGAGGCCGACCTGGAAGCCGCGCTGGACGACGCGGTGGCCAACCTCGCCACCGCGCTCGAGGAATCCGACGCCGAGATCGTGCGCCCGGCGCAGCGTCTTCCCCGGGTGGTCGGGGACCCCACCCTGCTAACGATGTTGTGGCAGAACCTGATTGGCAACGCGGTGAAGTTCCGGCGCGCGGATCAGCCGCCCCACATCGTCATCGAATGCAAACAGCGCGCCGGTGAGTGGTTCGTGACGGTGACCGACAACGGCATCGGCATCGACAAGGAGTACGTCGACAAGGTATTTGTGATCTTCCAGCGGCTGCACGGCCGCGACCGATACTCCGGCACCGGTCTGGGTCTGGCGTTGTGCAAGAAGATCGTCGAGCACCACGGCGGAACCATCCGCATCGATGCGTCCTACGACGGGGGAACCAGGTTCGAATTCACGCTGCCGGTAAGTGAATCCAGTGAATCCAGTGACGCCGACGCGCGGCGTGTGGCAACCCGACAAGGAGCACCCGAATGACACCAGCCACCCGCCCCATCGAGATCCTGCTCGTGGAGGACGACCCGGGCGACGAGCTCATCACCCGGGAAGCCTTCGAGGACAACAAGTTACAGAACCGGTTGCATGTCGCGCACGATGGCGAGGAAGGATTGAACTACCTTTACCAGCGCGGCGAATTCCAGGATGCGCGGCGGCCCGACCTCATCCTGCTGGACCTGAATCTGCCGAAATACGATGGCCGCCAGCTGCTCGAGAAGATCAAGTCCGACCCCGATCTCAGTCGCATCCCGGTGGTCGTGCTGACCACCTCCTCGGCGGAGGAGGACATTGTGCGCAGCTACAACTTGCACGCCAACGCCTACGTCACCAAGCCGGTCGACCTCGACCAGTTCATCAACGCGGTCCGTCAGATCGACGAGTTCTTCTTGCAGGTGGTTCGCCTGCCGCAAGGCTGACGACCTACAGTGCGCCGGCGGGCTCGGCGGTGCGTACGATGCCGTGCTGGTTCACGCCGACGACTGCAACGCGCCAGAAGCCAAGGCGGGGTACGCAAGGCACCTGACAAACTGTGCAGGAACGGCCGTCACAGAATTCCGTCAGGAAGGACACCGACATGGGCACATTGGCGTACCACCGGCAGGCTTTGACGATCATGAAGCTCACCCTGGTCGCACTGACGGCGGTCGCGGCAGCCACCGGCCTTTCGACGGCTGCACACGCGGATGAGCGCTACGACTTTCAGTCCCCGTCGGGAAACGTCGGCTGTTCGTTGAACCCAGGCGGCGCCTCTTGCGAGATCAAGGACTACACCTGGTTCATTCCACCGCCCCCGGACTACACCATGGGTGGGCGGGGCAACGTCTTTCTCCTCGCCCGAGGCAGCGCACCCGTCGCGGGTCTCTGGCACTCGGACCACCAATTTCCCGATGGCGCCCCAACACTCGACGTCGGCCAATCGCGCACCGCGGGCGCGATCACCTGTGTGAGCGAGAGCGCGGCCATGACATGCACCGACTCCAGCACCGGTCACTTCTTCCGAGTGTCACGCGAGTCCTACCAGGTGGGCTGACCACGCCTGGGAGAATTCGCTACCAGGCGGGGGCTGCGACTGGCTGATGTACCTTTCGGGCGGTCGGACGTCCTCATCGGGCTGGCCGACGATGCTCGTCAGGCGCCGCAGAAGCGGCTGGAGCCATACTTGCCGCACCAGATGGCACCCGCGTTCGCATCGCTGAGTTGGGCGTCGTTGTCGGCTAAGTGGAGCACGGTCGCACCGTCTGGGGCCACGACGAGCTCAGCCTTCCACGCGGTCTGCTGGTTGAGGGTGCCGGACATTCCGTCGCCCCAGGCATCGATGCGCTGGTCCAACCTGATCGTGAGACCCAGGCCGTCGCCTTGCGTCCAGCGCATGGTCCACTTCTCGCCGTCGCGCGCGCTGGACCCGAGCAGGATCGTCCCGGTGCCGTCGGGCGCGATCGTCATCATGCTTTCGTGCCTCTGCCACTTTCCGACGTAGTCGCCGCGCGCCGTCTGCATTGGCGTGTTGTCCCCCGGATCGGCGTTGGCGACCGCGGCGCCCGCGATGAGGGCGATGGCTGCGGCGAGGGCCCCGACCGGGCGGGCAGTGATCTTCGGCATGGTCGGATGTCCCTTCTGGGGGTATTAGGGTCGCACCAAGAACGCTACGACACTTCGACCTGCAGCAGAGAGGAATTGGAGCCCGCCCAGTCGTTCGTCCTGGCGAGGCAGTTTTCATTTGCAGGAACAGCCGTCACGGCCGGGCACAACCAACGACCGCGCCCGGCACGACACCCCCGGACCCCGGACATCTCCGTCCGGAAAGGACGCCCAAATGACCACGATGTCGTACCACAGGCAGGCCATGACAATCACCAAGCTCGCCCTGGTCGCAGTGACGGCGGTCGCGACAGGCACCGGCCTTCCGGCCGCTGCACACGCAGATGAGAGCTACGAGTTTCAGTCCCCGTCGGGCGACATCCACTGCAAGATGGGCTATGCGCAGGGGACCGATCCGGGCGTCGTTTGCACAATCGCTCATGCCACCTATGCGGGAGAATGTCAATCCGGCGGCTTGGTCGCTTGGCCGCAATTCGGACTTTGGCAAGGCGGATTGCCGTCGTCGCCGAAGGACACGCCGTGTGTCGTCGGTGCTAGCAAAACGCCGATATCGCCCACACTCGACTACGGCCAAAAATCGCGCCCGTTTGGCGCAATCAGTTGTGACAGTGAGCAATTGAGCGTTACCTGCACCGACAGCAGCACCGGTCACTTCTTCCGGGTGTCGCAGGAGTCCTACGAGGTGGGCTGATCGAGCCCCAGAATCGTGGACGCCAACGGCGTTGTCTACGTTGTGGATTGCGGCAACGACCGAGTGGTCAAGCTGGTTCCGTGACGCCCAGAAACTCGTCCGTGTGCTGGCCGGGGGCGGGCGGGGGATCGGTGGCCGCGGCGTCAAAGCTCGAGTAGCGGGCGGGCAGGCGGACCACCGAGATCTGCTCGTCGCCGCTGCCGACCGTGAGCGCGAGCTCGTTCTCGGCGAACAGCTCGGTGCTCACGACCTGCTTCCAGGTGTAGGCCAGGCAGGCCATCAGCCCGCCCTCCTGTAGCGCCGCAACCCATTCGGCGGCGGTCTTGGCGGCCAGCGCCGACTCCAGTTCCTCGGTCAGCTCGGGGTAATTGATTGCCCGCGAGCGCTGGGTGGCGAACCGCTCGTCATCGATCAGCTCCGGCCGGCCGATGATCTGGCACAGCTTTGCCCAGTGCTTGGGCACGTAGGCGCTGATGACCAGGTAGCCGTCGGCGGCCTTGAACGCGTCCGACGGCTGGGTGGCAAAGCCAACACCCTTGCGCTTCTTGGCATTTGGCGCCGATTCCGGTTTGGGAGCCTCGCTGGGCTTGTTCAAGTGGATGGTCAATTGGCTGGCCTGGAGGCTGACCGCCACGTCGTACATCGCGACGCGCACGGTGTCGCCCACGCCGTGGCGTTCGCGGTTGAGCAGCGCGGCCAGCACCGCCTGGGCCAGCACGTGACCGCTGGCGGCGTCGACGAGTTGGAACGGAATGATCTGCGGCTTGCCGCTCGGTGTCGGCATCCCGGTGGTCATGCCCGACTCGGCCGCGACCATGAGATCGACGCCCGGCCGGCTGCCGTGCGGTCCGTTGCCGCCGTAGGCGGACAGGCGCGCGTAGATGAGTTTGGGGTTGCGGGAACGCATTTCGTCCGGGCCCAGGCCCATGCGTTCCATCACGCCGGGGCGAAACCCCTCCAGCACGACGTCCGCGGTATCCACCAGCCGCAGGATCTGCTCCTTGGTTTCGGCGTCGGTGAGGTCCGCGATCACCGACTTCTTGCCGCGGTTGTGCGGCAGGAACAGCGTGGCCAGCGGCGGGCGTCCGGGCAGCACGGCGGTGATGTGCCGGGCCGCCTCGCCGGCCGGCGCCTCGACCTTGATGACCTCGGCGCCCAGGTCGGCCAGCACCTGACCGGCCATCGGCCCGGCGATGTTCTGCGTGAAGTCGAGTACCCGGAAACCGTCAAGTGGCTTGGGGGGCTTGCTGTTTGGCATCAGTCGGCCTTTCGTTCGTGCAGCGCCGCCGTGCAGTAGTAGTTTCCCCCGAACGGGGCTTCGGGGTTGGCGGACTGCAGGGGTAAACCGTTGTGCGCCAACAACTGATTCAAAGTGGTGCGGTCCACCCGCCAGCCACGCTCGCCCAGGTAGGTGGCCGCGTCATTGCGGTCGCCGGGAAAGCTCAGATTGTCCAGCGCGATGTCGAGGCCCCTGTCGCGCCACCTGCTGGTGGCGGCATCCAAGGCGGCCCCGCTGGCGCCCGTGTTCACGAAGACCTCGGCCACCAGTCGGCTGCCGTCGGCGCTGAGCGCGGTGACGTTGTCCAGCAACCGGTCCTGCGCGTCCGGGGGCAAGAACCCCAGCAGCCCCTCGGCCGCCCACGCGGCCGGCCGCTGGGTGTCAAATCCGGCTTGTCGCAGCGCCGTCGGCCAGTCGTCGCGCAGATCGATCGCGACGTTGCGCACCTCGGCCGTGGGTGTGGCGCCGAGGCCGGTCAGGGTGCCGGTCTTGAACTCGATGACTTGCGGCTGGTCGATTTCGAACACCGTCGTTCCCGGCGCCCAGGCGAGGCCGTATCCCCGCGCGTCGAGGCCGGCGGCCAGGATGACCACCTGCCGGATGCCGGCCGCGGCGGCCTCGGCGAAGAACGCGTCGATGTAGCGGGTGCGCGCGGCCAGCAGCTCGGTCATGCGCTGCATGCCCCACGCCGCGCCGGGGTCGTCGACGTCGGCGGACGCGAGTTCCCCGGCGGCCCAGCGGGAGAAGAAGTCCAGGCCGACGGCGCGCACCAGCGGTTCGGCGAACGGGTCGTCGATCAGCGCGTCCCGGGTAGCCCGGGCGCGTCCCGCGGCCACCATGGTGGCGGTGGCGCCCACGCTGGTCGCCAGGTCCCAGCTGTCGTTCGCGCTGCGCCCCACCCTGATGGTCCTTTCTGTTGCTGGACACCTTAACGAGCCGCCTTCGTGACACGACTGACGCCCGATGATGCCGGTTCGGAGACCAACACATACCTACCATCACCCGATGACCATCACCCATCCCGTCGGCGACGGCGCCGTCGGCGAGGTTCGCTGCCACGGAGCCGTACCCGCCTGGCCGATTCCGGTCGGCTGGGACGCCGGGTGGCATCGGGACGCCCGGTGGGCGCGGTGGCTGGCCTGGGTGAGCCTGGCCGTGGTGCTCGTCGAGGGCGTCATCGGGCTGTGGCAGGGCCTGGCGGTCGGATCGGTCGCCCTGACCGGGTGGGCCCTCGGCGGCGGGGCCGAGGCGCTGGCCAGCGCGATGGTGGTGTGGCGTTTCAGCGGCGCCCGCACGATGTCTCGCACCGCGGAGCGCCGCGCCCAGCGTGGTGTGGCGCTGTCGTTTTGGCTGACCGCGCCGTACATCGCCGCCGAGTCGATTCGCGACCTGGCCGGCGGGCACCACGCCGAAACGTCGCTGATCGGCATCGGCCTGACGGCGCTGGCGCTGGTGCTGATGCCGACGCTGGGCCGGGCCAACCATCGATTGGGCACCCGGCTGCGCTCGCAGGCCACCGAGGGCGAGGGCACGCAGAACTATCTGTGCGGGGCCCAGGCCGCCGGTGTGCTGGTCGGGCTTGCGATCACGGCATTCTGGGCGGGCGGCTGGTGGGTCGACCCGCTGATCGGGCTCGGCATCGCCGGCGTCGCGGTGTGGCAGGGTATCCGCGCCTGGCGGGGCCGCGACTGTGGTTGTTAGGGGCCGGTGAGCGGGACGTGCGCCGCCGCCTGGGTGCGGTTGTCGACGCCGAGTTTGGCGCCGCCGTCGTGCCCGCGCACTACTCGATCAGTCCAAGCGGTAGCGGATCAGCCGAGAACTGTTGGTCACCACCGCAACCGAGGACGCGTTGTGCAGGATCGCGGCCAGCACGGGGGACAGCGCCCCGCCCGCCCCGATCAGTAACCCGGCCGCGTTGACGGCGATGGACATGCCGTAGTTCTCCCGGATCACGTCGACGGCCCGCGCGCCCAGGTCGCGCACGTCGAGCAGGCGGTGCAGGTCGTCGTTGGCCAGGGCCACGTCGGCGGTCTCGACCGCGACGTCAGTTCCGGCCAGCCCCATGGCAATTCCGATATCGGCGGCCGCCAGCGCCGGGGCGTCGTTGATGCCGTCGCCGACCATGCCGACGACGTAGCCCTCGCCCTGCAGGTCGCGCACCACCTCGAGCTTGTGCTCCGGCATCACCTCGGCGCGCCATTCGTCGATTCCCAGCTCGTTGGCGACGACTTCGGCGATGTCGGGATGATCGCCGGTGAGCATGACGATCCGGCGAATGCCGTTGGCCCGCAACTTCTTCAGCACCGCGGCCGCCTCGGGCCGCACTTCGTCGCGCAGGCTGATCAACCCGACCAGCGTGCCGTCCACCGCGAGCAGCAACGGCGTCTCGGCCTGGCGGCGCAGCCTGGCGACCCACTCCGACGCCTTCTTCGACACCTTGACCTTCTCGGCGCGCAGCAGCGACGGACTGCCCAGCAGCAGGGTCCGCCCGTCGGCCCAGGTGCGCATGCCCAGGCCCACCAACACCTCGCACTCCTCGTGCGGCGGGATGCTGATGTGGCGTTCCTCGGTCGAGCGGATCACCGCTTCGGCCAGCGGGTGACGGGAGTGGATCTCCGAGCTCGCGGCATAGGCCAGCACCTGCTCCGGCTGCCAATCGGAGTGCATGGCAACGATATTGGTGACGACCGGCCGCCCGACCGTCAACGTCCCGGTCTTGTCGAACACGATCGCGTCGACTCGGCCCGCCTGTTCGAGGTGGGATCCGCCCTTGATCAGGATGCCGCGGCGGGCGCCGTTGCCGATCGCCGCGCTGATCGCGGTCGGGGTGGCCAGTCCGACCGCGCACGGGCAGGCGATCAGCAGCATGGTCATCGCGCGCCGGACGTCGCCGGTGACGGCCAGGGTGATCGCCGACACGATGAACGAGGTCGGCACGAAGCGGCGGGAGAAGTTCTCGCCGACCGTCTGGATGGGCGCCCGATCATGTTGCGCCTCTTCGACTCTGGTGATGATGCGCCCGATGGCGGTCTGGTTGCCGACGGCTTCGGCGCGCACCACCAGCCGCCCGCGCACGACGACCGAACCGGCGTGCACATGTGACCCCACGCCCACGCTGACGGGCAGGTTCTCACCGGTGATCGCGGACTGGTTGACGACGGCCTCGCCGTCGAGGACGTCGCCGTCGACCGGGATCGCGATGTGGTCGTGCACCACCACTTGGTCGCCGATCTGCAACGTGTCGATCGGCACCTGCACTTCGGCGCCGTCGGCCAAACGCACCCACGCCGTGTCCTGGTTGCCGCGCAACAACTCCGAGATGGCCCGCCGGGTCCGTCGCAGCGTCAGATCCTGCAGGTACTCGCCGATGTTGAGCAGCCACAGCACGGTCAGCGCGACCACGTTCTCGCGCAGGATGAGGCTGGCCACCGTCGCCGCCGAGACCAGCGCATCGGTGCCGGCCCGACCCGAGCGCAGCGAGCGCAGCGCGCCGCGCAGGAACGGGTAGCCGGTGAAGATGGTCACGCCGCTGGCGACCACCCGGCCGCTCGCGCCGAGCAGCGGCGGGCGCGCGAACACGTAGCGGCGCACGCCCAGCAGGGCCAGCGCGGCGCCGCCGATGACCATGCGCAGCACGTCGGTGTTGCGGATCTCCGAGGAGTGCGGCGCGCGGGCCGGTATCAGCTCGGCCGCGACGTGCGCGGCGTCGTCGATCGCCTTCAGGACGGCGGCGCGGTCGCAACGCTTGGGGGAGTACCACACCACGACGGATCCGGTGCGCGGGTAGGCGTGCACCACCCGCACCCCGTTGCACTGGGCGACGGCATCTTCGACCGCGACGGCGCGCCTGGCGTTGCACCGGACCCATGCGACCCGAACGCGCATTCGCCCCGCCGCGTCCGAAACTACCTCTAGGGCAGCATCTTTGGTGAGTGCGAGGGTCACGTCAGCGCGTCAGTGGTCGTGCTCGTGCACGTTACCGACGGCCGGTGGGGGGGCCTCTTCGCCGATGCGCTCGCGCGCCTCGGCCATCACGTCGGCGATCTTGAGCCGCGCCGACTCGGCGGCCTCCTCGGCCTTGCGGGTCCCGCGCAGCCCGAGCTCGGCGCTTCTGACGGCGGTCTCGTGCAGCGGAGCCTTGTTGAGGGCTTTGCGCGCCAGTTCGTAGGCGGTGACTCCGACGAATCCCGTGACTACCGTCCCCGCGGCCTTTGCCAACAGCCCGTACACCGCCATTCGCCCTAACCTTCCGTGCTGGTGTGTCTGCGTTGTGCCGACGTTAACATCGAAATATTGCGATATCAATATGGATCGCGCCGGCCGCGCAACCCGCGCAGCCTTCCCCCGTACGCTGAGCGGGTGCAAGAGGCAGCCAAAGCCGACATCCTCGCCGCGCTGGACGACAGCGGCAAGCGGCTGGTTTCGATGGTTCGGCAACTCGATCCGGAGCGCGCCGCGCGGCCTGTGCCCGGGCTCGCCTGGACGGCCGTGGAGACCGCGGCGCACGTGGTCACCGTGCTTGGTCGGCTGCTCGGCGATCGTCGACGCGGCGCCACCAACGAGGAGGTCGCCGAGCTGAACGCGACCTGCCTCTCGGAGTACACCGACCGAGACATCGCCGACGTCGCCGACCGGCTGGAGGCAAGTCTGCGGACCGTGATCGACCGCGTCTACGCCAAGGTCGACTTCGACCGGCAGTATCCGTTCCACGGTGGATCGACGATCTCGGCCGGTGGCGGCGCCCGGTGGATCCTGTGCGAGGTGCTCGTGCACGGTTACGACATCGCCGCCGCGACCGGAATCGAATGGGGCATTCCGGCCGCGGAGGCGTCCCTCGCGATTCGTGGCCCCGCCGAGTCGATGAATCGGCTGAGTGAGAGCGCGAGCTCGACCCGGCACCGGGTCTGTCTGGGGCAGGACGACATCGTCGAATTCGTCGCGTCTTCGGGGGCCGGGTCCGCCGGTGTCGGGCCGATCGACGCGCAACCCCGCGAGTTGCTCCTGGGTTTGTTCAAAAGAATTGACGTGTCCGATCCGCGGTTGGCGCTGCTTCTCGCCGATCTGCCCAATCTCTAGGTCGTTCCCTTAGAACACCCGGGTGACCTTCTCCGTCTCGATGCGGCGCCGCATGGCGGCCGGATCGGGGTTGGCGACCTGCACCAGCGACGCGCCGACGGCCAGCACCGACAGCAGGCCGTCCACCAGTTCGTCGGGCCCGGTCCATGGGGCGGTGGACAGCACCCGGTCGTTTGATGTCAAACCCCTTGCCGCCGCGGATGTTTCGCACGCGGCCAGCACCTCGTCCACCGATCGGCCCGCCAGCGCGGGTCCGGGAGCCCGTTCGGGAACTATCTGGTCGCCGTGCACCCGCACCGCGGTCGCGTAGTCGGTGACGCCGATCGGCACGTCGGGCGCGGGCCTGCCGAACGGGTCCAGCGACAGCACCGCGACTTCGCCGCCGGCCACCGCCATGTCGGCCTCGTCGAGCCGCTCGCCCGTGCACAACGCGAGGTCGGCCGGGCCGTCCAAAACAGCCTCGGCGCCGATCCACCACACCCCGAACAACACCGCCGCCGTCTGCCAATGCGCCGGAAGCAGGATCGCGATCCGGCTCGACGGGCCGGCGCCGAGCTCGTCGCGCAACAGGTTGCCGGTCTTGGCGGCCCAGTTGGCCAGGGTCACTCCGGACAGCTCGATCCGCTCGCCGGACGCGTCGTCGTAGTAGGTGATGCGCGGGCCGACCGGGTCGGCGCGCAGCATCGGGTCCAGGATCGCCCCGCTGAGCGTGCTCAGTTGATGCACTCCGGCTTGTCGGAGCCGGCGGTGAGGACCGGCGACGGCGGGGGCGCGCCGGGCGGCCCGGGTTTGGACGCGGCCGCGGGGGTCACCTGGCCGCTGGTGCCCCCCGACAGCCCGGAGCCCGGGCCGGTGTAGTCGTTGGCCAGCACCACCTTGACCGATCCCTGCGGTATCGACGTGTCGGCGATGACCGGCAGCCCGCCCAGTTCCTTGGACACCTGCTGGGCGCCCAAGTCGTCGGCCTTGGCCGCCCGCACCTGGCTGCTCTTGACGTGGCCGCCCTCGTTGTTGCCGACGGTTCCCGTGGTGAACCCCTTGGAGCTCAACACATCCGACACCGCCGCCGCCAGCCCGTTGATGTCGGTGTCGTTGACCACGTCGGCGCTGGTCTTGGCGGGCGTGTAGGCCAGCTCCTCGGTCTTGCCCTGAGATTGGTTGTCCAGCAGGCTGGCGACCCAGTCCTGCACCTGGTGCGGGTCCACCCGGACCACGCTTTGCATGCCGTCGTCGCTCCAGCCGGATCCGTCCAGCACCGGGATGGTGGCGAAGGCGACCTTTCCGCCGGCGAGCTTTTGCAGCTGCCGCAGGAAATCCATCACGTCCCAGCCCGACGAGATCACCATGGAGCGCTGCACGGCCTGCTCCAGCCGGTCCAGCGTGGCCGGGCTGGACAACGTCCTGCCCGAGATGACCCGGTGGGCGAGTGAGGCCATCACCGCCTGCTGACGCACCACCCGGTCCAGGTCTCCGCGTGGCAGGTCGTGACGCTGGCGCACGAAGCTGAGGGCTTGCGGACCGTCGAGCCGCTGGCGGCCGGCGGGGAAGTCGGCACCCGAAAGTGGTTCGAACACAGCCTCTTTGAGGCACACGTCAACGCCGCCGAGCGCGTCGGTGATCAGTGCGAAACCGAGCAGTCCGATCTCGGCGTAATGATCGACGGTGACACCGGTGAGGTCGGCGACGGTCTTGATCAGGGCCTCGCGGCCGGCCTCGGTGCCCGCGGCCTCGGCCTCGGCGGCCGACGCGCCGGCCCGCACCAGGCTGGCCCGCTTGGCCTCCCGGGTCTGGCCGTAGACGCCGTTGATCTTGGTCTTGCCCAGACCCTGGGCCTGGACATAGGAGTCGCGCGGGATCGAGATCGCGGTCGCCGACTTCCCGTTGTTGGGAATCCGGACCAGGATGATGGTGTCGGTGTTGGTGGCCTCCTCGTCGCCGGCCCGCAACGTCGCAAGCTCCTCGGCCGACAAGGGATTGCCGTGGGCGTCGGTGCGGCTGTCCACGCCGACCAGCAAAATGTCGATCGCGCCGTCGTCGCCGCCCTTGCCCAGCGACGGCGCGGACATGTGAAAGATGCCGTCCTCGAAGGCGTGCACGTTGCTCCACGCCACCCCGGTGCCGACAACGACCGCGACGGCCAGCGTGGTGGAGAGCGCACGAATCACACGGTGCACAGGCATCACACTAGGTTACTTGCGACACACCGGCATGCGGGGTAGCCAGCCCCGGCGTGCCCGGGCCGCGCCCGGGGCATGTCAGACTCAACGCATGTTGGGCAGGTTGGTCATCACAGGTGCGGGCGGGCAGCTCGGCGGCGTATTGGCGGCCCAGGCCTCTGAAAAGGGCTCTGACCAGGGCTCTGAAAAGGGCTCTGACGTGCTGGCGCTGACGTCGTCGCAGTGGGACATCACCGACCCCGAGGCCGCCGAGCGGATCGTCCGCAAGGGCGACGTCGTGATCAACTGCGCGGCCTACACCAACGTCGACGGCGCCGAGAGCGACGAGTCGAGGGCGCACGCGGTCAACGTCACCGGCCCAGGCCACATCGCCCGGGCCTGCGCGCGCGCCGGCGCCCGGCTGATCCACGTCTCCACCGACTACGTGTTCGGCGGTGACCCGGCGGCGCCGCGGCGGCCCTACGAGCCCAGCGACCCGACCGCACCCCTGGGGGTGTACGGGCATACCAAGCACGCCGGTGAACTGGCCGTATTGGACGCCTTGCCGGAGGCCGTCGTGGTGCGCACGGCCTGGGTCTACACCGGCGGGACCGGCAGGGACTTCGTCGCCGTCATGCGCCGGCTGGCGGCCGGGGACGGCCCGGTGGAGGTGGTCGACGACCAGGCCGGTTCGCCGACCTACGTTGCCGACCTGGCCGCCGCGCTGCTGGAGGTGGCCGGCGCGGGTGTGTCGGGGCCCATCCTGCACGCGGCCAACGGGGGCGAGACGTCCCGATTCGAGCAGGCGCGCGCCGTGTTCGAGCTATGCGGCGCCGACCCGGAGCGGGTGCAGCCGGTTCCCACCACGAAAAACCCGCGCCCGGCGCCCCGGCCGGGCTATTCGGCGCTGGGCAGCCGGGAATCGGCCGAACACGGCCTGACGCCGCTAAGGCCCTGGCGCAGTGCGCTTGTCGCGGCGCTGGCTGCCGCTAATCTCAACGCGTGACTGACGTGCTGCCGGTCGTGGCGGTGACCTACTCCCCGGGCCCGCACCTGGAGCGTTTCCTGGCCTCGCTGTCACACGCCACCGAGCGTCCGGTGAGCGTGGTGTTGGCCGACAACGGCTCCACCGACGGGATGCCGCAGGCCGCGGTCGAGCGCTACCCGAACGTGCGGCTGTTCGAGACCGGAGGCAACCTCGGGTACGGAACCGCGGTGAACCGCGCGGTCGCGGCGCTCACCCCCGAAGAGGGCGCCGACGACGAGTGGCTCATGGTGGCCAACCCCGACGTGCAATGGGGCCCCGGCAGCATCGACGCCCTGCTCGACGCCGCCGCCCGCTGGCCGCGCGCGGGGGCGCTGGGCCCGCTGATCCGGGACCCCGAAGGGGCGGTGTATCCGTCGGCGCGCCACCTGCCGAGCCTGATCCGCGGCGGCATGCACGCGGTGGTCGGACCGTTCTGGCGTGGCAATCCGTGGACCGCGGCCTACCGCCAGGAGCGGCAGGAGCCCACTGAACGGCCGGTGGGCTGGTTGTCCGGCTCGTGCCTGCTGGTGCGCCGGTCCGCGTTCAGCGAGGTGGGCGGATTCGACGAGCGCTACTTCATGTACATGGAGGACGTCGACCTCGGCGACCGGCTCGGCCGGGCGGGCTGGCTCAACATCTATGTGCCGTCGTCGGAAGTCCTGCACCATCTGGGCCATTCCACCGGGCGCGATCCGGCGATCCACCTGGCGGCGCATCACAAAAGCACGTATCAGTTCCTCGCCGACCGGCATCCCGGTTGGCGGCGGGCCCCGCTGCGATGGACGCTGCGGGCATCGTTGGCGCTGCGGTCGCGTCTGATGGTGCGCAGCTCGCGCCGCAGGTTGCTCAAGGAAGAAGGGCGGCGCTGAATGACGACCTCCGACGTCGATGCGGTGGTGCTGGTCGGCGGCAAGGGCACCCGGCTGCGGCCGCTGACGCTCTCGGCGCCCAAGCCCATGCTGCCCACCGCGGGACTGCCGTTCCTCACCCACCTGCTGTCCCGGATCGCCGGGGCCGGAATCGAACACGTGGTGCTGAGCACGTCGTATGAGGCCGGGGTGTTCGAGTCGGAGTTCGGCGACGGGTCCAAGCTGGGCTTGCAGATCGACTACGTGACCGAGGCCAGCCCGCTGGGCACCGGTGGCGGCATCGCCAACGTCGCCGACCATCTGCGCCACGACACCGCCATGGTGTTCAACGGGGATGTGCTCTCCGGCGTCAACCTGGGCGAGCTGCTGGAATTCCACCAGACCAACGGTTCGGATGTGACCCTGCACCTGGTGCGGGTCGGCGACCCGCGGGCGTTCGGCTGTGTGCCCACCGACGAAAAGGGCCGCGTCGTCGCGTTTTTGGAGAAGACGCAGGACCCGCCGACCGATCAGATCAACGCGGGCTGCTACGTCTTCAACCGCGCCATCCTGGACCGGATCCCGCGGGGCCGCCAGGTTTCGGTGGAGCGCGAGGTGTTCCCGGCGCTGCTGTCCGACCCCGGCGTGAAGGTGTGCGGCTACGTCGACGCCACCTACTGGCGCGACATGGGCACGCCCGAAGACTTCGTGCGGGGTTCGGCCGATCTGGTGCGTGGCATCGCCCCGTCGCCGGCCCTGCAGGGCCACCGCGGCGAACAGTGGGTGCACGACGGCGCGGCGGTGTCTCCCGGCGCGGTGCTGATCGGCGGCACGGCCGTCGGGCGGGGCGCCGAGATCGGGCCGGGCGTGCGGCTCGACGGCGCGGTGATTTTCGACGGCGTCAAGGTCGAAGCCGGCAGCGTCATCGAGCGCTCGATCATCGGCTTCGGTGTGCGGGTCGGCCCGCGGGCGCTGATCCGCGACGGCGTGATCGGCGACGGGGCCGACATCGGGGCGCGCTGCGAGCTCCTGCGCGGCGCCCGGGTGTGGCCGGGCGTCGCCATTCCCGACGGCGGGATCCGCTACTCCTCCGACGTGTAGCTTCCAGCTTCCGTGCCGGCGGTCACGCTAGCGTGACGCTCGGTGGGTAGCCCGGGCGACCAGATACGCCAGCGCCGGATCCGTTCCGAGCGGCAGCGAGTCGGCCGGCCACCACCGCAGGTCGTCGGACTCGTCGCTGATCGCGATCTGCGCGCCGGCCGGCGCGTGCGCGACGAACTGCAGGTCCAAATGGCGGGTCGGCACGCCCAGCGAACACGTCACCGGGTGCACGTGGATGGCCGCCAACTCCGGCACGATGCGCAGGTCGGTGACCCCGGATTCCTCGACGGCCTCGCGCAGGCCGGCGGCCACGATGTCCACGTCGTCGTCCTCGCAGTGCCCGCCCAGCTGTACCCAGCGCCCCAGCCGCGGGTGCAGGGTGAGCAGCACCCGGGTGCCGCTGTCGTCGAGCACCAGCGTCGAGGCCGTGACGTGGCCCGGTACGCACTCGCGCAGGCAGGCGTCGTCGCGGCCCTGCACGAAGGCCAGCACCGCGTGGCGCAACGCATCCTGGGCCGCGTCGGGCGCCTGCCACTCGGTGAGCACCGCGATCGTCGAATCCCGCAGGCTCATCGCGATCCTCGCTTCGCCCGGCGCTCGCGCAGCGCCACCCACGCCGACCGACACCGCGCCACCACGTCCGGCGACCAGCCGAGTCCGTCGATCAGCACGCGGCGGTCCACCACGTCGAGCGCCTTGTCGATCTCGTTGGCCTTCAGCAACAGGTCGACGTCGGCGGCGAGGTCGCGGTCCGCGTAAACCGTTGGGGGAATGGGCAATTGCTCGGCCTCGCCGGGCTCCAGCTCGAGGATGCCGCCGCCATAGCTGCGGCCCATGATCTCGGCGAAGGCGAATGTCGCGCTGTTGTGGAACACCGCGGCGAGCGCGGTCGGATCGATCCCGGGCTTGACCCGCACCCGGTGCACCGTGTCGGTGCTCGTCGCCGCGGCGGCGTTGACGGTCAGCCGCGGCGCCCGGTGGATCTGGCGCAGCATGAACAGATCGGGAAACCATAACGACGGCGTGCTCCACCACGGGGTGCGAATCGAGCACTTGTAGCCGGCGTGGACCCCGGCCGCCGCCCCCGCGTCGATGTGCGCCAACAGCGCCAAATCGGTCGGGCTGTCCGGTGCGTCGAGCAGCCAGGTCCGGTGCTGCGCGGCGATATCGGTTGCGCGGCAGTCACTGTCGTAGACCAGGCCGGACAGCTGCATGCTGCGCGAGACGAGCGGAACGCAATGCGAGGTCAGTCCCAGCGTTTCGGCTTGGCTGTCGGTGAAGGTGAAGAAACTGTTGCGTCCGGTCACGATGCCCACGTCCACCTCGGCCACCCGGCCGAGCGTGGTCAGTGTGTCGCAGCGCTTGAGTGCTCGCAGCAGCTGGATCTGCTCGGGCCGCAGGAAATACTTGG
Organism: Mycobacterium conspicuum; assembly: GCF_010730195.1. NCBI lineage: Bacteria > Bacillati > Actinomycetota > Actinomycetes > Mycobacteriales > Mycobacteriaceae > Mycobacterium > Mycobacterium conspicuum. The sequence continues at coordinate 912,190 of NZ_AP022613.1, forward strand.
TCCACTTCTCCGATTCGTGCAGCAGCGCGGGCGCCGATTCGACGTCGAGATCGGCGTGCTCGAGCGCGTCGGCGTCGCGCAGCTGCACCGTGCGGATCCGCGCCGGCCCGGCGCCGCGCACCCCGCAGAACAACACGACCTCCTGCAGGATGCCGTCGAACACCAGCCGTTCGAACGTCACCAGGGTGATCTCGGTGAACCGGCTCAGCAGGAACTCGCGCAACTGGGCGGCGTAGCTGACTTGCAGCAATTCGGCGGGCAGCACCAGCCCGACGCGTCCGCCGTCGCGCGTCAGGACGGTGCTCGCGACGACGAAGGGGACCCAGGCGTTGGTCAGCCGGGTGGGTCGAAGGCCGTTGCGCCGCATCAACTCCAGCGCCGGCTCGCGTTGCTCGGCGGCCCAGTTGCCGAAGCGGATGTAGGGCGGGTTGCCCGCCACCGCGTCCCAGCCGCCCGCCTCGTTGCCGCGCAGCCAGGTGAACAGGTTCTCGGTGTCGACGGGCGCGTGGGCGCGCGCCTTGGCCGCCTCGGACGCGACGAGCTCGACGCCGCGGGCCCGGTCCCCCAGCTCGCGCAGGATCGCGCCGTCCCCGCAGGACGGCTCCAGGATCTTCGGCCCCGCCGCACGAACCCAGCGGGCCAGGAATCGGGCCACCGCGGCGGGGGTGTAGTAGCCGCCGCGCACCTTGTCCGGTGACGCGGCGGCCTTGCCGGCGAACGCTGTCATGTGCGCGTCATTTGCGGATCAACAGGTCGGTGGCGGCGACCGGGTCCCGCGGGCCGGCCGGCTCCTCGGGGTAGCCAATCGCGATGGCGCCCAACGGCTCCCAGTCGGCCGGCAGTTCTAGCTCGGAGCGGACCAGGTCGGCGGCGAAGATCGTGGAGCCGATCCAGCAACTGCCCACCGCGCGCACGGCCAACGCCACCAGCAGCGCCTGCACGGCCGCGCCGACCGCGACGGTGAACATGGTGTGTTCGGCGTCGGTGCGAGCGGCGTCGGGGTAGGCATGCGCGCCGTCGGGGACCAGAAACGGGATGATCACATCCGGTGCGTCGTAGAGGATCTGGCCCCGCGCCACGCGTCGCTCAACGGAATCCGCAGGCCTGCCGTCGCCGGACAGGTCTTGGCGCCATTTGTCTTTCATGCGGTCCAGCAATCGGGTCCGGACGACCGGGGTCTGCAACCAGACGAAGCGCACCGGCCGGGTGTGGTGCGGGGCCGGTGCGGTGAGTGCCTCGGCCACCGCCTCCTCGATCAGGTCCGGCGGCACCGGTTCCGCGGCGAACCGACGCACCGACCGGCGCAACAGCTGGGCCTGCCGGCGGCCCGCGTCGAGGGCCTCGGCGGTGCCGAGCCAGAACAGGTCTTCCTCGCCGGGGCGCAGCAGGTGTCGCGCCGTGGAGCCGTCGTCGGTGACGGACAGCCCGCGCACGACGGCCACCGGCATCGCGGTCAATTTGCCCTTGACCAGATCGGCCGCCGCGGCCACCTCGTCGGCCACCGCGATCTCGGTGACCACCAGCTCGTTGCCGTGTTGGTCGACGGCGCCCGCGTAGCCGTGCAGCACCGCCAGCCCCGCGGCGCCGACGGCGGCGTCGGTTTGGCCGTTGCGCCAGGCGCGGCCCATGGTGTCGGTGACCACCACCGCGACGGTGACGCCCAGCCGGTCGCGCAGTCCGGCCCGCAGGGCCGCGGCACTGGCGTCGGGATCGACTGGCAACAGCGCGAGTTCGGCCCGCCCGACGTTGGACCCGTCCACGCCGGCGGCGGCCTGAATCAGCCCGATCCGGTTCTCGGTGATCAGGGTCCGGCCCTTGCGTGCCAGCACGCGCACGGCCTCGTCATCGACCAGCTTGCGGCGCAGCTCGTCGCGCGCCTCGGGGTCTTCGGGCGCTGCAACCAGCCGGCCCTCGCATTTGGACACCACCTTGCTGGTGACGACGACGACGTCGCCGTCGCGCAACCAGGGCGCGGCGGCGGCGACGGCAGCACTCAGATCGTCGCCGGGCCGGAATTCGGGAAGCCCCGCCACGGGCAGGATTTCGATCGCCGAGCCGGTGCCGTGCTCGACCACCGGGTTGGTCATGAAGCCACGCCCGCGATGTCCAGTCCCGCGGCCACCATCTTGGCGGTCGCCTGCGGGTCGCTCATCAACAGGGGTATCGCCTTGACCGCTACCCCTTCGATGTCCGCGTCGTCGCCCTCGTCGACCAGCCAGCAGTCGAGGATCCCGGTGCCGCGTCGCGACCCGAAGTGGCGGCCCACCGCCTCGGCGGTGGAGTCCACCCCGATCACCGAGAGGCACTTATCGGCCATGCCACGCAACGGCTTTCCGGCGATGATCGGCGAGTAGCCGACCACCGGGCCGGACGCCGCCCGCAACGCCGCGCGAATGCCGGGCACGGCCAGCACCGCGCCGACGCTCACCACCGGATTCGACGGCGCCAGCATGATGACATCCGCATCGGCGATCGCTTGCACGACTTCGGTTGTGGCGCTTGCCTGTTCGGCGCCCACATACGCGAAGCTATGGGTCACCGGCTTGGCGCGGTAGCGTACCCACCACTCCTGAAAGTGGATCGCCCGGCGGCTGTCGTCTGCCGGATCGGTGATCACCGCGTGCGTCTCGCAGCGGTCGTCGCTGGCGGGCAGCAGCCGTGCGCCGGGCTGCCAGCGGTCACACAGCGCGGTGGTGATCTGCGACAGTGGGTAGCCGGCGTTCAGCATCTGGGTGCGCACCAGATGCGTCGCCAGATCGCGGTCGCCGAGTTCGAACCAGTCGGGCTGCACCCCGTAGCGCGCGAGTTCGGCCATGGCGTGCCAGGTTTCGTCGCGGTGGCCCCAGCCGCGCTGCGGGTCGACGCCGCCGCCCAACGTGTACATGCAGGTGTCCAGGTCCGGGCAGACCCGCAGCCCGTGGATCCAGGCGTCGTCGCCGATGTTGACGATCGCGGTCAGCTCATGACCGGTGGTCGCTTGCGCCGCAAACTGACCCAGTCCCAGTAGCTGTTGCACCCCCAACAGGAAGCGGGCGCCGCCGACTCCGCCGACCAGCACGGTGACCTTCACATCGCACGACAGTACCCGCGGCGGGTTTGTGAGCAGTCGCACTCCGACACGCCGAGGGGCCGAAACAACAGAAACGCCGAAATTTGATCACGAGATGGTATGGAAATTCGCCGTTGTGCTTGACCAGCCAGGTCAACCCGTGTCTAATCACATCAGTGTCATTTCCCGGTTGGCCGGCCGGTTCCGGTGTCGCAGACCGAGATTCGATCACTTGTTCGAATTGTCTGTACATCAGAACAGCGGGAACCACATTCACTTCTAATCATAAGTGAGGAGGCGGGACAGCATGTCCTACGAGCACCTTCGCGGCGTAATGGGCGGCACACCGCACACCACTTTCGGTGCGGCCCCGATGGCCGAACCCTTAAGTGCCCGACCGTATTTGAGTCTGGTCACCGAGGCGCCGGTCGCCTTCGAGCCCGCTCCGGCCTTTGAAGACGAGGAGCTGCCGGCCGCCGATCAATGGCAGGACCGCGCGCTGTGCGCGCAGACCGACCCGGAGGCCTTCTTCCCCGAGAAGGGTGGTTCCACCCGGGAGGCCAAGAAGATCTGCCTCGGCTGCGAGGTGCGCAGCGAGTGCCTCGAGTACGCCCTGGCCCATGACGAACGCTTCGGCATCTGGGGCGGTCTCTCCGAGCGCGAGCGCCGCCGCCTCAAGCGCGGCATCATCTGAGCGCGGCCGGGTCAGTCGTCGTCGATCGTCGGGTCGATGACCGAGGGCTCGACGTCCAGATAGATCGCCACCTGAGCCACCAGGATCTCGTGCAGTAACTCGCCAAGTTCGATGGTGTCTTTCGCCCGCCGCTCGATTGGCTTGCGGAACAACACAACTCGCGCCCGCGTGGCGTTGCCGCGCACGTCGACGCCCGCGGGGATCAACCGGGCGAGCGCGATCGGGCCGTCCGCGACGACCTCGGGGGGCCACTGCACCGAATCGGGATCCTTCGCCGCGATGCGCGGGATCTCGTCGACCGCGACGTCCAGGTCGGCCACCCGGTCGTGCCAGCGCCGTTCGATGGGTTCGTAGGCCTCCAGCACCGCCATGTCGAATCGCTCGGCCCGGGTGCGCCAGCCCGGCACCGTCGGCGGTAGCAGCGGACCGCGCATGTCGCGGCCCCGCCGGGCGGCCCGAGCCGGGGCCGACCGTCCGCTCCGGGGGGAGCTGCGCGAATCGCCCACGCGCCCGATGGTAACGGTCGACCTCCGTTTATAACGGTTGAGGAGGCGCCTGGAACCGATGCGCGTGTCCGGCGCTTGCGGGGCGTTTGTGCACGCTAGCCTTTCGTTCGTGAACGTTCCCCGTCGCTGCTGCCGGCCCGGGTGTCCGCACTATGCCGTAGCGACCTTGACGTTCGTCTACTCGGACTCCACGGCTGTCGTAGGACCGCTGGCCACCGCGCGCGAACCCCACTCGTGGGATCTGTGCGTCGGCCATGCCGGCCGCATCACCGCACCGCGCGGGTGGGACCTCGTACGCCATGCCGGACCCTTTTTGACCGAGCCCGCCCACCCCGACGAGGACGACGAACTGGTCGCCCTGGCCGATGCGGTGCGCGAGGGCGCGGATCGGGTTCCGCAGGGCGGCGCGCCCGCCCCCGGTTTCACCGATCCCTTCGGCCCCGTTTCCAACGGTCACGGCCCTCATTCGGGTGTGCAGGCCACCGCGCCGAGCGGTGGCGTCCTGGCGCCACCCGAGCCGCGTTCGGGACGCCGGCGGGGGCATTTGCGGGTTTTGCCCGACCCCTCGGACTAGCACGGGACTAGCACGGGCCTAGTCGGAGCTAGCCGGACTGGCCCCAACCGCGGCCTGCTCGGGCCGATAGGCTGACGGCGAGTAGTCGAAGAAGTCCATGTCGTCAGGAGGCCTCGCATGGGTCGGCCCGCCGCGGCTGTCAACCGGGTCATCAAGGCTTACGACGTTCGGGGGCTGGTCGGCGACGAGATCGACGAGTCGCTGACGGCCGAGATCGGCGCCGCGTTCGCGCGCTTGATGCGCGCCGAGGATGCGCGGCAGGTGGTGATCGGCCACGACATGCGCGACAGCTCGCCGAAGCTGTCCGCCGCCTTCGCCGACGGGGTGACCAATCAGGGCCTGGACGTGGTGCGCATCGGCCTGGCCTCCACCGATCAGCTCTACTTCGCCTCCGGGCTGCTGGACTGCCCGGGCGCGATGTTCACCGCGAGCCACAACCCGGCGGCGTACAACGGCATCAAGCTGTGCCGGGCGGGCGCCAAACCGGTCGGCGCGGACACCGGGCTGAGCCTCATCCGCGACGACCTGATCACGGGAATCTCGGCCTACCAGGACCATCAAGGCCGGCCCGGGACCATCACCGATCGCGATGTGCTGCGCGACTACGGCGAATTCCTGCGCTCGCTGGTCGACACCTCCGGGCTGCGCCCGCTGCGGGTGGCCGTGGACGCCGGCAACGGCATGGCCGGTCACACGGCGCCGGCCGTCCTGGGCGCGATCGGGTCGATCACGTTGCTGCCGTTGTACTTCGAGCTCGACGGATCCTTCCCCAACCACGAGGCCAACCCGCTCGACCCGGCGAACCTGGTGGACCTGCAAAACTTCGTCCGCGCCGTCGGTGCCGACATCGGGCTGGCCTTCGACGGCGACGCCGACCGATGCTTCGTGGTCGACGAACGCGGCGAGCCGGTTTCCCCGTCGACGGTGACCAGCCTGGTGGCAGCCCGCGAGCTGGGCCGGGAGATCGGCGCAACCGTCATCCACAACGTGATCACGTCGCGGGCGGTGCCCGAACTGGTCGCCGAGCGCGGCGGCACCCCGCTGCGCTCGCGGGTCGGGCACTCCTACATCAAGGCGCTGATGGCCGAGTCCGGCGCGATTTTCGGCGGCGAACATTCGGCGCACTACTACTTCCGTGACTTTTGGGGCGCCGATTCCGGGATGCTGGCCGCGCTGTACGTGCTGGCCGCGCTCGGCGAGCAGGAACGGCCGCTGTCGGATCTGACCGCCGACTATCAGCGCTACGAATCGTCGGGGGAGATCAACTTCAAGGTCACCGACGCCGCGTACTGTGTCGATGCCGTGCTGAAGTCGTTTGAGACCCGGATACATTCCATCGATCACCTGGACGGGGTGACGGTGGATCTGGGCGACGACAGCTGGTTCAACCTGCGCAGCTCCAACACCGAGCCGTTGCTGCGGCTCAACGTCGAGGCGCGCACCACCGAGGCCGTCGACGCGGTGGTGGCCCAGATCAGCGCACAGATAGCCGCGGGAGAAGCCGGGCCGTGAACACCACCTGGGCGATCGATCTCGAAGACGCCGAGGGCCTAATCGCCGCCGACCGGGAGGGTTTGCTGCGGGCCGCGTCGATGGCCGGCGCGTCGGTGCGGTCCGTGGCCGCCGCGGTGCAGGAAGGCGCGCTGGATTCGCTGCGCATCGACGAGCGTCCACGCTCGGTGATCTGGGTCGCCGGCCGGGGTAACGCCGAGACCGCCGGCGCCATGCTGGCCGCGACGCTGGCCGGGACCGCCGAAGAGCCGATCGTGGTCGCCGCCGCGGCGCCGCCCTGGGTCGGGCCGCTCGACGTGCTGATCGTCGCGGGGGACGACCCCGGCGATCCCGCGTTGGTACAGGCCGCCGCGACCGGGGTGCGCAGGGGCGCGCGCGTCGTGGTGGCGGCGCCGTATGAGGGGCCGCTGCGCGACAGCACGGCGGGGCGCGTCGCCGAGCTTGCGCCGCGGCTGCAGGTCCCCGACGAGTTCGGGCTGTGCCGCTACCTGGCGGCGGGCCTGGCGGCGTTGCACACCGTGGACCCCAAACAGCGCATCGATCTGGGCGTGCTCGCCGACGAACTGGACGCCGAGGCGCTGCGCAACAGCGCCGGCCGCGAGCTGTTCACCAACCCGGCCAAGACCATCGCCGCGCGGATCTCCGGTCGGAAGGTGGCGCTGGCCGGCGACTGTGCCGCCACGATCGCGCTGGCCCGGCACGGCAGTTCGGCGTTGCTGCGCATCGCGCACCAGGTCGTCGGGGCCAGCGCGCTGGCCGACGCGGTCGTGGCGTTGCGCGCGACCTCGGGACAGGGCGGCAACGACCCCGCCGCGGTGGATGCGCTGTTTCACGACGAAGAAATCGACGGGCCGCTGCCCGAGCGGCTGCGGGTGTTGGCGTTGACGTTGGGCGGCGAGCGCACGGTGGTGGCCGCTCGGGTCGCCGGCCTGGACGTCGACCTGATCGCGGCCGACGACGTGCCGGAAGCGCCCGGCGCACCGGACGTATCCGTGGCTTCACCAGCGCAACCGGGGGCAGGTCGCGCCGAGCAGCAACTGGCGATATTGGCCGTTCGGCTGGAGATGGCCGCGGTTTACTTGCGATTGGTGCGGGGATAAATAGGACAGTGGAACTTCTACGCGGAGCGTTGCGGACATACGCGTGGGGATCGCGCACCGCACTGGCCGAGTTCACCGGGCGGCCCGTGCCGGCCGCCCACCCCGAGGCCGAACTCTGGTTCGGCGCGCACCCGGGCGACCCGGCCTTTCTGGAGACCGAGCAGGGCGAGACGTCGTTGCTGACGGCCCTGGGCGCCGACCCGGAAGGACAGCTCGGATCCGCCTCCCGGGCCCGGTTCGGCGACGTGCTGCCGTTCCTGCTCAAGGTGCTGGCGGCCGACGAGCCGCTGTCGCTGCAGGCCCACCCCAGCGCCGAGCAGGCGGTGGAGGGCTACCTGCGGGAGGAGCGCCTGGGCATTCCGGTGAACTCGCCGGTCCGCAACTACCGGGACACGTCGCACAAGCCGGAGCTGTTGGTGGCGCTGCAGCCGTTCGAGGCCCTGGCCGGTTTTCGTCAGGCGTCGCGAACCATCGAGCTGCTGCGGGCCTTCGCGGTCTCCGACCTGGACCCGTTCATCGATCTGCTCAACGACCAGTCCGACGCCGACGGTCTGCGCGCGCTGTTCACCACCTGGATCACCGCACCCCAACCCGACATCGACGTCCTGGTACCTGCCGTGCTCGAGGGCGCCATCCAGTACATCAGCTCGGGCTCAGGCGAATTCGCGGCCGAGGCCAAGACGGTGCTCGAGCTCGGCGAACGCTATCCCGGCGATGCCGGGGTGCTGGCGGCGCTGTTGCTCAACCGGATCAGCCTGGCCCCCGGCGACACCATCTTCCTGAGCGCCGGCAACCTGCACGCCTATCTGCGCGGCGTCGGTGTGGAGATAATGGCCAACTCCGACAACGTGTTACGCGGCGGCCTTACCCCCAAACACGTCGACGTGCCCGAGCTGCTGCGGGTGCTGGACTTCACCCCGACCACCGAGGAGCGGCTGCGCGCACCCACCCGCCGCGAGGGGCTGGAGCTGATCTACGAGACCCCGACGGACGAGTTCGCCGCCGCGCTGATCACGCTCGACGGCGACCATCTCGGCCACGAGGTCGACGCGCCGTCGCATCACGAGGGCCCGCAGATTCTGCTGTCCGTCGAGGGCGCCACGACGGTGCACGCCAAGTCCAAGTCGCTCACGCTGGAACGCGGCATGGCCGCCTGGGTGGCGGCCGACGACGGCCCGGTTCGGCTGGTTGCGGCCGAGCCCGCCAAGTTGTTTCGGGCGACTATCGGGTTGTGACCGCCCGGTCGTTGGCCACCCGGCGCGTGCGCTCCCTGGTCCACAGCCGCAGATTGTGCGCGATGGCGCGGCCGATGATCCGCGGCGGCGGCACCATGTAGAGGCTGTCGAGCAGCGAGAACCGCCGCAGAAACCATTCGGCCAGCACGGGTTCGGTTTCGGCGGCCCCGAGGAACTGGTCGAACAGCTTGCCGGACGGCCGCCACCACCAGGGAATGGATTCCACCGCCGCGTGGTGAAAGGTGATGTCGCCGATGGCGTTCATCATCCACACCGGGTAGGTGCTCTTGGCGGTGGCGCGGTTGAGTTGGCGGGCCAGGTCGGCATCCGGGGACCGCAACGCGCGCCGCAGATGGCTCGCCTGCAGTGCCGTCATCGTCATGCCCTGCCCGAAGGTGGGGTTGAAGCTGGCCACGGCGTCACCGACGGGGACGATCCCGGCGGGGAAGCGGTCCAGCTTGTCGTAGCGGCGCCATTTGCTGGCCGGAAACGCGTGGAACGCCGGGTCGCCCAGCGGCTCGGCCCGGGACACCGCGTCGCTGAGGTGGGCCGGCAGCAGCTCGGCGGCCAGCGCCAGCATCCCGGGGAACGCGTCCGGTGGCTTGATGCCGGCCACGCCGAAGGTGGTCAACACCCAGGTGCCGTCCTCGTAGCACAGCATGCCCAGGCCCAGGGACTTGTCGTGGGAGGCGCCGGCGATCACCACCTTCTCGGCGATCAGGCCGTCCGGGATGCGGAGCTGCTGGGTGGCGTAGTTGATGCCGATGTCCACGGTTTGCTCGACGGGTTTCTCAAACCCCCACTGCGCCAACCACACCGGCAGTCGGGTCCCGCGGCCCGCCGCGTCGACGACGAGGTCCGCGTCGACGATTTCCGCGGCATCGCCAATGTCCAACCGCACGCCGGTCACGCGTTGCCGCGCCGCGTCGAAGATGGGCTCCTGCACGGACCGCCGCTGGATCTCGACGTTGCCGAGCTCGCCGATCCGGCGGCGCAGCTGCCACTCCAGGTGCGGCCGACTGGGCACGTAGGCGGTGAACTCGTCGCGCAGGGTGCGTCCCGTCCCGAGGACGTGCCCCGCGGCGCCCAGGTGGATACAGTCCGGCCGGTTTTCCAGGATCGGCACCCCCGCGGCGACCATGTCCTTGAGCAGCCCGGGAAACAGGTTCTCGAACTCGATCGCTCCCCGGGCCATCAGCATGTGTAAATGCCGATCCTGCGGCACCGTCGCGCGGTTTGCCGGTTCGTCCGGCAACTCGTCGCGCTCGTAGACGGTGACGCGGTCGTAGCGGTCGGCCAGCACGCGCGCGGCGCTCAATCCGGCGATGCTGGCTCCGATCACCACGGCGTGGTCGCTCGAGTTCCGCGCGCTAACCGGCATTGCCGCAGAGTACCCAGTACTGTGCGGACCTATGGCCGGTCGATGGCGCACCAAGTCGGTCGAACAGTCGATCGCCGACACCGACGAGCCGGACACCAAGCTGCGCAAGGACCTGACCTGGCTGGATTTGGCGGTGTTCGGTGTCGCCGTGGTGATCGGCGCGGGCATCTTCACCGTCACCGCGTCGACGACGGGCGACATCACCGGCCCGGCGATCTGGATCTCCTTCGTGATCGCGGCCGCGACCTGCGCACTGGCGGCGCTGTGCTACGCCGAGTTCGCCTCGACGCTGCCGGTTGCGGGCAGCGCCTACACCTTCTCCTACGCCACGTTCGGTGAATTCATCGCCTGGATCATCGGCTGGAACCTGCTGCTGGAATTGGCGGTCGGCGCGGCCGTGGTGTCCAAGGGCTGGTCCAGCTACTTGGGCACGGTGTTCGGATTCGCCGGCGGCACAGTCAAACTGGGGGCGATGCAGGTCGACTGGGGCGCGTTGCTGATCGTCGCCGCGGTGTCGACGCTGATCGCGTTGGGCACCAAGTTGTCGTCGCGGTTCTCCCAGGTGATCACCGCCATCAAGGTGTCGGTGGTCCTGCTGGTGGTGGTGGTCGGCGCCTTCTACATCAAGTCCGCCAACTACTCGCCGTTCATTCCCAAGCCGGAAGCCGGCCGCGACGCCGAGGGCGTCAACCAGTCGGTGTTGTCGCTGCTGACCGGCGCGCACAGCAGCCATTACGGCTGGTACGGCGTCCTCGCGGGCGCGTCGATCGTGTTCTTCGCGTTCATCGGCTTCGACATCGTGGCCACCATGGCCGAGGAGACCAAGAACGCGCAGCGCGACGTCCCCCGGGGGATCCTGGCGTCGCTGGCGATCGTGACCGTGCTGTACGTCGCGGTCTCGGTGGTGCTGTCCGGCATGGTCTCCTACACCCAGCTCAAGACCGTCGGGGGCCGAGGCTCGGCGAACCTGGCCACGGCGTTCACGGCCAACGGGATCACCTGGGCAAGCAAGATCATCGCGGTCGGCGCACTGGCGGGGCTGACCACCGTGGTGATGGTGCTGATGCTCGGGCAGTGCCGGGTGCTCTTCGCGATGGCGCGCGACGGGCTGTTGCCGCGCGGCCTGGCCAAGACCGGGGCGCGGGGGACACCCGTGCGGATCACCGTGCTGGTCGCGGTGGTGGTGGCGGCGACGGCGGCGCTGTTCCCGATCAGCAAGCTCGAGGAGATGGTCAACGTCGGGACGCTGTTCGCGTTCGTCTTGGTGTCCGCCGGGGTCATCGTGCTGCGCCGCACCCGGCCCGATCTGGAGCGTGGGTTCCAGGCTCCAGGCGTGCCCTGGCTCCCGATCGCCTCGATCTGTGCCTGCGCCTGGCTGATGCTGAACCTCACCACGCTGACCTGGGTGCGTTTCGGTGTCTGGCTGGTGGTGGGAACCGCCATCTACCTGGGCTATGGGCTGCGGCACTCGGCGCAGGGCCGGCGGCAAGACCGCGCGGCCCCCTCTTCGGCCACCGAGACTGCGTCCAGCGCGTAAAAATCGACGAATTTGCGCTCTGAGCGCAGTTTCGATGCCTAGGACGCTTTACAAACTATGGCTCTATGTCTAGACACAAGACGCAAAGCCATATATTGTCCAACGCATGACCACACAGCTCACCCGCGAAGCACCCGCAACCAAATGGCGCGACAAGAAGCGCTACCTGTGGCTCATGGGGCTGATCGCCCCGACGGCGTTGTTCGTCATGCTGCCGATCGTCTGGGGCATGAACCGCGCAGGCTGGCATGGCGCCGCACAGGTACCGCTGTGGATCGGGCCGATCCTGCTCTACATCCTGTTGCCCGTGCTCGACCTGTTCTTCGGACCCGACGGGCAGAACCCGCCCGACGAGGTGATGCAGCGGCTGGAAAACGACAAGTACTACCGCTACTGCACCTACATCTACATCCCGTTCCAGTACCTCAGCGTGCTCCTCGGCGCCTACCTGTTCACGGCGGACAACTTGGGGTGGCTGGGCTTTAGCGGCGGCCTGAGCTGGGTCGGCAAGATCGGGCTCGCGCTCTCGGTCGGGATGCTCGGCGGGGTGGGCATCAACACCGCACACGAGATGGGACACAAGAAGGACTCGCTGGAACGCTGGCTGGCCAAGATCACCCTGGCGCAGACCTGCTACGGCCACTTCTACATCGAGCACAACCGCGGTCACCACGTGCGGGTGTCCACCCCCGAAGACCCGGCGTCCGCCCGCTTCGGCGAAACGTTCTGGGAGTTCTTGCCCCGCAGCGTTTTCGGCAGTTTGCGCTCGGCCGTGCACCTGGAGGCGCAGCGCATCCGCCGACTCGGGCGCAACCCGTGGAACCCCAAGACGTATTTATCCAACGACGTGCTCAACGCCTGGGCGATGTCGGTGGTGCTGTGGGGCGTGCTGATCGCGGTCTTCGGCCCGGCGCTGATCCCGTTCGTCGTCATCCAGGCGGTCTTCGGCTTCAGCCTGCTCGAGACCGTCAACTACCTCGAGCACTACGGGCTGCTGCGGCAGAAGAACGCTAGCGGCCGCTACGAGCGCTGCGCGCCGGTGCACAGCTGGAATTCCGACCACATCGTCACCAACCTGTTCCTGTACCACCTGCAGCGGCACAGCGATCACCACGCCAACCCCACCCGCCGCTACCAGACGCTGCGCAGCATGGCGGGCTCGCCCAACCTGCCCAGCGGGTACGCGTCGATGATCTCGCTGACCTACTTCCCCCCGCTGTGGCGCAAGGTGATGGACCACCGGGTGCTCGACCACTACGACGGCGACATCACCCGGGTCAACCTGCAGCCACGCGTGGCGGCCAAGCTGCTGGCCCGGCACGGGAGGGGGGCATGAACCCAAAGGCGTACCAGTGCCCCGTCTGCGAGTACGTCTACGACGAGTCCAAAGGCGAAGCGCGCGAAGGCTTTCCGCCGGGTACGCCGTGGGAGCAGGTTCCCGACGACTGGTGCTGTCCCGACTGCGCCGTGCGCGAGAAGCCCGATTTCATACCGATGGGAGCAACCTCATGAGCGACTACAAACTCTTCCAGTGCGTCCAGTGCGGCTTCGAGTACGACGAGGCGCTGGGCTGGCCCGAGGACGGCATCGCACCGGGCACCCGCTGGGACGACATCCCCGACGACTGGAGCTGCCCGGACTGCGGCGCGGCCAAGTCGGACTTCGTCATGGTGGAAGTGGCGCGGCCGTGACCGATACTGTCGCGCCTGTGAAGCGGATGCCCTACGCCGAGGCCTCACGGGCCCTGTTACGGGACTCCGTGTTGGACGCGATGCGCGACCTGCTGCTGACCCGGGACTGGTCGGCGATCACGCTGGCGGACGTGGCCCGCGCCACGGGCATCAGCCGGCAGACGATCTACAACGAGTTCGGTTCGCGGCAGGGCCTGGCGCAGGGTTACGCCCTGCGCCTGGCCGATCGCCTGGTCGACACCATCAAAGACACCGTTGACGCCAACGTCGGCGATATCCACACGGCGCTGCTGCAGGGTTTTCGCGAGTTCTTCGCCGAGTCGGCCGCCGACCCGCTGGTGATCTCCCTGCTCACCGGCGTCGCCAAACCCGATCTGCTGCAGCTCATTACCACCGACAGCGCGCCCATCATCACCCGCGCCTCGGCGCGACTGGTGTCGGCGTTCAACCAGACCTGGGTCGCGATCAGCGACGAGGACGCCGGCGTGATTGCGCGGGCCATCGTGCGGCTGTGCCTGAGCTATGTGTCGATGCCGCCCGAATCCGATCACGACGTCGCGGCGGACCTGGCCCGGTTGTTGGCGCCGTTCGTGGAGCGCCATGGGGTGATCGACACCGGGCCTTAAATCGCACCGACTAGAGTGGCGGCGGAACATACCCAGGCTAAGTAAAAGGATGAGCCCGCCCATGACGACGACCGAAAGTTCGCTCACCGCCGACGTCCGCAACGGCATCGATTTCAAGGTCGCCGACCTGTCGCTGGCGGATTTCGGCCGTAAGGAACTCGACCTGGCCGAGTACGAGATGCCCGGCCTGATGTCGCTGCGCCGCGAATACGCCGAAGTGCAGCCGCTGAAGGGCGCCCGCATCTCCGGCTCGCTGCACATGACGGTCCAGACCGCCGTGCTGATCGAGACGCTGGTCGAGCTGGGCGCCGAGGTGCGCTGGGCCTCGTGCAACATCTTCTCCACCCAGGACCACGCGGCCGCGGCCGTCGTCGTCGGCAAGCACGGCACTCCCGAAGAGCCCAAGGGAGTGCCCGTGTTCGCGTGGAAGGGCGAGACGCTCGAGGAGTACTGGTGGGCCGCCGAGCAGATGCTGACCTGGCCCGACCCGGACAAGCCGGCCAACATGATCCTCGACGACGGCGGTGACGCCACCATGATGGTGCTGCGCGGCATGCAGTACGAGAAGGCCGGCGTCGTCCCGCCCGCCGAGGACGACGACCCCGCCGAGTGGAAGGTCTTCCTGGGCGTACTGCGCAACCGCTTCGAGACCGACAAGACGAAGTGGACCAAGATCGCCGAGTCGGTCAAGGGCGTCACCGAGGAAACCACCACCGGCGTGCTGCGGCTCTACCAATTCGCCGCGGCCGGCGACCTGGCCTTCCCGGCGATCAACGTCAACGACTCGGTGACCAAGTCCAAGTTCGACAACAAATACGGCACCCGGCACTCGCTCATCGACGGCATCAACCGCGGCACCGACGCGCTGATCGGCGGCAAGAACGTGCTGATCTGCGGCTACGGCGACGTCGGCAAGGGTTGCGCCGAGGCGGCCAAGGGTCAGGGCGCCCGGGTCAGCGTCACCGAGATCGACCCGATCAACGCGCTGCAGGCGCTGATGGAGGGCTTCGACGTGGTCACCGTCGAGGACGGCATCGCCACGGCCGACATCGTCGTCACCGCGACCGGCAACAAGGACATCATTTCGCTCGAGCACATGAAGGCGATGAAGGACCACGCCATCCTGGGCAACATCGGCCACTTCGACAACGAGATCGACATGGCCGCGCTGGAGCGCTCCGGTGCGACGAAGCTCAACATCAAGCCGCAGGTCGACCTGTGGACGTTCAAGGAGACCGGCAAGTCGATCATCGTGCTGTCCGAGGGCCGGCTGCTCAACCTGGGCAACGCCACCGGCCACCCGTCGTTCGTGATGAGCAACAGCTTCGCCAACCAGACGATCGCCCAGATCGAGCTGTGGACCAAGAACGACGAGTACGACAACGAGGTGTACCGGCTGCCCAAGCACCTCGACGAGAAGGTGGCCCGCATCCACGTCGAGGCCCTCGGCGGCAAGCTGACCAAGCTGACCAAGGACCAGGCCGAGTACCTCGGTGTCGACGT
The DNA here is from genome assembly GCF_010730195.1 of Mycobacterium conspicuum. Classification (NCBI taxonomy): domain Bacteria; kingdom Bacillati; phylum Actinomycetota; class Actinomycetes; order Mycobacteriales; family Mycobacteriaceae; genus Mycobacterium; species Mycobacterium conspicuum. Next base: position 927,598 of record NZ_AP022613.1, read on the forward strand.
CGAGGGCCCCTACAAGCCGGACCACTACCGCTACTGAGTGTGCTGATCGCGATCGAAGGGGTCGACGGTTCCGGCAAGCGCACGCTGACCGACGGGCTGCGCAGCGCCTTCGAGGCGTCCGGAAAATCCGTGGCCACCCTGGCTTTCCCGCGGTACGGGCGGTCGACGACCGCCGACATCGCGGCCGAGGCGCTGCACGGTCAGCACGGCGACTTGGCGTCGTCGGTGCATGCGATGGCGATGCTGTTCGCGCTCGACCGCGCCGGCGCGATCGCCGAGATCGAGGCGTTGGGCCGTGAGCACGACGTGGTGATCCTGGATCGCTACGTCGCCTCCAACGCGGCCTACACCGCGGCGCGCCTGCATCAGGACGCGGCGGGGGAGGCGGTCGCGTGGGTGGGCGCGCTGGAGTATCAACGCTTCGGGCTGCCCCGACCGGATTGGCAGGTGCTGCTCGACGTCCCCGCCGAGCTCGCCGGGCAGCGGGCCCGCAGCCGCGCCGAGAGCGAACCGGACCGCGCGCGCGACGCCTACGAACGGGACGACGGACTTCAGCGGCGCACCGGCGCGGTGTATGCCGGACTGGCCGCCGCGAGTTGGGGCGGGCGATGGCTGGTCGTCGACGCCGACGTCGACGCGGCCCGGTTGGCGGCCACTTTCGCGGGCCAATAGTTGGCCAACAGTCGGCCAATTAGCACAGAAATGTCACGATTTGGCGCTATCGGGCACGAAACGCCCGTGTGGTGCGCCGAATTTGTCCCGATCTGGTGACACCATGGACTCCATGAGGCAAAGGATTCTCGTCGTCGACGACGACGCTTCGCTGGCCGAGATGCTGACCATCGTGCTGCGCGGGGAGGGTTTCGACACCGCAGTCATCGGCGACGGCACGCAAGCCCTGACCGCGGTGCGCGAGCTACGCCCCGATCTGGTGCTGCTGGACCTGATGCTGCCCGGCATGAACGGCATCGACGTCTGTCGGGTGTTGCGCGCCGACTCCGGGGTGCCGATCGTCATGCTCACCGCCAAGACCGACACCGTGGACGTGGTGCTGGGGCTGGAGTCGGGTGCCGACGACTACATCATGAAGCCGTTCAAGCCCAAGGAGCTGGTGGCCCGGGTGCGGGCCCGGCTGCGCCGCAACGACGACGAGCCGGCCGAGATGCTGTCCATCGCCGACGTCGAGATCGACGTGCCGGCGCACAAGGTCACCCGCAACGGCGAGCAGATCTCGCTGACACCGCTGGAGTTCGACCTGCTGGTCGCATTGGCGCGCAAACCGCGCCAGGTGTTTACTCGTGATGTGCTGCTCGAACAGGTGTGGGGATACCGGCACCCGGCGGACACCCGCCTGGTGAACGTGCACGTCCAGCGTCTGCGGGCCAAGGTCGAAAAAGACCCCGAGAACCCGACCGTGGTTCTGACCGTTCGAGGAGTGGGATACAAGGCCGGACCTCCGTGATCCGCGACGATGCAGAGCCCCGCCATTGATGGGGTGGGGCTCTCGCCAACGGACTCGTAGTCGTTGGGGGCGCACCGGCCCTATGGCCAGCGCCGTGGGTGCGGTGAGCCGAGCCGTGGCGACCGCCTGGCGCAGATCGCTGCAGTTGCGCGTCGTGGCGCTGACCCTGGGGCTATCGCTGGTCGTGATCCTGGTGCTCGGCTTCGTGTTGACCAGCCAGCTGACCAACCGCGTGCTCGACGTCAAGGTCAAGGCCGCCGTCGAGCAGATCGAACGGGCGCGCAGCACCGTCAGCGGGATCGTCAACGGCGAGGAGACCCGGTCCCTGGATAGCAGCCTGCAGCTGGCCCGCAACACGCTGACGTCGAAAACCGACCCGGCCTCCGGCGCGGGTCTCGCCGGCGCCTTCGACGCGGTGCTAACGGTGCCCGGTGACGGCCCGCGCGCGGCCAGCTCGGCCGGGCCCGTCGATCAGGTGCCCAACGCGTTGCGCGGCTTCGTCAAAGCGGGGCAGGCGGCCTACCAGTACGCCACGGTGCACACCGAGGGCTTCTCCGGGCCGGCGCTGATCGTCGGCACGCCGACGTCGTCGCCGGTGGCGAACCTGGAGCTGTACCTCATCTTCCCGCTGAAGAACGAGCAGGCCACCGTCACGCTGGTGCGGGGCACGATGGCCACCGGCGGCCTGGTGTTGCTGGTGCTGTTGTCCGGCATCGCGGTGGTGGTGTCGCGTCAGGTGGTCGGCCCGGTGCGGTCGGCCTCCCGCATCGCCGAACGCTTCTCCGAGGGACACCTCTCCGAGCGAATGCCGGTGCGCGGCGAGGACGACATGGCCCGGTTGGCGGTGTCGTTCAACGACATGGCCGAGAGCCTGTCCCGGCAGATCGCCCAGCTCGAGGAGTTCGGCAACCTGCAGCGCCGGTTCACCTCCGACGTCAGCCACGAGCTGCGCACGCCGCTGACCACCGTGCGGATGGCCGCGGATTTGATCTACGACCACAGCGACGATCTCGACCCCGCGCTGCGCCGGTCCACCGAGCTGATGGTCAACGAACTGGACCGCTTCGAGACGCTGCTCAACGACCTGCTGGAAATCTCGCGGCACGACGCCGGCGTGGCCGAATTGTCCGTCGAGGCAGTCGATTTGCGCACCACGGTGCAAAGCGCGCTGGGCAACGTTGGCCACCTGGCCGAGGACGCCGGCATCGAGTTGCGGGTGGACATGCCCGCCGAAGAGGTGATCGCCGAGGTCGATCCGCGCCGGGTGGAGCGGATCCTGCGCAACCTGATCGCCAACGCCATCGACCACGCCGAGCACAAGCCGGTGCAGATCCGGATGGCCGCCGACGAGGACACGGTCGCGGTCACGGTGCGCGACTTCGGGGTGGGGCTGCGGCCCGGCGAGGAGAAGCTGGTGTTCAGCCGGTTCTGGCGCTCGGACCCGTCCCGGGTCCGGCGCTCCGGCGGAACGGGGCTGGGCCTGGCGATCAGCGTCGAGGACGCCCGACTGCATCAGGGCCGGCTCGAAGCGTGGGGCGAGCCGGGCGAGGGCGCCTGCTTCCGGCTGACGCTGCCGCTGGTGCGCGGCCACAAGGTCACCACCAGCCCGCTGCCCATGAAGCCAATCCCGCAACCGGTGCCGCAGCCAGCCCCGCAACCGGCCGCGCCGCCGGACGGCGACCGTCAACGCCAGCCCGAGCCCGCCGACTGGAGCGGGTAGATGCGCAGGAAACTCCTGACGTTGCTGCTGGCGCCCGTGCTGCTGGCCGGCTGCGCCGGCATACCGAGCTCGTCGGCCCCGCAGGCCATCGGCACCGTCGAACGACCGGCGCCGTCGAACCTGCCCAAACCCACCCCGGGCATGGACCCCGACGTGCTGCTGCGCGAATTCCTCAAGGCCACAGCCGATCCCGCCAACCGGCACCTGGCGGCGCGTCAGTTCCTCACCCAGTCGGCGTCCAACGCATGGGACGACGCCGGCAGCGCCCTGCTGATCGACCACGTCGTCTTCGTGGAAACCCGTGGCGCCGAACGGGTTTCGGCGACCATGCGGGCCGACATCCTGGGCTCGTTGTCCGACGTCGGGGTGTTCGTAACGGCCGAAGGGGTGCTGCCCGACCCCGGACAGATCGAGTTGGTCAAGACGTCCGGGGGCTGGCGCATCGACAAACTGCCCAACGGCGTTTTCCTGGACTGGCAACAGTTCCAGTCCACCTACAAACGCAACACGCTGTACTTCGCCGACCCGACCGGCAAGACCGTGGTCCCCGATCCGCGCTACGTCGCGGTCGCCGACCACGATCAGCTGGCCACCGAGCTGGTCTCCAAATTGCTGGCCGGTCCGCGACCGGAAATGGCGCACACCGTCCGCAACCTGCTCGCCCCGCCGCTGCGGCTGCGCGGGCCGGTGACCCGCGCCGACGGCGGCAAGAGCGGGATCGGGCGGGGCTACGGCGGCGCGCGCATCGAGCTGCAGAAGCTGTCCACCACCGATCCGCATAGCAGGCAATTGCTTGCGGCGCAGATCATTTGGACGCTGGCCCGCGCGGACATCCGGGGACCCTATGTGATCAACGCCGACGGCGCACCGCTGGACGACAGGTTCGCCGACGGTTGGACCACCTCCGATGTCGCGGCCACCGACCCGGGCGTGGCCGACGGCGCGGGCGCGGGCCTGCACGCGTTGATCAACGGGTCACTGGTCGCGTTGGACGGGCAGCACGCCAACAACGTGCCCGGGGCCTTCGGTCGCATGGGCGACCAGACCGGGGCCGCGCTGTCGCGCAGCGGGCGCCAGGTGGCGTCCGTGGTGACGTTGCGACGCGGCGAACCGGACATGGCGGCGTCGCTGTGGATCGGCGATCTCGGTGCCGAGGCGGTGCAATCCGCCGACGGACACAGCCTTTCGCGGCCCAGTTGGTCGCTCGACGACGCGGTCTGGGTGGTGGTCGACACCAACAATGTGTTGCGGGCGATTCAGGAACCGGCCTCGGGTCAGCCCGCGCGCATCCCGGTGGATTCGGCGGCGGTGGCCAGCAGCTTCCCCGGGCCGATCACCGACCTGCAGCTGTCGCGGGACGGCACCCGCGCCGCCATGGTGATCGGCGGCCAGGTGATCCTGGCCAGCGTCGAGCAGACCCAGGCTGGGCAGTTCGCCCTGACCTACCCGCGGCGCCTCGGTTTCGGGCTGGGCACCTCGGTGGTGTCGTTGTCCTGGCGGACCGGCGACGACATCGTGGTCACCCGCACCGACGCCGCGCACCCGGTGTCGTATGTGAACCTCGACGGGGTGAACTCCGATGCGCCGTCGCGCGGTCTGCAGGTTCCGTTGTTGGGGATCGCGGCCAACCCGTCGACGGTGTACGTCGCGGGTCTGGAAGGGGTGCTTCAGTATTCGGCGTCCGTCGCGCAAAACGAGCAGGGCTGGTCGGCGGTGGCGGGGCTGACGGTGCCCGGCGCCGTGCCGGTGCTGCCGGGCTAGGCATGGCTGGTAGCAAGCGGTAGGCCGCTGTCTCCGTCGCTCAGCATGATCGGTTCGCCCCGTCGCGCCGCTGCCGGCTGGAGTCTCGCAGAGACACAACGAGCCTTTCTGGCAGCGCCGGGCGCTGATAGTTCGAACCGGCAAGGATGGTCCAAGTGCGATTCCCGGTTGTCAACGGGCTCAAGGTAATCCAGCGTTGAGCTGGACCACAGCCGATGTGATAAGACGAGGATGGCGTGTCGCCTACGCAGGCCGGTGAGGCGCTTTAGGCGAGCCCTGGCCACTTCGCGCACGCCTCTGGCCAGATCGCGCAGACATCCTCCAGCCGCATAGCGCAGCAAAGTCAGCGGCGCTAGCGTCGCGTGCGCAGGTGTCGAGAGGAAGCGCACGGACGATGGCAAACGACGACCAGAAGACCAAGGGGCCGACAGCTGACGCGTCCGAGCCGCACATATGGACAGCAGCAAAGGAATTCGACGACTTTGCCCGGGTCTGCTGCGGCCGACCACACCTGAATCTGTTGGCCGATCCCGATTCGTTTTCACTGGCCCAGCGGGTGGGTCGGATGGGTCCGGTCACGTTGTCCGAAATCGCCGTCGGATCCGATCTGCCCATGGACGGCGGTCAAGTATGCGGCAGCTATCGCGTGATTGTGGTGCAGGCGGGCCGCACCGAGGTCGAACACGCGGACAGCGTTGTCATCGGCGGTCCGGGGAGTGCGGCCGTGTTCGCGCCGGAGGGTCTCGGCAAAGGCCAATGGGACGCGGGAAGCAGAATCATCTGTTTCAAGATCAACCGGTCCGCGCTCGATGACGCTCTCAGCGACGCGCTTGGTCGGCAGGTGACGTCTCAGGTCGACTTCACGCCCCTGCTGCCGACCCATGCCGAGCCGACTCAGAGCTGGATCAACATGTTGGTGTCGTTCAAGGAGCAGTTCTTCCGGCCCGACAGCGTGCTGAACCAACCGCTCGTCGGATTGCCCTTCGTCGACGGCCTGGTGCGCGGGTTCTTGCTCGCGGCCGAGCATCCCCACCTCGACGCCCTGACCGCCGACGTACGGCTGGCGGCACCGCGCGCGATTCGTCACGCCCTCGACATCATCGAAGAGGAAGCACACTTGCCTTTGACGCTGTCCTCGATCGCCGCACGCAGCCACATAAGCGTCCGTACGTTGCAGCACGGGTTCCAGCGCCATCTGGACACATCGCCGATGGCATATCTGCGCGAGGTCCGACTGCGCCGGGCCCACGAAACTTTGCTGAGGTCCGACCCATCGATGGTTACCGTGGCTTCGGTTGCCTACCGCTGGGGCTTCGGCAACCTCGGCAGGTTTGCCGCGGCGCATGCGGCTCGTTATCGTGAGACTCCTACCGAGACGTTGCGCCGCAGAGCGGTCCAGCGGCGCGCGACGAACCTGATGATCCCCACGACTGCGTAGCCGTGCCGAAAGCGAGTCCCGCCATGGCAAACCAGACAACAGCTGCCGCGATGACTAACGATGACAACGCGTGGGTTTCGGTGCGGTCGTTGGACGACTTCGCCGAGTTGCGGAAGAGCCAGATGCAATCATCGGCCTACTGGTGGCCCGAGATCGGGCCACTCGGAGCCACAAACTCGTTTTCGATGACGCATCGTATGCGTCGGTTGGGCCCAATTACGGTGCTGGATGTGGATTTTCCCGACAACGTATGGGTGAACGGGGGCGAATTGCGTCCCCACTATCACGTCACTCTGCCGGTCGCGGGTTCGTCTGCCGCGACGGATGGCAGTCTTTCCCTCGCCGCGGAGCCTGGCACAGTTGCGGTGTATCGGCCTGAGGGCACCGCCGGCGTGGACGGTTACGTTGGTCGTCTGCTGGCGGTGATGATCGATCGTCACGCTGTCGAAGATGCCCTCGCCGATGCGCTTGGGCGCTCGTTAACTTCCCAGATCGACTTCGAACCCATCATCCAAACCGCGAGCCAAGCCGTCCGCAGCTGGGTTGCCATGGTGTCGGTGTTCACCGAGCAGCTGTTTCGGCCTCAGAGTGTCCTGCATGAACCAATGGTCGGGATGCCATTCGCCGAGAGCGTGGTCCGTGGTCTCTTGCTGATGGCGAATCACCGATACCGCACGACCTTGGCGGGTGAGGCGCCCGAGCCTTCGCCACGCGCGATCGGCGCGGCTATCGACGTCATCGAGGCCGAGCCGGACCGACCGTGGACGGTCTCGACGCTGGCCGCGCGCTGCTGTGTCAGCGTGCGTTCGCTCCAGCACGGTTTCCAGCGTCACCTGGGCACCACGCCGATGGCATACGTGCGCGAGGTCCGGCTGCGCCGAGCCCACCAGAACTTGCTCGAATCCGACCCATCGACCGCCACCGTCGCTGCGGTCGCTTACCGCTGGGGCTTCAGCAACCTCGGTAGGTTCGCTGCTGCACACGCCGCACGCTACCGCGAGCCGCCGGTGCAGACATTGCGCCGTGGTGCTTAATCGATCAGCAACCTCACACGTACGAGGGCGATCGGTTTTTATGTGGTCGGCATCCTCCGCGCTGAGCGCCGCCGCGGTCCTGGTCAACGTCAGTATGCGCGCGGCGGCGACAAAGGATTCCCATCCCCGCCTGCGGGTTGTTCACCGTCCGATGTCAAATTTGTCGATCAGCGCCGAAAGTTGGTGCGATAGTGAATTATTCATCACAGCGATCCAATCTGGTTCGAAAAGTGCTGCGCTGAATTCACCTAACAGACGTCGATAGCTACCCCGATTCGACGTGAGGCTATTTTGCACCGACAGTCCATTCTTGATCACTCGCGCCGCGAATGTGGTTGTGCTGTAAGCGTGTTCGCTCATGATGTTGCTGACCTGGAGCCCATCCCAACTTCGGTCCGAGTTTCTCGGCCATGTCGGTGACGATTTGTACGTGATCGTCTTCGTCAAAGCCGTGTGGCAATGCGAAGGCCACCTCGTCGACGCGGTGAAAGCCCGCGTGGGCGTGGAGTACCTCGGCGAGTTCCTCGGATGTGCCGACGAAGTCGGGCGAGGCGACCA